>VBIU01000157.1:0-1533 GCA_005880945.1 Chloroflexota bacterium | reverse complement strand
TGCTTCCCACCGCCAGATCGACCTTCCCGTCCCCGTTGAAGTCACCCAGCGCAGCCGCGGTCGCCGAGCTGGGGCCGAAGGTGATGATTGGGGCCTGGAAGGTGCCGTCGCCGTTGCCGAGGAATACCGCTTGTGCGTTCCCCGACGCCACCACATCGAGCTTGCCGTCGCCGTTGATCTCGGCAGCCATGACCTGGTTGGGCGTGAACCCAAGCTGGAGCGTTGTCGCGGTATTCACGGCGGCTTGCGCCGGCCGGGCAGCGCCGCCCGCAAGCACGAGGCCGATCAGCACCGAGCCGATCCCGATGAGCACGCGACCGGTCATCCACCTGCGTCCGCGTTTAGCGACTCCAGGGCAAGTCATGGCGCGGTGCACTGTACAGGCTTACGCGCGGTTTATAACTCGTTAAGCGTCGAAATCCCTCTCAGTGGACGAGACCTCCCAGATTCGGGACCCGGTGGAGCAAAGCGGCGGGAGCTACGTTACGAGCCGGCCTTCGGAGCCGTCTTCTGCACGATTCCTTTGAGCCACTCCACGAGCTCGGTGCCCGCCACAGAGTCGCGCTGGAAGATCGCTGCGACCTGGCCGTTCAGCGACCTCTTGTCATCGTCCGTAAGGGTCTTGGCGGTGAGAATCAAGATCGGGATTGCTCGCGTTTCATCTCGGCTCCGGAGCTGCTCCACCACGTCGACGCCGCTGATCCCTGGCATCATCAGGTCCAGGAGAATCAGGTCTGGCAGCTGGGATCGTGCGATCTCAATCCCTTGCTGACCGCCACTCGCCCTCAGCACGTTGAAACCGGCGGGCCTCAGCAGCGCTTCAATCAGATCGAGGTTCGGCTGCTCGTCGTCGACCACCAAGACATTGACGTCTTCTTGCCTCACCTCAGATGCGAACGTGTACTGGCCGAGGCGCGATAACAGCGCCCTCGCGTCCACGGGCTTGACGAAGTAATCGATTGCACCTAGCGCCCGGCCAAGCGCGGGCTTGTCGAGCACCGAGACGACAACCACCGGGATGTTGCGTGTGGTCTCATCGTCTTTGAGCCGGCTCAGCACCTCCCAGCCGTCAATCTCAGGCAGCAGAATGTCCAGGGTCACCGCCACTGGCTTGAGTTCTCGGGCCATCCTCAAAGCGTCGGTCCCGGTGTGAGCGATCTCCATTCGGAATCCGCCGCCCTCGAGGTGCCGGCTCAGAATCTCAGCCGCCTGCGGATTGTCCTCGACCACAAGGATGAGTGGCCGCGTGAGATCGGCGGTCCGACTTGCTTCGAGCTCATCGGGCGCAGAGATCGTTGGTGATTTGGACTTTGCGGGCAGCCGGATGGTAAAGGTGCTTCCCGTTCCAACTTTGCTTTCCACCGCAACGCCGCCGCCGTGTAGGGCGGCAAAGCGCTTGGTCAGAGCCAGGCCAAGCCCCGTACCTTCATGCTTGCCCCCTGGACCGACAGGCAGTTGCTGAAACTCGCCGAAAAGACGACCCAAGTCCGCCTCGGCGATCCCTATGCCTGTGTCGATTACTGCGATCTCGAC
>VBIU01000156.1 GCA_005880945.1 Chloroflexota bacterium | reverse complement strand
GGAGCGCCGGCGCGGTTGATCGCAGCCATGTCGCGGTAGTAGGTGGGATAGCGCTGCTGATTGAGCGCCCGGGCCAGGAACGGCATCACCTCTGTGGTCTGGAAGAACGGGTTGGTTGCGCGTTCCTGTCCAAGGGTCGTCTCGTGGCCACTGCGGCCACCGGTGCCACAAAACGAGCCGCTCCCATGAGTCGGATACACGGCGAGGTCGTCGGGCAGTCCACGAAGCCGAACCTGCAGCGTTCGCAGTGCCTCCATCGCCAAAGGCACGGCCAGGTGCGGTCCGAACAGGTCGGTTCGGGCGATGGCGCCCACCATGACTGCGCCACCAGAGAACAGCGCCCGCGGGCGATCTTCCTCGGTCAGTAGATAGCTCAGATGGTCCGGTGTGTGGCCGGGCGTGTGCAGCGCGCGGAGACTGATCTCTCCGACCTGAAGTTCGCGGCCCGGAGCCAGCTCGGCAAGGTCAGTCCCGACCAGCTTGTGCAGCTCGCGGCGGCCTGACACGAAATCGTTATGGAGGTGGGTGTCGAGCGCAGCAGTGATCTTGACCCCGAGCGAATCGGCCCGCCTCAGATAGGCGTCGACATCTCGAAGTGGATCGATGACCAGCGCGACGCCGCGCTCCGGGTCCGCAACCATGAAGCTCGCGTTGCCCAGCTCCGGGGCGGGAAACGTTTCGACCGTGAACACCCGTTGGTCACCCTAGCGAGATCGGCGCGGTCGTCAGGAGCACCCAGATGGTGACCAGGGTCACCAGGATGGCGGCTCCGTAAAAAACCACCTGCGCCGGAAAGCTCTTGGCGGCTGGGACGCCGAGGTCCACCAGCAGGTACCGGAGCCGGTGCGCGAAGTGGAAAAAGGGCAGCGAGATCAAGACCAGCAGGTAAAGCTTCACGATCGGGTTGCCCAGGATGCTGATCCAGGTGTCGTAGTGGCGGTCCACGACCTTGACGACGCCCAGCGGCCCGAGGATGCCCTGGACCACGATGTGAACCGGGATGAGAAGGGCAGCCAGCACGCCGCCCTGGGAGAACATGAACCACCAGAACAGGTGAGCCAGCGCCGGCCTGCGCGCTACCTGCTCGGTCACCGGCCGAAACCGATAAGCACCGCGCCGACGACGACTGACGCGACAAGCCACGTGCCGAACATCGTTGCGACTATCACCCCCGACGCCAGAGGCTTGTCGAGCAGCTTGACGCGGAGGATCACCCCGGCGAGCTTGAGAAAGGTGAAGCTGTGATAGAGCGCGAATGGCAGGCAGATCGCGCTGAAGATCACGAATGCGGTTGAGTTGGGCGGGTAGTAGCCGGAGGGGCCGCGTCCCGCCCGCTGGATCTCGTAAAGGAGCCAGAGAAGCCACAGCGCCAGCGGCAGCGCTGTGAACTCGCGAACCATGTACCAGAAGTAGTGACCCTTCCGCGTCCACCAACCGGCACCCATGGGGGGCCGATACGTTCGGGTCGCGGTTTCGGCCTCCGCGCTCATTCGCGGTTGCCGTAGGGAAGCACGAAGCGCATCGTCGTGTCGAGTTTGGTCTGCTGGATGGCCTTGGCCGGGTCCACGCCTTTCGGACAGACCACAGAGCATTCGCCGACGAAGCTGCATTCCCAGATCCCGTCGGGATGGGCGATCATCGGCAGCCGCTCCTTGGTCCCCTGGTCGCGTGAATCGAGGTTGTAGCGGCGCGCAAGCGCGATGGCCGCCGGCCCGAGAAACTCGTTGTCAAGCCCATAGACCGGACAGGCCGCGTAGCAGAGCATGCAGTTGATGCACTGGCTGAACTGGCGAAACTCGCCGATCTGATCCATCGTCTGGCGGTGCTCGCCGGCCCCAAGTGGAATCTCCTGCTTGCGGATGATCCACGGCTTGATGGACTTCAGCTTGTGCATGAAGTCCTCCATGTCGACCACTAGATCGCGAACGATCGGAAAGTTGTTCAACGGGGTCACCGTCACGGATCGCGGCCAGTAGTCGCGAAGAAACGCGCTGCACGTCAGCTTCGGCGTCCCGTTGACGGTCATGCCACAGCTTCCGCAGATGCCCATCCGGCACGACCAGCGATAGCTGAGGCTGCCGTCGACGTGCGACTTGATGTAGTTGAGCGCGTCCAGCACGACCATGCTGTCGTCGCTGAAGGGGATGTCGTAGGACTGGAGGCGCGGCGATTTGTCCTTCTCGGGGTCGAACCGCGTGGCGCGAATCGTGATCCTCTTGTCCGCCAAATGGTCTCCTTTAGTAAGTGCGGGCTTGCGGCTTGAAGTTGGTGATCCGAACGTCGCGGTACTCCAGACGCGGGGAGATGTCGTCGGTGCGGAAGGCGACGGTGTGCTTCAGGTACTTGGCGTCGTCCCGCTCCGGATAGTCTCGTCGCGAGTGTGCGCCTCGTGATTCCTCACGCGCCAGGGCCGAGTACGTGATCACGTCGGCGACCTCGAGCATGAAGTCGAGCTCCATGGCAGCCATCAGCTCGGTGTTGAACGTGCGGCTGGAGTCCTCGATCTTGATCTTCTCGAAACGATCCCGGAGCGTTCCCAGCTGCTTGGTCAGCTTCTCGAGGCCCTCGCGCGTCCGAAACACGCCGGCGCCCACGTCCATCGCCAGCTGCATCTCCTCGCGAATCGCGCCGATGCGTTCGTCGCCCCCCTTCTTGTCGAGATAAGCAGCCTCGATGCGGGCGGTCTCGTCCTTCAGCATGGCTCCCACTGGGTTCGAGCCGGGCGCTCTTGCGGAGCTCACATAGTCAGCGGCTTGCCTTCCCGCCGCGGCGCCGAACACGAGGCATTCCGACAGAGAGTTAGAGCCCAACCGGTTGCCGCCGTTCAGACCGACATTGGCGCACTCGCCGGCTGCGTACAGGCCGGCGAGCGGGGTGACCCCCGAGATGTCGGCATCCACGCCGCCCATCATGTAGTGCTGCACGGGCCGCACCGGGATGGGGTCATGCACGATGTCAATGCCGACGAACTCCCGGCCGAGCTCGCGCATGAACGGCAGCTTGCTGTCGATCACCGCCTCGCCGAGGTGCCTGACGTCGAGGTGCATGTACTTGCCGTGCGCGCCCTCGAAGCCTCTCCCCTCCTCGAACTCTGTCGTCATCGCTCGCGAGATGATGTCGCGCGGCCCAAGCTCCATCTTGTTCGGCACGTAGCGCTTGAGGAAGCGCTCGCCATCCTTGTTGGTCAGGTAGCCGCCCTCGCCGCGCACCGCCTCGGTGATCAGGATCCCCGTGAACGGCAGCCCGGTGGGATGGAACTGGACCATCTCCATGTCCTTCAGCCCGACGCCCGCGCGATAGGCGAGCGCCATGCCGTCACCGGTGCAGATGTTGCCGTTCGTCGTGAATGCATAAACCCGGCCGAGGCCGCCGGTGGCGAGAATCACCGCCTTCGCGGTGATCGCGTCGAACTTCCCGCTCCGCATGTCGATGGCGACCACGCCGACGCACCGCCCGTCCTCCACCAGAAGTTTGGTGGCGAACGCCTCGTCGTGGCGATGGATCTGATCGAACTTGAGGGACGTCTGGAAGACCGTATGCAGCATGTGGAAGCCGGTCTTGTCGGCGGCGAAGCATGTCCGCCAGGTCGTCATGCCGCCGAACGGCCTGGCGGAAATCTTGCCGTCAGGCTCCCGGCTCCAGGGGCACCCCCAATGCTCCATCTGAATGACCTCGATCGGCGCCTCGCGGACGAAAGCTTCGACCACGTCCTGGTCGGCGAGGTAGTCCGAGCCCTTGATGGTGTCGAAGGCGTGGGTCTCGTAGCTGTCCTCCGGCCGCAGCACCGCAGCGGCTCCGCCCTCGGCAGAAACGGTGTGGCTGCGCATCGGGTAAACCTTGGAGACCATCGCCACCTTGAGCCGGGGATTGGCCTCGACCACAGCTATCGCTGCCCTGATGCCGGCGAGACCTCCGCCGACTACCAGGACGTCATAGCTCTCAAAATCCATGTGGCATGTCCATGTTATTCGGTCCCTCGATCCAACTCGATTGACCACTCCCTTCTGGCCGCGACCGCCTGAGCGCTATCCCGGACGGCTGCCGGACCGGGCCGACGTGCTCGTGATCGGCGGGGGCATCACCGGGGTCAGCCTGCTGCACCACCTCGGGAAGCAAGGCATCGACGCGGTTCTCGTGGAGCGGAATCACCTCGCCTCAGGCGCCAGCGGCCGCAACGCCGGCTTTCTGCTTGCCGGAGTCGCCGACTGCTACGCCGAGGCGGTGCGGATATTCGGCCGCTCGCGTGCGCGGGACATATGGCACATGACGATGGAGAACCACGTCGAAGAGATCGAGGCAGTCAAGGGACAGGAGATCGGCCACCGCCGCCTGGGCAGCATCACGCTCGCCTCCGGCGAGAAGGAGGCGCTGCAGCTCGCGGAATCCGCCCAGCTTCTGAGCGAGGACGGGTTCGATTGCGACTGGGACGGCCGGCGGCTCACGAACCCGAGCGACGGCGAGGTCACGCCCTCGCTCCTGGTCGGGGCTTTCGCGCGACAGGCGGCTCGAGGCTCTGTCCGGGAGGGCGTGGAAGTGACTGCGATCGAGCCGGGTGGCGGCGACGTGCTCGTGCGTGCCGATGATGCGGAATGCCGCGCCGGCTGCGTGATCCTGGCCACCAACGCGTACACGCCGCAGCTCCTGCCCCAGGTTCCGATCACTCCGCGGCGTGCGCAGATGCTGGCGTCTGAACCCGAAAGGGCCACGCTATGCGAGCAGCCCACCTATTCGAACTTCGGGTATCGGTACTGGCGGCAGATGCCCACCGGAGAAGTGCTGGTCGGTGGCTGGCGGGACGCGGCTTACGAGACCGAGGTCGGCTACGACGAGCGGCCGACGGCCGCGATCCAGGCGCATCTCGAGGCGCACCTGCGTCACCTTGGCGCGGACGGGGAAGTCACGCACCGGTGGGCAGGCACGATGGGGTTTACGGAGTCCGGGCTACCCCTTGTCGGCCCTGTCGACGGCATGGCGAACGTCTACCTGTGCGCGGGCTATAACGGGCATGGCATGGGCTTCGCGTTCATGAGCGCAAAGCAGCTGGTCGCCGCGCTTTAGCGCGTCCCTCCCCCCTTGAGGGGAAGGGCAGGGGTGAGGAGCGTTAATCAGGAAGAGCCCGGCCCAGGAACTCGAGCCAGTTCGAGCCCATGATCCCCTTGGTCTGGGCCCGGCTGAAGTGGCGCCGCAGCAGGCCGGGAAGGCGCTTCAGCTCCGCCAGATCGGCGATCGGTGCGTACTTGATGCCGAAACCGCCGTCCAGATCCGTGCCGAAGCCGATTCGCTCGGGCCCACCCGCGGCACGCGCGAGGTGGACCGTGTGACGCACGACGTCGTCGAGCGAAGCACTGCCCGATTTCCTCAGATGGTGCGCATAAAAGCTGATCCCGAGCATGCCGTCCCGGCGAGCGACTTCGGCCGCTGTCGCGTCCGTGATCTGCCGGTCGCCCGGCACAATCGAGCGCGCGTTGCTGTGCGAAGCCATGATCGGTCCTCGCCACATCCGGAAGGCGTCAGACACCGCCTCCTCGGCCAAGTGGCTCAGATCCAGGATCACTCGCTTGCGCCGCATCGCTTTCAGGAGCTGCACGCCCAGGTCAGTCAGTCCGCCTGGCGCGCCGGTGCCACCGCTGTACCGGGTGGCCCCCCATGCCGGTCCGATGATGCGAACACCCATGTCGGTCCACGCCCCGAGCTGTGATGGCGTCTCGACCGGGTCGGCCCCCTCCATCAGCAGCACGGCCGCGATCTGGCCTCTCGTCCAGCCGCGGACATACGCGTCGAGCTCGGTCCTCGTGCGAATCAGCCGCAGTCCACAACTTCGGTAATAGTTGACCTGGGCGACGGCCATGATGTGGGCCTCGTGCTCGTTCTCGTAAACAAACCGGGTGCGCATCGCGCGCCGGGCGCGCGCGGGAGCCGTGTAGAGGGTGGCGAAGACAAGACCAACCCCGGCGGCTCTCAGCGACGACCGGCTGATCACGTAACCGGGCGCCGGCTCGCCCAGGAAGCCTCGGCCGGCCGCTATTGCGTTCCAGGCGATGTCCAGGTGGGCGTCGACGATCACGGCCGTTGAGGATAACCGGGCGTGGCGCCGGGCTCGCCGAAACCCGGCTATCCAAACTGGCGTCCGGCGCGCTAAAATCGCCCCCGGTACGCTAGGGGGGGTAGACCGGTCGTATCCGTCCGGGCCTTCGAGCGACTTTTTTGGGGGGGCCAGACGGTGAGTTTCTCGGACAGAACGTTGCAGTGCCGTGACTGCGGTCGCGATTTCCTCTTTACGGCGGGGGAGCAGGAGTTCTATCAGTCACGGGGTCTTCAGAACGAGCCCCGGCGCTGTCCGGAATGCCGGGCGGCTCGGCGCACCTCTGAAGGCAACGGCCGGACGCGCGCGATGCACGACGTGATCTGTTCCAACTGCGGAAAGCAGACGCAAGTGCCCTTCGTGCCGACCGGCGCCCGCCCGGTCTACTGCCTGGACTGCTTCCAGACCGTGGGACGCCGCTAGCCGCTCGCTCCCAGCCCGGCATCCCGGCCGTCTATTCGGTGGTCTTGCAGACTGAGCCGGGTGGCGCTCACGCGCCGGCCAGAGCGATCGGGCGCACCGGTGAGCCGGTCGCGCCCCGCATCTTTAGGGGAAGGCAGACGAAGCCGAACTCGTAGACCTTGGCGGCGGCCAGCTCCTCGAGGTTGAGGTTCTCGATGATCGGGATGCCCGCCCGGACCAGCAGCAGGATGTGGCCTGGCAGCGTCACCCCCAGCTCTGGGTCCTTCGGCCCGATCACGTCAAATGCCATGTTGTCCGCCCCGACGGCCTTGACCTTTCGCTCGGCGAGCCATCGCGAGCCCGCACCGCTTACGCCCGCCGCTCGCATGTATGCCTCCGGCTCAGCCCAGAGCGCACCGAAACCGGTCCGCACGCCTCCAGCTCCTGAGGCGTGATCGAGTGCTCCGGCTCCAGCCGCCCGGCGCCTGCCACATCGAGGAGGATGCCTCGGCCCACGAGCGGCGCCATCGTCTCGATGCCGTGGACGCGAAACCCGGCCGACGTCTGGACGTTCGAGTCGACGTGCACTCCCCCGTGCAGTGTCAGGTTCTCTGCCTGGTGCGCCAGGGCGTCGATGTGGGTGCCCGAGTGCTCCGGCATGACGACGATGCCTGATGCGCCGGTGCGCGCTTCGGGCGCGCCGGCGGCGTGGTGGCGGTGCAGGAAGTAGTTGAATCCAGGAGTGTGCGCGGGATGGATGGGCGCGCCTGCGTAGCGAAGCTGCTCGAGGTCAAAGACGCGGAGAGAGTCGAGGGTGCCGGCGACGCCGGGGGTCAAGCTACTCGCGATAGCGGTAGACGATGCGTCCCCGCGACAGGTCGTACGGCGACAGCTCGACGCGGATGCGATCGCCAGGCGTGATGCGGATGAAGTAGCGCCGCATGCGCCCCGCTGCGTACGCGATCAGCTTGTGCCCGTTCTCGAGCTCGACCTCGAACATCGCGTTCGGCAAAGCCTGCGCGACGACGGCGTCCATGACGACCGCCGCCTCTTTCTGATCTCCATCGTCGCGATCCGTCTTGCGCACCTTTGGCGTTCGCGGGCCTCGACGCGGGCCTTTCGATTTCCCCAAGACGCGTGAAGTTTACTTGGAGGTCGGACCCGCGGCGAGGCGGGCCTCGATCGCCCTGGCCACGTCGGCCGCCAGTCGATCGGCAGGAACGAGCCGCCGGACGGTCTCCAACCACCGGCCGTTCTGACTCACCGCCTCACCGATCAGCACGCAGCCGCCGTCGATGTCGCCTGAGCTTGCCATGGCGATTCCAGCCCAGAAGCGCAGCTCGATGCTCTCGGGCGCAAGGTCGAACGCAAGGCGGCGCTTCACCCCCGCGGCGGCGTGATCGCCGGCCTCATCCAGGTCGTCTGCCTCCGCATCCGCATCGTAAGCGCGCCTGATGTGCAGAAGCCGGCCCAGCTCGATCAGGGGCTCCGGTGAGTCCTCCACGCGAAGATCGATTAGGCGGTCCTTCCAGGGCTTGCCGGTGCCGGTGCCCGAGACGACGAGCATCGCCGCCGATTGCCTGCCGCGTATGTCCCCGCCCTCCGCCTCGGCGGCATCGAGCGCGGCCATCATGCGGTCAGCCAGGGGCGCGTCGGTCGACTCGAACGTGGTGGCCATGGCGCCCCACACGGTGTCCCTCTCCATCAGGTTGGCCTGGCAGCTGAAACCGTCGCCGAGCCTGTGGCCGGCGGCTGGAATGCATTTCGCGCCGGTGTGCGCGGCCACGTTGCCGGCCGCGTCGACGATGGCGCACTGGCGGAGATCGGCGTGCGGATCCCCTGCCGTCAGCGCTTTCAGCGCCTGTTCCGCGGTGTAGCCGGCCTGCAGCAGCTCGAGCCCCAACGGGCCGTAGCTGATGTTGACGTGGGACTGAGTTGCCACGGCACCAACGCCGGCAAGCGCCCAGGGCACGACAGGCCCGACCTGGAAGTAGTGGGATTGCACCGCCACACCGAGCTCGCCGGTTCGCTTGTCGCGGGCCACTATCGAGTAGGTCACGGCGCGCCGTATGGTAGCTCGTAGATGGCGTACTACCGCCGGCCCGGCTGGTTCACCAAGACAATTTTCAACCCAACCGTCGCCGCCATGACGCGAGCGGGGATCAGCGTCTGGGGCTCGCGGATCCTGCGCGTCAAGGGCCGCACGTCAGGCGAATGGCGGAGCGCACCCGTGAACCTCCTCAAATACGAGGGCAAGCAGTACCTCGTCGCGCCCCGCGGCCAGACCCAGTGGGTGCGCAACATGCGCGTGGCCCAGGCCGGAGAGCTCCTGCTTGGGACGAAGGTCGAGCCCTTCAAGGCGGTCGAGGTCACCGACTCGGAGAAGATCCCGATCCTCAGGGCCTACCTGAAAAAGTGGAAGGCCGAGGTCGGAGTCTTCTTCAGCGGCGTTTCGGCCGACTCGCCCGAGGCGGACCTGCGGCGGATTGCCCCCGACCACCCGGTTTTTCGGATTGAGGAGGCCCCTTCGGCGCGGTGACCTTCGGCGCCTCGATTGGGACCGGGGCCCCCGGAGCGCCGCTGTCCTCGTAACGAAGCTCTCTGGGGGCCAGCGCCTTCCACCGTTCGATCCACGTGCCCTGCAGGTCTGGCTGCGATGGCTCGAGAGCCAGCGCCCTCACCGCCTTTTCAACCCGAGCTGTGAACTGGCGCGAGCCCTCGTCGGACTGAGGCGCCATCGGCTTGCCGATCCTCACCCGCACCGGGCCGGGAAGCGGCAGCTTCTGACCCCTCGGCATGATCTGGTAGGCGCCGCGGATGTGCATCGGCACGACAGGCGTACCTGTCTCGTTGGCGAGGTGGCCCACGCCCGGCTTGAACTCCTGTATGCGCCCGTCCGGCGACCGGCTGCCTTCGGGGAACAGCACGAGGTTCCAGCCCGACTTCAGGAGCTGGCTCGAGCTGTGCAGCTGCGCCTGGGCGCCGCCGGTTCGCGAGAAAGGGAAGGTGTTGAGGAACAGGCTGACGATGTTGCCCAGCAGCGGCCGCTTGAACCAGTAGTCGGCTGCGGCGGCCACGACAGTCCGCTCGCGGGCGCGGTCGCCCAACGCGTGCAGGATGAGCGAGGTGTCGGCGTGACTCGAGTGGTTGGCGGCGAAGATCACCGGACGCTCGAGCTCACGGACCCACTCCCGGCCCTCGACCTTGGGATGAGCCATGGCCTCTGTGAAAGGCAGCAAGAGCCCACGCTGGATCAGGAACCTGATGGTCCGTACCGGCTCCTGCCGCGCCCAGCCCAGATCGCTCGCGGGCGCCGGCACCACAGCGCCCTGCTCGGGCCAGCTGCGCGGCCGGGGCGTGTCCCAATGCCAGCCCCTCCGAACCCTGCGCACATCACGCACTGCGCCACCGACGGCGCCGGCGAGCCGGGTGATGCCGCCTTCCCCCGAATACCAGGTCAATCTCTAGTGGACCCTGCCGTTGATGTTCGTCGTCGCCCTGTCCCCGGCGACCTTGGCTACGTTGAATCCCCAAAAGGCGAGCTCGAAGCTCTGGTTCTGCCAGACGGCGAAGTAGTACGTGAAGGCCTGCACCGTTCCGATTCCGAGCAACGAGTTCTCTCCCAGGCCAGTACCGGAGCCAGTGACCAAGCTTCCTTCGGTCCGGAAGGCGGCGAGATCAGTTGGACTCGTGTTGAATCTGGTGGAGTCGGTTTTATAGTCGGCCGTCGCGCTCGAGGAATCCTTGAATTTGAGGGCCCAGCCGAATGCCAACCTACCCTTGAGTGCATCGACCGAGTTGAAATTGCCGCAATCGGCGGAGTTGTCGGCGTACTCGGAGATGTACCCCTCGATCGCCCCTCGGCTCTTCGCTTGAGTCCATGCCGTGACTTCGTCCGCATCTCCGCTGGTGCCGAGATACCTGTCATAAGTGCCTGTCTGCGGGCAGCGCTGGAGGCCGGAGATGTCGCCCGCCTGCAATACCACGTTCTGGGCTGTTGCAGGGCCGGGCCCGGTCGGACCTCCCGTCTCCCCGCAGCTCGTGACCAGAATGGCCAATCCGACGAGGAGGCGCGACGCTGATCGCGTCTTCATTCGACGTCGGCGAGCATGATCGGGGGCATCCGGAGGTGAGTCACGCTCGGGTGGCGGCCCACCGTCTGCTCCGCCATCTCGAAAGCGTCCTCGAGCGTGGTCGCGCATTTGAACCCGAGCCGGTGCACGACCTCGCGGTCACCTCCCACGACGATGATGTCGCCGGCGTGGTCCATCGCGTGTGCTGCCCAGTACCAGGCGTAGAACGGGTGGGCGCCATGGTAGGCGTGTGACTTTCGGTACAGCTGCCTGAACCACGGGTCCTCCGCAAATCGAAGCTCGTACTTGTTCTCGATCTCCTGCGGGTCGGTCGTGTCGGCCAGGACCTCGTCATAAAAGTCGATGTAGCTGGGATGCTGAACCGCGTCGAACTCATAGCGACACGGATGAGTGAGGATCGCCACTCCACCTTTTCTGAGAACCGGTTTGTTCCGGTAGAAGTTGAATAGGTAGCCCAGACCCATGCACACAACGAGCACGGGGTTCATGGGCGCGTTCACGTTGTAAGGCCCGAGGTACGGCACGCCGATGGTCACGATGTCGGTCTGACCCTCGACCCGAACGCTGATCTGATTTCGCACCGCCTCCAACGTT
>VBIU01000154.1 GCA_005880945.1 Chloroflexota bacterium | reverse complement strand
CGTCTCCCGCGCAACGAGCGAAAGTGCGGGGAGCGCAGCGCGCGCGGTCAATCCCGCGCGCGACATTAAAATGGCGCCGTCTCCCGCGCAACGAGCGAAAGTCAGTGGAGCGCAGCGCGCGCGGTCAATCCCGCGCGCGACATTGAGTTGGCGCCGTCTCCCGCTCCACAGGGGCCAAGCGCAAGCGAGGACGATCTGGAGCGCAGCGCGCGCGGTCAATCCCGCGCGCGACATTGAGATGGCGCCGTCTCCCGCTCCACAGAGGCCGAGCGCAAGCGAGGACGATCTGGAGCGGGAGACGGGGATCGAACCCGCTACCTCAACCTTGGGAAGGTCGCGCTCTGCCAGATGAGCTACTCCCGCGTGATCTGTCCGACCTTAAAGCTTATCGGTCTAGGTTTCCACCACGCCTTCCGCCTGAGGAGCCATCTCGGTGACCACCGACCGCACCAGGGATGCGTATTCCTCGACCAAGGCTTCCGAGCGCGCCGGCTGCAGGGTTGACGCGATGATGTGATATTCGGGACGGTCGGCGTCGGGCACCACGAGCACCCAACCGTCATCGACGAAGACCTTGACCCCGTCGGTGAGGTCGACGCGGTCCTTGAGGTGCTTCTCCATCATGGTCCGCATGACGCGACCCTTCACCTCCCATGGGCAGAACTCGACGGCGGCACGGTGCGCCACCACGGGGATACGCGATCGCAGCGCGCCGAGGGAGGCGCCCGTGTGGGCCAGCAGCTCGAGCACGCGCACTGTCGTGAAGATCGCGTCGAACGAGACTGCAAAGTCCGGCCACGCGTAGCCGCCCGAGCCATCGGACGCCAGCACCGTCTCCGCGTGCTGGGCCGCGCGCAGCACGGCGCCCGGCGTGATCTTCGTCGGCACGAAGCGGCTCTTCAACCTGTCGGCGATCATCGAGAAGGCGAGCGACGCGGACGCCGGGCCGAGCACCATCCCGGGCTTGCCGGCGAGGGCGAGCTGGACGAGCACGGCGAACGAGGCGTCGTGGTCGAGCACCTCCCCCGTCTCATCGATCAGGAAGCACCGCTCGCCGGGAGTGTCGATGAAGATGCCCAGCTTCGCCTTGACGGCGGAAACGATCACGCCCATCTCCACGAGGTGCGCACGAAAGCTGTCAGCGTCCTGCTCGAACACGATCTCTGCCGGCGCCGCGCTGAGCGGGATCACCGTCGCATTCATCTCCTGGAGCACCCTGGGCAGCGCCAGGGCCGCAGCCCCGTTGTTGTAATCGACAAGGATCTTGAAGGCCGCGCCGCGCACCGCTTCGAGGTCCACCTTGCTGAGGATGTCCTCGACATAGCGGTCGGTCTGGCCGTCGCGCCGGATGATCCGGCCCATCTCGTAGTGCGAGACGCGGCGGATGTCCTCCCGGAAGTAGAGGCTCTCGAGCTTTCGCTCGTTGCGCTTGTCGAGGTCGAGGCCGTGGTCGTCGAAGATGCGAATGTCCGCGGATCGAGGATCGACCGGCGACGTCTGCACGTGAACCGCCGAGACGTGAGTGTGGCGAGCCCAGTAGCGCGCCACCGGCGCCGGCAGCACCGAGAGGTCGGTGACGTTGGCGCCGGACGAGATCATCCCCGACATCACCGCGCGGTGGATCATGCGAGCTGAACGTGTGTAGTCCCTGGAGATGGCGATCTCGGTCCCTTTCGGGCTGAGCGCGGCGACCGCCGCGCCAAGCCGGGCGCCAAACTCGGGCGTGAACTCCACGTTGGTCAGGCCGGTCAGACCGTAAGAGGTGAATAGGCCGCGCTTCCAGGAACCGGCCCAGATGATCGACTCATGAACGACAGCGCCGGGCTCGACCTCCTTGTTGGGCCAGATTCGAACGTTGGGGTTGACGGTCGACCCGGCGCCGAGCACGACCTCGCTTCCGATCACGCTGCCCTCCTCCAGAAGGCAGCCGTTCTTGACAGTCACGGATCGGCACACGACAGCGCCGCGAAGGCGCGAGTTCTCACCGATGTAGGTGTGGTCCCACATGATGGAGTTCGAGACCTTCGCTCCCGAATCGATCGTCGTGTAGCCGCCGACCACGCACGGCCCATTGACCCACGCTCCCGACCGAACCTTGGCGCCGGCGCAGATCAGTGCCGGGCCGTCGATACGGGCGTGCTGAGAAACCTCCGCGTCGGGGTGCACCCAGATCGACTCACCTCTCCTCTCGCCCGGAATCTGAACTTTGACCCGGCCTTCCAGGCAGTCGAAGTTGGCCTTGATGTACGCGCCATGGCTTCCGACGTCCTCCCAGTAACCGGGAGCGACCCAACCGAACACCGGCTCGCCCTGCTTGAGCAGCTTGGGGAAGACGTCGCCCGACCAGTCGGTCACCTCGCCCGCATGGAAGAAATCGAAGACCGCCGGATCGAGGATGTAGATGCCGGTGTTCGCGAGGTCCGAGATGACCTCACCCCAGCTCGGCTTCTCGATGAACCTCTGGACCGCGCCGCCGTCGTCGATCACAACCACGCCGTACTCGAGCGGATTGGGCACCGGCTTGAGCACGATGGTGGCGAGGGCGCGCCGTTCCCGGTGGAAGCGGGCTGCAGCGACCAGGTCGATGTCGGTGAGGGAATCGCCGGAGATGACGACGAACGGCTCAGTGAGCTGCGCGCGGGCGAGCATCACCGAGCCGGCGGTGCCCAACGGCGAGTCCTCCACGGAGTAGGTCAGCGCCACGCCCTGCTCGGAACCGTCGCCGAAATAGTTTCGGATCGACGTGCCGAGGTACTGCACGGTGGCGACCACCTCGCGCATCTGGTGGCGCCGGAGGTGCAGCAGGATGTGCTCCATGATCGGGCGCCCGGCGACGGGCACCAGGGGCTTCGGCTGACGGCTGGTCAACGGTCGGAGGCGAGATCCCTCGCCGCCGGCCATGACTACCGCCTTCATGCCCCAGCCATCGCAGTCGATACCATCGTAGTTCGATGATCGAGAAACTCGACCACCGCAATTCCCTGCTGCAGGAGCTGAACCGCTTCGCGCACGACCTGCTCTGGACGTGGGAGCCGCGCATCGAGGCGGCTTTCCGCGTCCTCGATCCGGACGGCTGGGAGTCGACGCGGCAGAACCCTGTGCTGCTGATCAACCAGCTTGGCGAGGACGGCGTGTCCCAGGCCCTCGAGCGCGACGATGTGCGAGCCGCGATCGAGGATGCGCGCACGGCCTACCGCGAGTACTACGACAGGCGGCCCGCTTTCATGAACGCGCAGGCCCCTCTCGTCATCGCCTATTTCTCGCTCGAGTTCGGCCTTGCGGAATGTTTGCCCATCTACTCGGGCGGGCTCGGGGTGCTCGCCGGCGACCACCTGAAGGCCACGAGCGACCTCGGCCTGCCGCTGGTGGCGGTCGGCCTGCTTTACAAGCAGGGTTTCGGCCGCCAGGAGATCGACGCAGGCGGCCGGCAGGTCGAGGTCTACTCCGAGAGTCAGGGCACCGACCTGCCCGTGAGGCGCGTCGAGGGCGTGGAGGTCGAGGCGCCGATCGGCGACCGCAAGGTGAGGATCGCCGTGTGGCGTGCGCAGGTCGGCCGCGTTCCCCTGTTCCTCCTCGACACCGATCTCGAGGCCAACCCTCCCGACCTGCGCGCGATCACCGATCGGCTTTACGTCCCAGAGCCAGACCGCCGGCTGCGCCAGGAGATAGTGCTCGGCGTGGGCGGTGTGCGCGCATTGCGCGCGCTGGGCATGGTGGCGGGCGTCTTCCACCTCAACGAAGGCCACAGCTTCCTGTGCGCGATCGAAAGGATCCGCGAGCTCCGCGCCTCGCGCCGGATGACGCTCGAAGAGGCGAGGCTCGTCGCGAGGGCAGGAATCGTCTTCACCACACACACGCCGATCGCGGCAGGCAGCGACTACTTCGAGCCTGGCCTGGTCTGGGACCTCCTTCATCCATACCTCGCCGAGGTCGGGATCACGTTCGACCGGTTCATGGACCTCGGCCGGCAGCGCCCGGGCGACCCCCGAGAGAGGTTGTGCACCACTTATGCCGCCCTGCGGCTCGCGGACCAGGCGGTTGGAGTTAGCCGCCTCCATGGCGCGGTGTCGCGCAGGCTGTGGAAGGACGCATGGCGAGGGCTGCCGGAGGTGCAGATACCGATCGGCTCCGTCACGAACGGAGTCCACATGCCAACTTGGCTGGCGCCGGAGATCCGCGCCATGCTGCGCCGCTACGTCGGCCCCGACTGGTGGGACCTTGACGGCGGGGACGGCCGCTGGGAGGCGGTGTTCGAGATTCCCGCCGAGGAGCTCTGGACCACACATCTCGAGCTGAAGCGCCGTCTCCTCGCGATGGCGCGGACCAGGTCGGAGAATTCGGCCGACTTCGACGTCAACGCTCTCACCCTCGGCTTCGGCCGCCGCTTCGCCCCTTACAAGCGGGCCAACCTGGTACTCCAGGACAGGCCCCGGCTGTCCAAGCTCGTCAAGAGCACCAAGCACCCGGTGCAGTTCCTCTTCGCCGGCAAGGCGCATCCCGCCGACCAGCAGGGAAAGGACATCGCCGCGGGCATCGTCGCTCTCGCTCGGGAGCAGCCTCGCGTCGCGTTTCTCAAGGACTACGACATCGAGCTCGCCGGCCATCTAGTGCGTGGCGCCGACGTCTGGCTGAACAACCCGCGCCGGTTCCTGGAGGCAAGCGGCACCAGCGGCATGAAGGCCGGGGCCAACGGGGTGCTGAACGTCAGCATCCTCGACGGCTGGTGGGACGAGGGCTACCGGCCGGAGCTCGGCTGGGCCATCCCCTCAGGCGCCACGCTCGATCGCCCCGGGGTGGACGACCAGGCCGAGGCCGAGAACCTGTACCGGCTGCTGGAGCGCGAGGTGGTGCCGATGTTCTTCGAGCGCGACGAGAAGGGGATCCCCCAGCGATGGGTGGAGATGATGCGCGCCTCCATCCGGCACATCGCCACCGAGTTCTCTGCCAGGCGGATGGTGATCGACTACTTCAACACGGCGTACGCCCCGGGGGCGCGGCGGGTGGAGCAGCTGAGACTACTTCCCGACTGGGGTGGCTGATACTCCCCGGCGCTCTCGCCGCGCGCCGATGCCGGCCAGGTAGAGCTGCACG
>VBIU01000148.1 GCA_005880945.1 Chloroflexota bacterium | reverse complement strand
CTGCCGGCCCGGCGACGACCACGATGCGGCCGCCCGACTCGCGGATCTGATGCATCTCTTTCGCGATGCTGCTGATCAGCACCTTCTTTGGTTTCTCCGCGGAGACCTCGCTGCCCATGAAGCTGAAGATCTCGGTTTGCCGCGAGCGCTCTAGCGGCGTGACGCGCACGCCCTTGTAGCCAACCACGACCTCCATCCCCGGCTTCGCGCCCTGGAACACGATGGTCCACGCGCGCCCGGCCTTCGTGTCGACCGCGATCGCGCAGTCCATCTCGATGTTCTCCACCATCACCCAGCGCCCATCGATGAGCACTTCGGTCGGCAGGTTGCTCGTGGAGTAAAAGCCTTCGGGGAACACGCCCTCGGTTGCGATCCGCTCGACCTGCGCCGGCTCCTCTGACTCCGCCGTCGCGCCGAGTGAGCGCGCGCGCCGCACTATCGAGTCCAGCTGGTCGGCAGTGCTCGCCACTATCTCCATGCGGCAGAACGACGTGTCCGTCTTGTGCTGCCCCACCTTCAGCTCTTCGATGGTGAAGTTGCCGCCCAGGTCCATGACCAGGTCCATGATCTGCGGCAGCATCATCGAGTCGATGATGTGGCCGGTCAGCACCAGCCGCGCTCGGTGTCGGCCCTCCCGCTCGGTCATGCCCGCGCCCCGACGATCGAGTTGATCTGGGCCTGCATGGCCGCAGCCGCTCGAGCGGGACTGTCCGAATAAAGAACGCTGCGGCTCGACGAGATCAGGCACGAAGCGGGATCGCCGTTCCAGGCCGCGCGTACCGAACTCTCCAGGTCGCCACCTTGCGCGCCGACCCCTGGAATCAGGAAGGGGAGGTCGGTTGTGCGGCGCAGCTCTCCAATCTGCTCGGGAGCTGTGGCGCCCACCACCAGGCCCACATTGCGGCGCACGTTGAGGCTCTCGGCAAGCTTCGCCACGTGTAGATAGAGCGATTTCCCCTCTGCCTCCAGGTGCTGCAGGCTTGCTGCGCCCGGGTTCGACGTGCGGCACACGACATAGATGCCGCGGTCGTGGTAGCGCGTGAACTCTTCGAGGGAGTCGGAGCCGAGGTAAGGGTTGACGGTCGCTGCGTCCATCGCGAGCGTTGCGAAAGCCGCGAGCGCATACGCGCGCATCGTGTTGCCCATGTCGCCGCGCTTGGCGTCGAACAGGAACGGGGTGTTCGGAGCCTCCTCCCGCAGCTCGAGCAGCGCCTTCCAGCCGTCAGGGCCGTACTGCTCCCAGAAGGCACTGTTTGGCTTGAAGCAGCACGCGTGCTCCTCGGTCTGGCGTACGACGTCGCGGCAGTGGCGGAGCGCGCCGGCAGCCCCGCCCGGGATGCGCTCGGGGTCGGGGTCCAGGCCGACGCACAGGAGGGTGTGGCGTTCTTTGGAGAGCGCGCGGAGGCGTTCGAAGTAAGTCACGGTGAGCAAATCGTAACGATGGCTTGACACGGGGGCGATCGCACGGCCCACGTCCCCTCTGGGCTACCCCGCGCACCACGAGCGCGGGGACCCCAAAGGAAAAATCCCTGGGGCGCCACCTCCCCGCGAGCGGGGAGGAACCGGAGGTCGGCTTTCGGGCCGACCTCCTAGCATGGTGATGTGAACCGGAATCTCAGGATCGGGTTGGCTCAGATCAACCCCACGGTCGGGGACCTCGGCGGCAACGCACGCCTGATCACCGACTGGATCGGACGCGCCCGCGACCAGGGCGTCGACATCGTTTGCTTTCCGGAGCTGGCCATCACCGGCTATCCGCCCGAAGACCTCGTCTTGAAGCCGGCTTTCGTTCGCGACAACCTCAAGCACCTCGACCTTGTCGTCGGCGCCACCAAGGGCATTTCGGCGGTGGTCGGCTTCGTCGACGAGGACGGCGACATCTTCAACGCAGCGGCCTTCATGCACGACGGCGAGCTGAAGGCCGTGTACCACAAGGTCTTCCTGCCCAACTACGGCGTCTTCGACGAGCAGCGCTACTTCACCCCAGGTCACCGCTGCCCGATCTTCGAAGTCGGCGGAGTCCGGATCGGCATCTCGGTCTGTGAAGACTGCTGGTACCCAGCCGGCCCAATGGCCTGGCAGGCACAACACGGCGCCGAGCTGCTGCTCAACATCAACGGCTCCCCCTACCACGAAGGCAAGCGCGCGATGCGCGAAGAGATGATCGCGGGCCGCGCCGCGGACTACGGCGCCTTCATCGCTTGGGTGAACACCGTCGGGGGTCAGGACGAGCTCGTCTTCGACGGAAACAGCGCGATCTTCGGACCGACGGGCCAAGTTATCGCCCGTGCGGCATCTCTTCAAGAGGAGCTCCTGGTCTGCGACGTCAACCTGGGCTCGGTGCCGTTCCACCGGCCGCACGAGAGCATCCGGCGCGAGGCGGAGGGCGCTGAGAGGTTGGAGCTCGAAGTGACTGAGGTGCCGGTCTCCTCAATCGTCTCCCCCACTCCGAAGCCTGCGACCAGGGCCGCGAACAATCGGCCGCTGGAGGGGCCGGCCGAGGTCTACGCCGCCGTCACCCTCGGAACGCATGACTACGTCTTCAAGCAGAGCTTCGCCAAAGTCGTGATCGGGCTGTCGGGTGGCGTCGACTCCGCCCTCACGGCGGCCATCGCCGCCGACGCGCTCGGTCCGGGCAACGTGATCGGCGTGCGCATGCCGTCGCGGTACACGTCGGCCGAGAGCCTCGAAGACGCCGGGCTGGTCGCCGAGAGCCTTGGCATCCAGCTTCTCGACTTTCCCATCGAGCCCGCTCATCGCGCTTACGAGGAGATCCTCGAGGGAGTGTTTCGCGACACCAAGCCTGGCGTCGCCGAGGAGAACATCCAGTCGCGCATCCGGAGCACGATCCTTCACGCCCTGTCCAACAAGTTCGGCTATATCGTGCTCACCACCGGCAACAAGTCCGAGCTCGCGACGGGTTACGGCACGTTGTACGGGGACATGGCCGGCGGCTTCGCCGTCCTCAAGGACATCACCAAGACGATGGTCTACGAGCTCTGCCGCTACCGCAACTCGATCAGTCAGGCCATCCCAGAGCGCGTAGTTACCAAGCCGCCTTCCGCCGAGCTCAAGCCCGACCAGAAGGACTCCGACAGCCTGCCTCCTTACGACGAGCTCGACCCGATCCTGCGCGGTTACGTCGAAGAGGACCTCGCGCCGGAGGAGCTCGTGGCGGCCGGCCACCGGCCGGAGACCGTGGCTCGCGTGGTCCAGCTGGTCGACCGGAGCGAATACAAGCGCCGCCAGGCGCCGCCCGGGGTGAAGATCACGCCTCGCGCCTTCGGCCGCGACCGGCGGATGCCGATCGTCAACCGCTACATGCCGAACGGCTCGCGCCCGGCATTGTGACGCGGCCGACTCGCCATAATAAATTCCTATACCTCATATAGAAGGGAGCTATGGCTGACTCGTTTGACGTAGTGATCGTTGGTGGAGGGCCGGGCGGTTACGTCGCTGCTTTGCGGGCGGCACAGCTGGGCGCGAAAACGGCGATCGTGGAGAAAGACCGATTCGGCGGCACATGCCTGGTGCGCGGCTGCATCCCGACCAAGGCACTGCTCCAGTCGTCCGAGCTCTTCACCCTGGCGAAAGCAGGCGCCGAGTACGGCCTCGTCACCGACTCGCTGGCGTTCGACTGGGCGGTCGCCCAGAAGCGAAAGAGCGCGGTCGTCGATCAGCTCGTCAAGGGAGTCGAGGGCCTGCTCAAGGCGGGCGGAGTTACGCCTTTCCGCGGCGCCGCGCGGCTGGGCGGCAAAGGCATCGTGAATGTGGGTAATGACGCCATCCAGGCGAAGGACATCGTCATCGCCACAGGCTCGGCGGTGTCTCGAATACCGCTGAAAGGCGCTGAGCACACCATCGACTCCGACCAGATCCTCGAGCTGAAGGAGATCCCCGCGAGGTTGGCGGTGATCGGAGGCGGCGTGGTCGGCATGGAGTTCGCCGCCATGTTCTCGGCCCTCGGCAGCAAGGTCACCGTCCTGGAGATGCTGCCCCAAGTGCTCCCGATGGTCGACGCAGACCTCGTCACCGTGTACGCCAAGCATCTTGCCGGCCTGGGCGGCGCGATCCACACGAACAGCAAGGTGGCGGAGGTGGCCAAGGTCAAGGGCGGCCTGCAGGTCCACTTCTCGGAAGGGGGCGAAGGCGGCTCGGTCGACGCGGACCAGGTGCTCCTCGCTGTCGGCCGTTCTCCTTACACCGAGGGCCTCGGCGCGGAGGAGGCCGGTATCAAGCTCGAGCGCGGTCGCGTCGTCGTGGATCGGCAGCTGCGCACCAGCGCCGATGGCGTGTGGGCGATCGGCGATGTGATCGGCGGCATCATGCTCGCCCACGTCGCCTCGTACGAAGGCATATGCGCGGTCGAGAACATCGCCGGTAACGGCAATCGCACGCCCGACTACCATGCGGCGCCGAACTGCATCTACACCGATCCCGAGATCGCGCACGTCGGCCTTGGCGAGAAGGAGGCCAAAGACAAAGGGATCGACGTCAAGATCGGGAAGTTCCCTTTCGCGGCCTCCGGTCGCGCGCTGACCCTTGGGCAATCGGAGGGCTTCGCCAAGGTCATCGCCGACGCGAGCTCGGGCCGGCTGCTAGGAGCTCACATCATCGGACCGCGGGCCACCGACCTGATCGCTGAAGCGACGCTGGCCATTCAAAACGGGCTCACGATGGAACAGCTCGATCTCACGATCCACGCGCACCCGACCCTCCCCGAGTCTTTGATGGAGGCCGCGCTCGCGGCGCAGGGAAGGGCGATCCACATTCCCAACCGACGTTCATCCGCATCCCCTCCGGCGTTGCACGCCACCTCCCCGCAAGGCGGGGAGGACAAAACTGCCTCGCATTTCGCAACTTCGCCCCCGCAAGGCGGGGAGGACGAAACTGTGTCCCAA
>VBIU01000093.1 GCA_005880945.1 Chloroflexota bacterium | reverse complement strand
GCAGAATCGGATGCGCGCTCCCATGCTGGCCGGCGAGCCGGAGCCTGTCGCATCGATCGAAGACATTCGCGTGCCAGGTCCGCGGGGCTCGATCGGCTGCCGCATCTACGCCCCTGTCCGAGGCGAATCGCTGCCGGCCCTCCTTTATCTACATGGAGGCGGCTGGGTGCTCGGTGATCTCGACACCCACGATTCGGTCTGCCGCGCGCTCGCCCGGCGCGCGGGCTGCGTGGTCCTCTCCCTCGACTACGGGCTGGCTCCCGAGCACCGCTTCCCAGCACCTCTGGAGGACGCGTGGGCAGGACTGGTCTGGCTGCATGAGAACGCCGCAAAGATCGGCGCCGATCCCAATCGGCTCTCCGTTGGCGGTGACAGCTCGGGAGGCAATCTGGCGGCTGTGCTGGCACGATGGGTGCGCGACCGCAATGGACCGCCGATCGCGGCCCAGGTCCTGATCTATCCGGTAACCAACTTCGACCTTGACACGCCGTCCTATCGCACGGCGGGCGCAGGCTTTGGTCTCACCCGCGAGTCGATGCGCTGGTATTGGGAGCAATACCTCACCGATCCCGGCGACGGAGCCTCGCCTGACGCTTCGCCCCTTCGAGCGCGCGATTTCCGCGATCTGGCACCGGCACTGGTGATCACGTGCGAGCTGGATCCATTGGCGTCTGAGGGGAGCGCTTATGCGGCGGCCCTGGGCGCCGCCGGCGTACCCGTCGAGCACATCCACGAGGCGGGCATGATTCATGGGTACATTCGAATGGCTGGAGTGATCGGTCGGGCGCAAAAGTCGTGGGATGACTGCGCGCGGTTCCTGCGTCGAGAGCTGCAAGGACCGTAAGCAGACGGTTTCTCATACTTACCTGGTGGCCTCGTATTCGGTCAATCGGCTCGCAGTTGCACACGCGCGCGGCCTCATCGAAGCTCGCCAGTACGTTCTCGACAGCGACTGGGGAGAAGTCCAGCCACGAGCGGAGGATGAGAACACGTTCCTGGAGGGCCACTCCTGGGGCCAGTACGCCGAATGGCACCTCGGCCTAACGGAGGGAGCGACCGATGAGACCAAGAGCCGTTACGCGTTCGTTTATGGCGACTTCCGCCGCGTCCATCGATCGGGCCTGATCGCCTGCAACTACCGGGCGGCCGAGTTCCGACACAAGGAAATCGAACTGGCCGCACACGACCTTCTGCAACGGCTGGACAAGATGAGCGCCTAACGCGGCGCCCCGATGGGGAGGCCGTGATCTGCGCGGCCTCCCCAAACAGCGTCGTCAGTCGTCGACGAACACGCCATTGCGAATGTGACCGAGCTGAGCGAAGGCGCTGGTCGTTCCTGACGGGTTCGAAACAAAGCTGAAGCCCAGGCTGTTGCTCGCCGACCAGGTCATCGTCGCCTGGCTCATGACCAGCTCACCCGAGGTGCCTGGCGTAGTCACGGCGCCCCTGCTGGTCACGGGGCCGCTCCAATGGACGTCGAAGCTGCAGGTCGCGCCCACGGAGACCGGCGTCTCAAAGCGAAACAGCGCATTTGGAATGTCAAAGAAGTCCTGGAGCGCCAGGTCGGTAGCACTCATTCTTGCGGCACCCCTGCCAAGTACGACAGGACCGACACCGAGGATGGGGACCGTCCAGAACAGTCCACCTGGATAGGGGTTTATGCCCGGGTCGAAGTCGTGAATCTGGGTGCTGAAATTCGTGAAGTCATACTGACCTCTGTAGAGATCCAATCAAACGAATCCGAACGTCCCCCTGTGAACTGCGCCGTCCCCACCCACGTAGACGCCACTCATAAAGCGCATGTCGGTGTCGAAGAGGAGTGTTTCCGTGCTTCCGTCAGGATTCGTCGCGGTCCCTGTGCCTTGCACTTGGGCGACGCCGACAAAACCGTTGAAATCGCCGATCGACGATGGATCTATGCCTGGTCCGAAGAACGTGACGTGGAACGTGACCCCGTTGAGTGTCACCGTGTTCTCGGTCGGCTTGGGCGCCGAGTTGAGCGGTTTGGCCGCCAATGCGCCCCCTGGAATCAGACTGGTGCCTATCGCGGCGCCGGCGGCGCCAGCCATCGTGGCGATGAACCCTCGCCTGGATAGAGCATGCCGGGCATGGTGAGACACCAGCTCTGGCGGAGGTCGGATTCCCCATTTGGCGGCGTCCAGGTGTCTTGGCATGACCCTCACACTCCTCGGTGAACGTGGCCGACGAAATCGCCCCAGAAAGCCTGAGGGGGAGTCTAGTCCCGTCCACGGAACGTGTCAAAAACGGTGACCAAGAAGCGATTTAGACTGGCCTGACTGTGTTTACCGGCGCCAGGTACGCTCGCAGCGGCGATGTCAACATCGCCTATCAGGTGGTCGGAGAAGGTCCGATAGACCTCGTGCTCGTGCTGGGCTGGGTCTCGCACCTCGCCTACGTTTGGGAGCTCCCGGCCATGGCCGCTTTCCTGAATCGCCTCGCCTCGTTCTCACGCCTGATCCTGTTCGACAAGCGAGGCTGCGGAATGTCGGACAGAGTGCATCCCCTGCCGACGATGGAGCAGCGGATGGACGATGTTCGCGCCGTCATGGATGCGGCCGGCTCGAACAAGGCTGCGTTGCTGGGGATCTCCGAGGGTGGCGTGATGTCGGCGCTGTTCGCAGCCACCTACCCCGAACGGACTGTTGGCCTGATCATCGACGGCAGCTATCCCTCCGCGTTGAGACGCCCTGGCTACCCATGGGGAATGACGGAAGAGCAACACGAGATGATGATCAGGCGGGTCAAGGACATCTGGGGCAAGGTCATGGGTATGGAGCGCTACGCGCCGAGCCAGGTCGACAACCCCGAGGTCGCCCGCTGGTGGGCCACTTTCACGCAGATGAGCGCGAGCCCAGGCGACGCCACGGACCTGCTGCGAATGAACACCACGATGGACATCCGCGCAATCCTGAGCGCGATTCGAGTGCCGACACTGATCGTCCATGCGCGCGGCGACAAGATCGCGCCGATCGAGGCCGGCCGATACTTCGCGCAGCAGATCCCGAAGGCCAGGCTCCTCGAACTGGACTCCGCTGACCATTGGCCGTACTTCGGTGATGCCGACCAGGTGATCGGCGAGGTGCAGGAGTTCCTCACCGGCGTCCGTTCCGGCCCAGCCCCGGAGACGATGCTCGCGACAGTCCTCTGCACCAACGTCACGCAGGCGGGCGCTCATGCCGTCTGGCTCGGCGACAAACGCTGGAACCACCTTGTCGACCGTCATCACGCTGTCGTCCGCAAAGCGCTCGCGCGTTATTCGGGCCGCGAGATCGAGGCGGGCGAGGATGGGGTCACCGCTGTTTTTGACGGAACGGCCCGGGCCATCCGCTGCGCGCTCGACGTCCGCGACGAGCTGCTGGATCTCGGACTGCGCATCCGGGCCGGTCTGCACGCAGGCGAGTGCGAGATACACGGTGGCCGGCCCCGAGGCGTGGCCCTCCAGGTTGCCTCCGCCGTGATGGCGGCAGCCCAGCCCGGCGAAGTTCTCGTTTCCGGAACCGTGAAGGACCTGGTGGTGGGCTCGGGCCTGGAGTTTGCCGACCGCGGCAGCCGCGGGTTTGCCGGCGTGCCGGGTTCATGGAGCCTGTATGCCGCCGGGCCCGAGCAACCTGGTCGCGTGGATCAGCCAGTCCAGGCTGCGGCGCCGGCCAGTCTCAGTCGCCGAGAGCGCGAGGTGGCGCAGCTACTCTCCCGCGGCCTGAGCAACCGCGAGATCGCCGGACGCCTCTACCTGTCCGAGCGCACCGTAGACAACCACGTCCACCACATCCTGGACAAGCTCGGGTTCGACTCGCGCGTCCAGGTGGCGACGTGGCTGGCTCGAAATGAGCACGTGAGCTGAGCACCGGCTGAGCCTTCTCCCGGATGGCAGGCGTTTGAGGTCGCCATAGCCTGACGCGGAGGCGATCCTTCCGGACCGCCACGACAACCGCAAGGAGGTTCAGATGGCGCGGTTCATGGTGGAGCGCTCATTCCCCGACGGGCTCGAGATCCCGTTGACGGAGCAGGGAGCGCAGGCCTGTATGTCTGTCGTGGGCACCAACGCAGAGCTCGGGGTCACCTGGGTGCACTCGTATGTGACAGAGGATCACAAGAAGACCTTCTGCATCTACGACGCGCCGAACCCAGAGGCGATCCGTAAGGCGGCCAAGCTGAATCAACTCCCCGCCGACGAGATCACGCCGGTGCGCGTTCTTGACCCCTACTTCTACCGCTGAGCAAGCGGTTCCCATTGGATTTGATTGGACAAGGAGACACAGAATGCATCGGTGGTTGAAGAGGTCGCTTGTAGCGGCTCTACTTTTGACGGCGACCCTGGTGATACCTGAGGCCCAAGCCTCGGGAGGCGAATCAAGCGTCGCTGACGTGCGCAATGCGACCGCCAGGTTCCACGACCTCGACAAGGCGATTGGCGCGGACTACATTCGGCTGCTGCCCTGCTTTGACCTCCCTGGCGTGGGGGGCATGGGTCAGCACTACGTGAACACGAGACTCCTGGACAACGTGGTGGATGCGACTCAGCCGGAAGGGCTCGTCTACGAGGTCGACGGGGACCGCCTGCAGCTCGTGGCGGTCGAGTACATCATTCCGCAGGCTGCGTGGACATCGAGTGATCCGCCGAGCCTGCTCGGACGCTCGTTCTTTCGCAATGACGCGCTAGGACTGTGGGCTCTCCACGCCTGGATCTGGCGGCCGAACCCGCTGGGGATGTTCGCCAATTACAACCCGAGCGTGAAGCTCTGCCCGGGGCACTGAGCCCAACCAGAGGGACGGGTCTACCACGTGGACCCGTCCCTCACAGGCAGGCGACGACCTCGTTGACGGCCTACCGCTATGCGAGCTCGACCGATTTGGGTTCAGCCGGCAAACCTGTGCTCAGCAGGGTATGGCGGCCATGATCGCCAGGATGCCGAGCGGCCCGCCCAGCAGCAGGTCCGCCTGCGCCGGCGTCAGCTTTCCGCCATTGACATAGGCGTTGACCTCGTTGACAAACGCCTGCAGCTGGTTGCATGCCGTCGGCTGGTCTGGTTTCGAGTTCAGGCTCGTGATCGCGTGGTTCAACTTCACGATCAGCGAGTTCGCCTGCCCGCGGTTCAACACTCCGGCGGCCTTGAGACCGTTGATGGACGCGATGACGTTGGGTATCGCCTGCGCGGGCGTTAGCACCTGCAGGGTCAGGGTGAAAGTTCGCGTTCCGCCGATCGCAGGCCGTGAATCCGTGCCGATCAGCGTCAGCACATAGGTGCCAGCCGGCGCATTGGCCGTTGTGATCGTCAACGTCGAGGTGAAGCCAATCGCGTTTCCACTGGCGGGACTGAAGGCTGCAGTCGCCCCAGACGGCAGACCTGACACAGACAGGCCGATGGTCGGCAGACCGGAGGTCGAAGATCCCACGACCAGCGATTCCGTAATCGCGTACGTGTTGAAGCCCGTGGTCAGAATCTGGAGGCTGGTCGGGCTGCCGGCGACGGTGAAGTCATAAACGCTGACGACACTGCTCGCCGTGTTGGAAACGCCACCGAGCGAGTCGGTCACTGTCACCGCATAAGTCGTGCTACCGAGCGCAGGGGTGTCGGTGATCGTCGCCGTGGTGGCAAACGGTGCTGCGTTCTTAGTCCACGCATAGGTGTATGGCGCAACGCCTCCACTGGCGACCGCCGTCAGGCTGATCGAACCCCCTTTGAGGACGACTCCAGCCGGCGCACCAGAGATCGACACCGCCGCTATGCCGAAGGTGAGCGTCCCGACGGTCAGTGGCGGAATCGAAGTCAGAGGGGGCGAGGTCAGCGGAATTGGGACGAAGCCCGCGGCAATCCGGCTCGCGACCAGCGGGCCGGCGACCCCTCCGACGGCCGTGCCGATCGCAGTGTCTAGCCCGGCCGCCGTGTAGACAGGACCCAGGCCCCCGGAGAAGAGAACGATCGGAGACGGGTCGTCGATGGAGCAGTCGGCGATCAAGCAGACGCCGGCTGTAACGATGTCGGCGATGACCGCCACCGCGTCCTGGAAATCGCTGGTCCAGTGGAGATTGATCTGCGCGTTACCGGACGTGCCGACCCAGTGGAGGAGCGGCATCAATTTGATGTCGATCGCAGTCGGTGTCGCCGGCGTCATCAGCGTGAAGTTCTGTGCGGCCCCGGCCGAGTCCCACTCGAGGGGTAGCACGGGCGCTCCGCTGGCGCCGGTGACCTTGACCACGGCGGCCGCACCGCCAAGTCCGGGCAGCACGCCGGGCGGAGCGGGTGCGAGGGTCAGCGAGCTCCCAAGGGTCGCGGTGATTACATCAAGCCCCGCAACGTTGAGGGTTATGCCCGTGCTGGAGCCGGGGATCGTGATCGGAGCGTCGCCGTCCATCGGCGCCGTGAACGAGATCGGCGCCGAAAGGGCGTGGAACGGCTCGACGTCAGGGCAATTGATACAGCCGTCGAAGTTGAAAGTCATATTGCCGTCCAGCGTGTACGTAGCTGTAGAGCCGCCTGGAGTCGGCGTGTACTTGACGGAGACGGGGAGGGGCGAGTTGGGAGTGTTCAGGTCGGACGGGTCGTAGGTCAGCGCGACGTCCGTGCCGAGCTTCACCCCTACTTTCATAGTGCCGTGGAAAGCGATCGCACCATGAAAGAGACAGACCGCGACCTCGAGCAAGCATGGAGGGCTCCCCACGCCCGTGTCGACATTGACCGGAACGCTTGTCGTGAAGCCCACGTCTGTGTGTTTGGTGATGGTGACGGGGTCGGGGCCACTCGCGTGGGCGACCGGCATCGAAGCCACGCCTAGCGTGAGTTGCAAGCAGATGACGCCGAAAATAGACAGGACTCTGGTCTTCACGCGCATCTAATCCCTTCCCCCACGCAGTGCCGGTCGACGAAGTGCAAGGATTCTGCTCGCGACCCAAACGGCTGTCAAGAGGACTGCGCTTCCGACTTGACAACGTCCGCCGAACCGTGGAACGGCTACCCTCTGAATGAAGATGCCGACACTGACTCCTGGCTCGATTCTCGGGCATGCTGTACGCAGGCGCGAGGACCCACGCCTCGTGACCGGCACAGGTCACTTCGTCGACGATATCCAGCCCGACCGCTGCCTGCACGTGGCCTTTTTGAGGTCGACGTTGGCCCACGCCAGGATTCGCTCGTTGGATGTGGCGGCGGCAGCACGTATGCCAGGTGTGGTGGCCGTGCTGACCGGCAACGACCTGCGGCTGCCGGCTCGCGTGGGCTTTCAGATGGTGGCGGAAACATTCGCGCGGCCGCCGCTCGCAATTGAGCGCGTTCGTTTTGTGGGCGAGCCGGTGGCTCTCGTCGTGGCGGAGAGCTCGGGTGCCGCCGAGGATGCCGCGCAGCTGATCGGTCTCGACCTCCAACCGCTCGCCGTCGTCGTCGATCCGGAAGCAGCACGCGGTCCTGATTCGCCACTGCTTTTCCCCGCGCATGGCTCCAACGTCGCCAATCGCTTCGACTCCAGTCGCGAGGATGACGTCTTCGCCGGCGCCGAGGTGAAAATCCGGGGCCGCTTCGTCAACCAGCGGCTCGCGCCGGTGCCGATGGAACCGGAGGCGATCCTGGTCGTTCCGGAAGCAGGGCGGCTTTTGGTTTGGGCGACCAGCCAGACCCCATTCGGCTTGCGCGCCGAGCTGGCGTCATCGCTCGGCATGTCTCCATCTGACATACGCGTGGTCGTCGGCGACATGGGAGGCGGGTTCGGAGCGAAGGCCGGCGCCCGCCCGGAGCTGATCGTCGTGGCGGCGGCCGCCCGCAAGCTCGGCCGGCCGGTGAAGTGGATCGAGACTCGCTCCGAGAACCTGATCGCGATGACGCACGGACGTGGACAGGTGCAGGACGTCGAGCTCGGCGCCATGCGCGACGGCCGTCTGGTGGGCATGCGCGCACGAGTCGTAGCCGATATCGGCGCCTACCCGGGAATCGGGGCGCTGCTGCCAATGCTCACGGGGCAGATGGCGTCAGGTGTCTACGCCATCCCCGCCATCGATTACGAGGCCAACTGCGTCGTCACGAACACCACACCGATGGGCGCCTATCGAGGCGCCGGTCGGCCGGAAGCGGCCGCGATGGTAGAGCGTGCGATGGACATGCTGGCGGTGGAGCTCGGAATGGACCCGGCGGATCTGCGACGCCGCAACCTGATCGCGCCCGATCGTTTCCCGTACACCACGGCCGGCGGGGCCACCTATGACTCGGGTGACTACGAAAAGGCCCTCGACAAGCTGCTGGAAGTGTCGGCCTATCGGTCACTGCGCACGGAGCAGGCGCGGCGGCGTGAGCGAGGTGACCGCCTGCAGCTCGGGATCGGTCTTTCGGTCTACGTGGAGGTCACCGCGGTCGGGATCGGCCCTGAATGGGGAGCGGTCAGTATCGAGTCCGACGGGACGGCGACCGTGCGCTGCGGCACCACCTCATTCGGTCAAGGTCACGAGACCTCACTCGCCCAGATCGCTGCCGAGCAGCTGGGCATGCCGCTCGAGTCGGTGCGCCTCGTCCATTCCGACACCGATGCCGTCGAGCGCGGTACCGGCACCGTAGGCTCGCGCTCGATGCAGCACGGCGGATCAGCAGTGCACCAGGCTGCTCAGCAAGTGCGTCATAAAGCGCGCGACCTGGCATCGCACCTGCTCGAAGCCGATCCCGAGGACATCGTCTTTGTCGGAGGCACTGTAGGCGTGGCAGGGGTCCCGGAGCGATCCCTCTCGTGGACTTTGTTGGCTGCGGCCGCCACCGACGGCAAGAGGCTGCCGGAGGGGATGAAGCCAGGCCTCGCCGCGGAAGCCGACTTCGCGGGTGATGGGAGCTACCCGTTCGGGGCGCATTGCGCGGTGGTCGAGGTGGACTTGGAGACGGGCGATGCGCGACTGGTCCGCTTCTTCGCGGTCGACGACTGCGGCCGCATCATCAATCCGCTGCTCGCGGAAGGGCAGGTCCACGGGGGCATCGCCCAGGGCATCGGGCAGGCGATGCTCGAGGAGGTGGTGTTCGACGACCAAGGCACCCCGCGCAGCGGCACTTTGGTCGACTACCAGATTCCAAGCATCGGCGAGGTTCCCGAGGTCGTGACCGCGACCACCGAGACCCTCAGCCCGAACAACCCCCTTGGCGCGAAGGGCATCGGTGAGTCGGGAACCATCGGATCGACCCCTGCGATCCAGAACGCCGTGGTCGACGCGCTGTCACACCTGGGCGTCAGGCACATCGATATGCCGCTCACGCCGCAACGAGTGTGGGCCGCCCTCGCCGCCATTGGGCCTGAGGAGCGAAAAGGCCAGACTTAGGGCAGTCCCAAGCCCTCAGCCGACCATCGATGCGGTTAACGAATTGGCTCCGGAGCTGGGATTCGAACCCTGAACCTTGCGGTTAACAGAGAGTCGCGACTATCGTGCCCGTGCCGTTGTGGCCAGCGTCGTTGGCGTAACCCGGTGCGACATGCACGATGACGACGTGCACGGTGTCGCCGCTGACGGTCGGCGCCGACGAGGTCACCGTGTCCGCAACGATGATGGCGATGTACGAGGGCACCGATGCGGGCACTGTCCCGCTCGCTGCCGGCGGGCCAGTCCACGTGGCGCCACAGCGGGGAATTGAAGTCGAGCTCTCGAAGCCAAGGAATTGGATGGGTGCCGCACCGCCGGACAGCGTGTTCGCCGCGGCCCATTGCGATCCCCAGAACGTCACATTGGTGCCGACGAGCGGCGTCGGCGCGCCCGCTGTCACGTCACCGACCACGAAAGCGCCGCCGGTCGCGTACGTGAACACCACCACGCTGATGGTCGTCGTCGTCGCTGCGTAGAAGCCGTCTCCTGCGAAGGCGACCGAGAGTTGTGCCGGACCTAGCGGCTGCGTGACGGCGACTGAGCACGACGCGACGCCGACGGCCGTCGTAATCGCCGTGCACGACTGCAACGACGCCCCCGAGCCGAGCGTCATCGAGACCGCACGTCCCGCGATCGGCGTGGTGCCGTCTTCGAGGAGCGTCGCCGACAGCTGGGCGTTAGCGCCAGACGCGAGCGCCGGCGGACCCGTGTAGCCGACTGCGGCTTGTTCGGCGTTCACTGTGAACGGCGACGAAATGCTCGCGGCGGCGAGTTGATCTGTCTGGTCGATTCGCGCGGTTACGGTGTATGCGCCAGAGCGCAGTGTGAGCGTCAGTGTGCACGACGCCACGCCGTTCACGTCGCTTGTCGCCGAGCAGGCCTGAGTGCCCCCCACGCCCACGATCGTTAGATTGACCCTGGCGCCGGCGATCGGGTTGCCTGTTCGGCTGCTGGTCAGCGTTGCGGCCAGCCGAGCGGGATCGTCGTAGTCGCTGGATGTGTCGCCTGAGTAAGCGAGACGGACCGGCTCTCGGATGACGACCGTCGTCTTGTCGAAGCCTTTGGCACCGCCATCGTCGCTGATCGTGAGGTGAATCGAATAGATACCGGGTTGACTAAACGTGTGGCTCGGTGTGGCGCCGGTACCAGTCGCGCCGTCGCCGAAGTCCCACGCGTAGCTCGCGATCGTTCCATCGGAATCGCTCGACGCGCGTGCGTCAAACGTGACATCGAGCGGCGCCGTGCCGCTGGTGGGTGATGCGGTGAAGGTTGCCGTCGGAGGCACGTTTACGTGCGGCAGCTGGACGGTGTTGAAGCGCACGGTCTCGCCGTCGGGTGAAACGTCGGCGCCTCTCATCTGAACCGTCCAGGTACCCGGTTCCGGGTTGCTGATGGCAACCGTCTCATAGGTCGGGCCGAGGAGGTGATACACGTCGGCGGCGCTCGTCGAACGCGTGATCTGGCGGCCGGAGGGCGAGATCAGGGTCAGCACAACGTCACTTCCCGGCCAGGTTGTCGAGAAGCTGACCGTCCCCATGCCGCTGTTCACGGTCGCGGTGGTCGTCACCGTCTGGCCTGGACCCAATAGGAAGGACGAGCCGGCCGCCCCACGGTTGATCTGCGCAAGCACCTTGTCGGCCATCTTCCCGTGGCCGACCTCGTTTGGGTGAAACGGCGTGCTGAAAAGCAGGCCTGGGATGAGCTCCACGACGTAAGGATCGTGCGTGCAGAGCTCGTGGTCGGCAAATACGGTCGTCGAGCCCTGTACGAATTCGGCACCGTTGCGGGCTGCCTCGAACTCGATCGTGTCGTTGAGGTACTTCTCGACCGAATTGAGCCAGAAGACTTCGTCGTCTGCGATCAGGTTTGTGGGGCAGGGATTGAGGATCGGGTTGGGGGGCAGCAGGTCCGGGTAGCCGACCACCAAAACCCGGGCGTTTGGCGCGCGCGACCGGATCGTGGCGTAAATGTTGTCGAGCGTGAAGATGGGATTGGTTGAGGGGAGAGGACGCGCGTTGGCCTCGGTCAGTATCTGACCCGCATTCGCCTCGTTGCCGATGCGAGCAATGCTGTTGTTGGGGTTGATGGCTGGAGCTGAGCTGATATCGAACTCGCAGCCTATGATCTCTTCGACACATTGCCGGGCGATCGGGCCGAAATTGATGTCGTCCCCTCCGATCATGATCGTGACGAGATCGACAGTGTTGTCCAGCGCCGCCAACTGAGACGATTCGCTCTGGCTTCCGACCACTACGTCTCTGATTACGGCTCCGCTGCACGCGACGAATTGCTCACCGCCCGCGTAGAGAAAATTGCTGACGACTCGCGGATAGGCGAAGTAAGAACGGTGGCACTTATCGTTGTTTGTGTCCGTCGGTGGGATGTATGGGGTGGCACCGTCTCCGGCCGCAAACGAGTCGCCCATCGCGGCATAAGCGCCGCGTCCCGCCAGGTACGTACGCCGCGTGATGCGGTTTGGATCAGACAGATCGAAGAAGGTAACCGCGACGATCCCTACTCGGGTCGGCAAGACCGTGCAATCAACCTGTGCAGGTTGGCCAGGGTTTGTGGTGTCAGTGCAGTGCATGAACGACGGCAGGTCCGTGTGCCCGATCGTCATTGCTCCCTGCTCGAGCGCCTTGACCGTGAACGAAGCGCTGTGTCCGACCGGTATGTCGAAAGCCGACTTATCGGTCGGCGTCGGGGCGATCCAACCTTCATACGAATAGACGTCCCCCGGCGAGGTGTCGCTCGAGCCGGCGACGTTCGAGACAAACACGTCCACGTTGGCCGGAGCGTGCGGAAAAGTCAGAACCGTGATGTGCAGGTCGTCTATCACGGTGAAGCAAAAGCGACTCGATGTGGAGACGCACGGCTGCATAAGCGGCTGCCCGCTGCCGAACTGAACCGTCTCGGCGTTCGTGAACCCGGTGCCGTTGATTGTCACCTGGGTGCTGCCTTCGGCCGGACCGAAGCTCGGTGATAGCGAGGTCACGCTGGGCCGAGTTGGAGGTGGCGGAAGGCCAGGGCACGCCGCCGCTAGGTTGATCTTGATGGGCGTCAATTGGTTCTGGTTCGCAACGCCCGTGCCCAACGCGCCGAGCTGGTCGTTGCCCCAGACCCACACGTTGCCGGCAGAGTCGACCGCCATTGAGTGCGCAAGCCCGGCGGCGATGCGGACGATTTCGGTGCCGGACGGGAAGATTACCCCCGTCGGCGTCGCGGTGTTGTCCGTCGAGCCGATACCGAGCTGGCCCGAGTCGTTCTCGCCCCAGGCCCAGACAGTGCCATTGGAGCGAAGGGCGAGAGAGTGACCGCCACCAGCCGCGACCTGGATTACAGAATCGAGACCCGGCACCTGCACGGGCGTCGGGTTGCTGAATGGATCGCCGACCGTGCCGCCGCCCATCTGACCAAACTGGTTCGAGCCGAAGCCCCAGACGTGCCCTGTGCCGTCGATCGCGAGCGTGAACGGGCTACCGATCGATTCGCTGGCCGACACGTCGACCACGCCGGACAGACCAGGCACGAGCGTGAATGTGGGGACGAATTGAGAGCCAGCGATGCCGAGTGCCTGGCCGGCGCCCGCTCCGTACAACCGCCCATCTGACGTCAGCAGGAGCGAGTAGCGAAACCCCGCGGCAACCTTGACGACGTGGGGCGGCGTGGATAGGACGACTGGGTTGACCTGGGTGAAGAAGCTGTCGCCGGCTCCGAGGCCGGACGACTGTCCCCATCCCCAGACGGTTCCGTCCGAGGTGGCGGCGATCGTGTGGCTGTGCGACGGGCCGACGGATACGACATTGGTCGGACCGGACACCCCGACGGGGCTGGAGGAGGAGGCGCCCGTGCCGGTCTGCGCGTTGCCGTCCGAGCCCCACGCCCAAAGGTGACCGGAGGGGTCGACGGCGAAGGTCGTGATGAAGCCGGCCCAGACGCCGGATACGTTGGTAAGGAGCGGGTTGGAAGAGACGGCGGTCGGTGTAAGGACCTGGGTGCTCGTGAAGCCGAGGCCGAGCTCACCCTCGACGTTGCGACCCCAAGTGAATAGTTGACCGTTCGAGATGGCCGCCGAGTACGTGTCGCCCCCCGAGATGTTGCTCGCCGTGCATGGGACTGTCGCCGCGAGCGCAGCGGTCAGGGGCGTCGCGGCGACCTGCGGTAGTGCGAAAAGCAAGGCGGCGGCCACGACGCGGGCGCACCACCTGACGAGCTTCAAGTCTCCTTCGTCCTCCCGTTGAGCGCTTGCTTAAAGCGGTGCGCTCATTGTGCTGATCCACGACGAATTTGCAATGTGGCTACCGAGTCAAGCGATCCTGGACGTTGTCGCCTCGGTGCGCAGCGGGGCGCCGTTGACGAAATCTTGAGCCGCCTCTGGACGGCTGCTGTACTGCTGCTGTAAGCCAGTCAACTAAGCTGCCAACGGCGACCACAGGCCGCGATCGTGACCGTCTGCGCACGCAGGGCTGGCTGGCGTAGATTCGCCAACGATGACGGAACGCCGGGACCGCAAAGACGCGCTTCTCGAGGCGGGTCTCACGCTGGCTGCGGAGCTCTCGCTGCCGGTGGTGCTGCAGCGAATAGTCGACCTGGCTGCCGAGGTCACCGACGCCCGCTATGGAGCGCTCGGGGTGATTGGAGGTGGCGGAGAGCTGGTTGAGTTCATTACGACTGGCATCACGGCCAGGCAGCGACGCGACATTGGAGCTTTGCCGCGAGGACGCGGGATCCTCGGTCTTCTGATCAAGAAACCGCGACCCGTCCGCATCAGAAAAATCGCAGACCATGCCCGATCTGTCGGATTCCCGCCCCATCACCCGCCGATGCACTCTTTTCTCGGTGCGCCCGTGCAGGCAATGGGCCGGGTGTTCGGCAACATCTACCTGGCTGAAAAGCGAGGTGCGCCGGAGTTCAGTCCAGAGGACCAGGAGTCGCTTGTGGTGCTGGCCACCCAGGCCGGCGTGGCGATTGCCAACGCATCGTTGTACGAGGAGGCGCGGCTACGCGAGCGGTGGCTGAACGCCCTCCATGCGATCACAACCGACATCCTCAGCGGCGCCGATTCGAAATCGCTGCTGGCGGACATTGCCGTGCACGCTTGTGAGCTCGCCACCGCCAAGGTGGCGACGATCGTGACCCTGAGCTCGAGCCCTGGTCAGCTTGTGGTCGCTGCCGCTGCCGGCGCACACGCAAAGCAACTGCATGGACGCCCTATGCCCGCTCATGGATCAATTTCTGGCGACGTCATGCGAACAGGTAAGCCACTCGTTTTGGATGACGTCAGTTCCGATCCTCGTGCGCACCAGCCGACGGTGCAGCTTGGACGGCATGGGCCGGCCCTTTTCGTGCCCTTGCGCGTTAGAGGCCGGGCCACGGGAACGCTCATGGTCGCGAACTTGAAGGGCGGTCGTCGTTTCGATGCGCAAACCCTTCGCTTCGTCGAGACTTTCGCAGACCAAGCGTCGGTGGCGATCGAGTTCGGGCGCGCACAGGCCGACCTTCGACGGCTGGGGCTGATGGAGGAGCGGGAACGTATAGCCAAAGAGCTCCACGACGGCATCATCCAGTCCCTGTTCGCAGTCGGGATGGGACTCCAGGGCACGGCGCAGCTGGCAGGCTCGCTGGAGACCGCGGCCCGGATCGAAGGTGCAGTCGAAGAGCTCGATCGCGTCATCCGCGACCTTCGCAACTACATCTTCGGGCTGCGACCGGGAATCCTGGCCGACCGGCAGCTCGACCAGGCGCTACGCGAGTTGGGTGAGGCGGCGCAAAAGCGATCCAATACCCGCGTCGAGGTCGATGTGGATGCCGAACTTGCGGCGGGCCTCACCTCTCGCTCGCACGACATCGTGCAAATAACCCGCGAGGCTCTGTCAAACGTCGCCCGTCATGCCCATGCCACGCACTCGGTGGTACGACTAGCGCGCAGGGGATCGATGGCGGTGCTGACGATCGAGGATGACGGCATCGGCTTCGATGTTCGCAGTGGTCAGTCTGGCAATGGACTGCCCAACATGCGCGACCGAGCGGCGGCGATGGGCGGCACGCTTCGCGTCGCGAGCAAGTCAGGCAAGGGGACCAAGCTGCGCCTGACGTTCGCTGTCTGATCAACGGAAGGTCCGATCGGCCCTGCCTGAGCAGGACTACCGGCCATTCGGCACGAAGCGGTCAAGTGCGACCATAGGTTGATGGTCAAGGACCGACTCCGCGTGCTGCTCGTCGACGACCATGAAATCGTCCGCGATGGCGTGAAATCCTTGATCAATGCGACCGATGGCATGACGGTCGTGGCAGAGGCGGGATCGGTGCGAGAGGCGATCGATCAAGCCGTGAGGACGAAGCCCGACGTTGTCGTCATGGACGTTCGCCTCGCCGACGGCAGCGGAATCGAAGCCACACGTGAGATTCGGGCCCGACTCGAAGAGACCCAGGTGCTCATGCTGACCTCCTTCGCCGACGACGAGGCCCTTTTCGCGTCGATCATGGCCGGCGCCGCTGGCTACGTGCTCAAGCAGATCCGCGGCGGCGAGCTGATCCGCGCCATCCGCGAGGTGGGTGCCGGCAAGAGCCTTCTCGATCCCGAGGTGACCCGATCCGTCCTTGAGCGGCTGCGCAAAGGCAAGACGATGCGCGACGAGAAGCTCGCACGCCTTTCCGCGCAGGAGGAGCGCATTCTAACCCTGGTCGCAAAGGGTCAGACCAACGGCCAGATCGGTAAGGAGCTGAAGCTGGCGGAGAAGACCGTCAAGAACTACGTATCAACGATTCTCTCCAAGCTGGAGGTGGCGCGTCGAGCGGAAGCCGCCGCTTACCTGGCGCGGCACACGACAACGCCCGGGACGTAGCCGGCGCACCCAACCGAGAGGCCCTGGGTCGGATCAAGCCACAATCCTCACCGGTGTAGGCGGCACGCCGTGACGATCTAGTCGAATGACAAAAAGGCCCATGAAAAGAGAGCACCGGCGGGCCGATCCCGCCGGAGCTTGCGTCCTATCAGCTGTCAGGCAGCGACTCTCTGCGCAACCTTGAGTGACTCGGGCTTGCGGCCCGCAATGAAGAGCTCGAAGACCAGTGCGGCTAGCACGCCGAGCGCCGCGATCAGAAGTCCGACTGCCGCGTAGGTCGTGTAGACGCCGACCGTCCACCAGCCCCACGAGTTGAGAAGCGTGCCGCGAAGCATCTCACCCATGAACAGCGTCGTCTTCTGGCCGGCGAGAGTCGCCTGCTGCGCCTGGAGCGTGGCGTAGTTGGGGTCAGCAGTCGGGGTAGCTGCGAGCTGGGCGGTCAGCTTGCTGTTCGCGCTGCTGACCTCTGAGTAGGTCTTGCCGCCGGCAATGCCCGCCAGGTGAATGGCAATGAAGTCGTTCGCGTAGACCCTGGCCTTGTCGCCGTTATCGACCTGCTGCCCGGCATACCGGGTGATCTCGGCTGGGAATTTCGCTGGGTCAAGAGCTCCGCCGGCCTTCACCTGGTCGGTGCCCGGAAAGAAGATCTTCTGCGCGACCAACTGGTCGTGCACCATCCCGGTCACAAAGTTCCCCTGGTAAACGAGGAAGCCTGACGCCGCCGCGAGGATAACCACGAGCATCGCCTGAAGAGAGATGATTCGCCACCGAATTTCCTTGTTCACGGATGTCGTCTCCTTGGAACGGCCCCTTTTTAGGCGTTTTGATTGAGGTTGGACGGCTCTTGTGCTTAGTCAAACCTGCCTTGGGAATGATTGAAATAGCCGTCCGGCCCGCAACCGACAGGTCCCCGGCCCTGGCCGGCCGGGACCATCGGCCCTGATTTCTGCCGGTGACACTCGCCACCATCGAGTTGTATGGACCGAGCTTGGTATTCGACCTACTCGGGTCCGTTCAAAGTCGCGATGAAACGTCCACTGATTGGAGACAGCTGATATGGATTCGCCTGCGACCTACCTGCACTGGGGATTCATCTACGTCTCGTGG
>VBIU01000145.1 GCA_005880945.1 Chloroflexota bacterium | reverse complement strand
CAGGCAGAGTGCATTTCACGACCAGCGATCTCCTGGCGACGCAGCTGGGCACGATGCCGGCCGACTACACATTCACTAACGCCGACGCTGGAAGCCGGACCTTCTCAGCCGCGCTGGTCACAGTCCCGAGCCAGACGATCACGGTGACGGACACTGCGAACGCACTTCTCAAGGCCACGACCCCGCCGATCGCTGTCAGCTTGCTCTAAGCCACGCACCTCAAAGGCGCCCGCAAATGCGCGGGCGCCTTTTCTTTTTTGAGTTCGCGCCCAGTTCAGCGAACCACGCGGCTATGCGTTGCGAAGGCAAGAAACACCTGCGATTTCGTTAAGCAACTCAGTCAGGGGGCACGCATCCTGACTTGCATTGGCATCGGGAGGCTGCCCGGGCCAGAAGGGGATTCCATTGCTGCGTCATGCACTTCGTTACGCCTGCGCGTTCACGATCGCCGCCCTGGTCGTTGCACTAGTCTCGATCAGCGTTCTCACGTCGCCGAAGCCCGTTCGGGCAGCGACAGCCTCTTGTGCTGTGCAGTTCGGCATGTACGAAGCGAACTCGCCGTGGGATCCTGCGATGACCGCGATCCGCGCGCTGGACACCAAGGTCAACCGCCACTCGAGCATCGTGCACTGGTACGCGCAGTGGGGCGACGCCGGCTCGGGCGTGTTCTCCGCCAATCAGCCCGCGCTGCTGAACAACGTCCGCAACTATTCGTCGGTGGGAGTCACCGGAGCCACGCCTCTGATCACATGGGAGGCCTGGGGTCCCTCGCCGATGACGGTGGCCAACAACACATTCCCTCTCAGCAAGATCGCAGCCGGCAATTTCGACGCCTACATCGACTCGTGGGCCAACGGGCTGCGTGACTACGGCGGCCCTGTGCTGCTCGACTTCGGGCATGAGATGGATGGCGACTGGTATCCATGGGGATACGGCGTCAACGGCAACACCGTCGCCCAGTACATCGCCGCCTTCCGTCACGTCCACGACCGCTTCGTCCTCGCCGGCGCCACGAACGTCAAATTCGTGTGGAACCCGAACGTCTGGAACGCCGCGGGCGTCGACCAGACAGTTTTCTATCCTGGCGACGCGTACGTCGATTGGCTTGCGATCGACGTGTACAACTGGGGCGCGAACGGCGGCGGGTGGGCTTCTCTCGCCTACGGCCTGACGGTCGTCCAGACCTATGCCCGAGTGGCGGCCCTCAACGCGACCAAGCCGATGATGCTGGCCGAGTGGGGGAGCGCGGAACCGGTGCCGGGCGATCCGCCTGGCGTCACCAAAGGTCAGTGGATCATCGACGCGGCCACCGCCCTGAACGTGCAGTTCCCTCGGATCTCGGCCGCCATCTGGTTCAACGCGAGCGGCACCACGTGGGCGCTGGATTCATCGGCCAACTCGATGGCCGGAGCCAACACGGCATTTGGCGGATGTCCAGCAGGGACCCCGTCGCCGTCTCCATCGCCAAGTCCGTCGCCGTCTCCATCGCCAAGTCCGTCGCCGTCACCGTCGCCAAGTCCGTCGCCGTCTCCATCGCCAAGTCCTTCGCCTGGACCGTCGATGACCACGGAATCGATTGGCGGATTCGCCACCTCCGGACCGGCGATCACCTACCGGAGCGGCGGCCGGATGGATGTCTTCATCCGCGGCAACGACAACCAGCTCTATCACAAGTCGTGGAACCGCTCCAGGTGGAGTGGCTGGGAGGCGCTGGGTGGCTACCTCACTTCAGACCCCGCCGCGGTCTCTTGGGGCTATGGGCGGATGGACGTGTTCGCCCGGGGCGCTGACAATGCGCTCATCCACACGTTCTGGAACGGCGTTTACTGGTCGGCCTGGGAATCGCTGGGCGGCGTCCTGACCTCCGGGCCAACGGTGGCATCGTGGGGCTCGAACCGCATGGACGTTTTCGCGCGCGCCACCGACAGCCAGCTCCTCCACAAGTCGTGGACGGGCAAGGCCTGGACCACGTGGGAAGTCCTTGGCGGCTTCTTGACCTCGGACCCCGCGGCGGCGTCGTGGGGCCCAAACCGGATCGACGTGTTCGCGCGGGGAGCTGACAACGGGCTCTACCGCAAGGCCTGGGACGGCACCCAGTGGACCGGATGGGACGCGCTCGGTGGCGCACTGACCTCCGGACCGGGTGTCTCGTCATCAGCAGTGGGAACCATCGACGTCTTCGTGCTTGGCCCGGACAGCGCCATCTACCGGCGTTCCTGGAACGGCAGCGCGTGGACCAGCTGGCAGTCGCTTGGGGGGAGCTGGACCTCACACCCTACCTCGATCTCGCGCGCCGGCCGCATCGACATCTTCGATCGGGGAACCGACAGCGCGATCTGGCATCTCACTCTCAGCTGAAAGTAGGCGGGCGGGCCCGAACGCATGGTTTGGGCCCGCTCCGCGTTAGGAGACCTTGATCACGAATAGAAGGCGCCCGCCCTTTGTCGGAGGGTTGTGGAGGCGGCGCGCAGGGGGTCTCATGAAGCGCACCGGCTGGCGGCGTTCCTCCGTCTTTTTGACGATTGCCCTAGGGCTGTCCCTCGCGGGGGCGGTCTCAGCGGCCGCACCGAAACCGGTCCTGGCGGCCGTCGCCCCCTGCACGGTGCAGTTCGGGATGTACGACAGCAAGACGCCGTGGGACCCCACCATGACCTCGATCAGAAAGCTCGACACGGCGATCGGCCGCCATTCGAGCATCGTCCACTGGTACGCGCAATGGGGCGACAAAGGCTCTGGAGTGTTCGCGGCCAACCAGCCCTGGATGCTCAAAGCCGTCCGGAACTACAAATCGGTCGGCGTCACCGGGTCGACGCCTCTGATCACGTGGGAGGCCTGGGGTCCATCGCCGATGACGGTGGCCAACAACACGTTTCCGCTCAGCAAGATCGCGGCCGGCAATTTCGACACGTACATCGACTCGTGGGCGGTGGGCCTGCGCAACTACGGAGGCACCGTGCTGCTCGACTTCGGCCATGAGATGGACGGCAACTGGTATCCGTGGGGCTACGGCGTCAACGGCAATACCGTCGCGCAGTACATCGCCGCATTCAGGCACGTGCACGACCGCTTCGTCAAGGCAGGGGCGAGCAACGTGAAGTTCGTCTGGAACCCCAATGTCTGGAATGCGGCCGGTGTCGACCAGCGCTCGTTCTATCCCGGCAATGCATACGTCGACTGGCTCGCGATCGACATCTACAACTGGGGCGCCAACGGCGGCGGCTGGGCGTCGCTCGCTCAAGGTCTGACCGCGGTGCAGACCTACTCTCGCGTTGCCTCACTCAACGCTTCCAAGCCGATGATGCTGGCGGAGTACGGAAGCGCCGAGCGGGTGGCTGGTGATCCGGCCGGCGTCACCAAGGGGCAGTGGATCATAGACGCGGCCGCCGCGATGGGGAGCAAGTTCCCCCGGCTGAAGGCCGCCATCTGGTTCAACCAGGAGGGCACCACCTGGGCACTCGACTCGAGCTCGAGCAGCCTCAGCGGTGCGCGCAAGGCGTTCGGCGGTTGCGGATCCGCAGCCCCGGCCCCCCTTCCGGCCGCGAACCACGCGCCGCCGCCGACCAAGCCCAAGACTTCGGCGCCCAGCCCGAAAGCCTCGCCCAAACCTGTCCAGGCGACCCCCACTCCGAGCGGGAGCTCGTCGCCGGCGGCCGGTTCGATCGGGTCCAGTGGCGGCCCTCCGGCCACCAGGCTGACGGCCTCCACCTCGATCGATGCAGGAAAGGCGACGGCGATGCTGGGCGGCGGCCTGCTCGCCCTGGCCCTGTTGGCCTGGATGATCGCCAAGCTCTGGGCGATCGTGCCGCGGCGCCGCCGCCCGCCGCCAGACGTCCCTACCCCGATCTGACAGGATCGAACAGGCGGGGTGACCTGCGCCCATGCGATGGGCGAATGTCCCGGACGCGCCCGGTATTGGTGATGATGGCGGAACGCGCCGCCCATTCCTTCCGACCGCCGACCCCCGATACGCTCGGAAACGAAGGTGTCATCGCCCGCCGTCGAGGCCCGCCCCCGGGCGCCGGCAAGGATATGTGTGATCAGACAGGGCTACTATCCCCTGGATCCACGTGTGCGGCGCCAGGTGGACGCGCTGCTGCAAGCGGGTTACGAGGTTGAAGTCATCTGCAATCGCCGCGCAGACGAGGCGGCATTGCAGCGTGAGGGTCCCCTCGTCGTACATCGCGTCCGCATCGCAGGCCGCCGCAGCGGCCATCTGAATTACCTGACCCAGTACGGCGCTTTCTTTGCATTTGCCGCGGTGCTGACCGCCATCCTTCATCTTCGCCGGCGCTTCGATCTGGTCCAGGTCTGCACGGTGCCAGATTCGCTGGTGTTTGCCGCCTTCGTCCCGAAGCTCTTTGGAGCTCGCGTCATTCTCGACCTGCATGAGTGCATGCCCGAGTTCTATGCCGTCAAGTTCGGGGCCGGCATGCAGCACCCGTTCGTCCGTCTCATCGCCTGGATCGAGCAGGCCGCGATCCGCTTCGCAGACCTGGCCCTCACATGCACCGATCAGATGCGCGATGCCTTCGTCTCGCGCGGAGCGCCAGTTGACAAGGTGATGGTGATAGTCAACTCGGCCGACGAGAGCGAGTTCGACCCTCGGCGATACCCCGCGTCGCCGCCGTCCAACGGCGAGTTCACTGTCATCTGCCACGGCACCGTCGAGAGGGTGTACGGGATCGACACCATCGTGCGCGCCGTTTCGCTGCTTCGCGATGAGCTGCCCGGACTCCGCCTTCAAATCTACGGGGAGGGCTCCGCGCTGCCGGAGATTCGGTCGCTCGTCTCCGAGCTGGAGCTCGGGGATCGCGTTAGCGTATCCGGGCAGTTCGTCCCGATGGATGACCTCGTCAAGGCCATCGCGAGCGCAGACGCCGGGGTTGTCGCGATGCGGCGGGACCTGCATCGCGACCTCACTCTCTGCAACAAGATGTTCGACTACATCGCGATGCGAAAGCCGGCCGTCGTGTCGCGCACGCGCTCGGTCGAGGCGTATTTCGACGACGCGTGCTTCGAGATGTTCGACGGCGGCGACCCGAACGACCTGGCACGAGCCATCCGCGAGCTCCACGCGGATCCTTCGCTGCGCATCCGGTTGGCAGAGCGGGCCGCGGCCGCCAACGAACCCTTCCGGTGGCCGCACCAGCGGAAGCGTTACCAGGACATCGTCGACAGGCTGATCGGCAAAGAGGCAGTCGGCCCAGACGATGGCGCAGCCCGATCGATGAA
>VBIU01000144.1 GCA_005880945.1 Chloroflexota bacterium | reverse complement strand
GCCGGCATCGGGCCATAAGGACTACCAACAACCGGGAGCGGCGGGCTACTGGCAGTACTTCGGCGCCGTGGCCGGCGATTCCGGCAAGTACTACTACAGCTACGACGTCGGCGCCTGGCACGTGGTGGTGCTGAACAGCCAGATCGATATGACCGTGGGATCGGCTCAGGAGCTGTGGCTCAAGGCCGATCTCGCTGCCAGCGCCAAGCGCTGCACGGTGGCGATCTGGGATCAGCCGCGCTTCAGCTCAACTGGTACGAGCGTGCGCTCGGCCGTGAAGCCGTTGTGGGACGATCTCTACGCTGCGGGAGCGGAGCTGGTTCTGAACGCGCACTATCGCGTGTATGAGCGGTTCGCGCCGCAGACGCCCGGGGGGGTGGCGGACGCGACGAACGGGATCCGACAGTTCACCGTGGGGACCGGCGGATCGACCATCGATACGTTCGGGACCCCGATCGCGAACAGTGAAGTCCGGGCGACGAACCTCTTCGGCGTCTTGAAGCTGACCCTGGCGGACGGGAGCTACAGCTGGCAGTTCATTCCCATCGCGGGCCAAACGTTCACTGATTCGGGTAGCGGCAGCTGCCACTAGGACGGGCATGATGCGTTCTGCTGTCTGGAGCGCTCTGGCGTGTTGCATGCTGCTCGTTACGAACCAGGCCGGACATCCGCTCACGGATCCGCAGGCGGTCCTTTTCGAAAACACACTGCCGAAGCCGGGATACCTTGCGCCGGTTTTCCCGTCCCCGTTTGGGCTCAAGGTACTCCGTGTTTCGGGCGATCCGGGAACTCCGATCGATTTCCCTGCGGGTGCGCGCGGGACCTGGGGGACGGACGCGCGGCACCACTATTCCAACGATCAGCCGTGGAGCGCAGACGGTACGCTCCTCGCAATCCAGAACAGCGCTGCGCCCGACTACGTCTATCTCGATGGCGGGACGTATCAGCCCGTGCGCACACCGTGCCCCAACTACGACTATTACGACGATCGCTGGCATCCAAGCAGCAGGCATCCGCACGAACGCATCAACGTCAATCGCACAGACAGGCTCAGTTGGTTTGACGTCGTCACCTGCACGGAAACGCGGAGCTGGATGCTGCCGTTTCCTGTGATCGGGATCGGCGGCAACGCGTCTGACGACGGCAGGTTTATCGCGCTAACCGATCGCCGGCATTTCTTCATCGTCGATATGGATCCACAGCCGCCGTTGGCGCCCTATCCCCAGCGGCGCATTGGTCCGGCGCGCGACCTCATTACGGACTGTGGGCTACCCGGCGGCTGTTCGGTGAGCTGGGTATCGATCTCACCGTCCGGCAAGTTCGTGGTGGTGAATTACCATGGCGATTACCTGCGCGTTTACGACGTCAATCCCAACACGCTCGCCGCCACCCCCCGTCCGATGCCAGGCACCTATCCGAACTGCAGCGGAGCGGCCGTGAAGGGATTCATCTACGACCTCGGACACCAGGATATGACGCTCAACCCGTTCGATCATGATGAGGACGTCATCATCGGGCAAGAGCATTGCGGCAATCGCGGACGCCGCGTGGGGGACGTTCTCATTGGTGGCGTGATGATGGTCCGACTCCGCGACGGCGCGATCAGGGCGCTCACAGACCCGACGAACGAAGCGTATCCGTACCACATATCGACACGCAATTATGATCGACCCGGGTGGGCGTACGTTTCCTATTGGCCGGCGCCGGGACGACGGTTCAGCGACGAGATCATCGCCGTGCGGTTGGATGGGGGCGCGGTGGAGCGGTTCGCTCATACGCGCACCGAAACGTCGGGGTGCTATCGGTGTGAGGCGCACGCCACACCATCGCGGGACGGCAGACGCGTCGTGTGGGCGAGTATCTGGTCGGACCGCGCGAATTCAACCGCGCGGCCGATCATCCAGGCTTACATTGTCGACGCGCGCTGAACGGTTCTACGCCGACTCAGCTGCCGATACATCGTCGCGGTCTGCGCGAACATGTGGTCGAAGGTGAATTTGGTCTCGTAGCGCGCACGGCCAGCCCCTCCCAAGCGGCACCGCAACGCGGGGAACTCGAGCAACAGGTCCAGACGGAACCGCAGCGTTTCCGCGTCTCCCGGCGGTACGAGGAAGCCCGTCACGCCATCCACGACCGACTCGTGTACCCCGCCGACGTGCGACGCCACGACCGGTAACCCGGCCCGCATCGCTTCGAGAATACTGCGGGGAAAGCCCTCCCAGCGACTCGTCAGCACGAAGATCTGGCTGCGGGCGAGGTGCTCGGCAACGTCATTGCGCGCGCCGAGAAAGCGCACGCGTTCCGCAACGCCCAGCTCTCGAGCGAGCGTCGCGGTCGCCTCTCGCTGTGGGCCATCGCCGATCAGGTCCAACTGCCACGCTCGGGAGCGCAACCCAGCCAATGCTCGCAACAATGTCGCGTGGTCCTTCTGTGTCTCGAAGCGCGCGACCATGATCAGGCGCACCGGGGAGCGCTCAGGAGCGGTGCGGAGCTCCGGGGCGATGTCCGGCATGCCGTTGTGCACCGTCATCAGTTTTTGCTCCGGTGCAACGTGGTAACGCAACGCGAGTTGCCGGTCGTAGTCACACACCGCGATCACTCTGTCGGCGGAGAGGACGCCGATGCGCTCGATCCAGCTGTAACAGAGTGCCGCGAAGCGGGGGACACCCGTCGTGAACGACCACCCGTGCGTGGTTTGGATGCACGGAATATTGAGCGGCGCTGCTGCCAGCGGGGCCAGCCAGCCGGCCTTGGCACTGTGCGTCGACACGAGATCGGGCTGGAGCTCGCGAAGCTGAGTCCGTAGCTCGAAGAACGCCGCCGCATCGTGCCAGGGGTGGATCCGCCGAACGAGATGCCGCAGTGAGCGGTAGGGGATCTCCAGCCGCCGCAGCTCGTCGGTGAATGGTCCCTGGCCGCCGACCAGGACGAACGGCTCGCCGCCGCGCGCGCGCAGGGCGAGCGCCATATCTCTGATATGGATGTGGCCGCCGCCGATTGAGTCGGAGCGGGTAATCACGTAGGCAACGCGCAGGCCTGCGGTCACATTGTCGGCCGTCGTGTGGGGCGCGAGTGTGACCGGCTGCGCTGTCATCGGCGGAATTCACTCACGACGTCACGTACGGCCTCGATCACGTCGGCGACATCCGCATCGCTCAGTCGGACGTTGAGCGGCAGACTAATCATGCGGCGATAGTTCGAGTATGCGATCGGATACGACTCGGGCGTGAATGCGTACTTGTCGCGGTAATACGGATGGAGGTGAATGGGAATGAAATGGACCGACGTGCCAATATTCCGATTCGTGAGCTCCTCGATGAACTGATCTCGGTCGATGCGTAGCGCTTCCAGCCGCAACCGCAAAACGTACAGATGCCAAGCGTGCTCGACCTCCGGTCGCTCGACCGGCGTCTCCAGTGCGTCTTCCTGTGCGAAGGCTTGATCGTACAGCGCCACCACCGCGCGCCGACGCTCCTCAAAACCGGGAAGCTTCTTGAGCTGCCACAGGCCGAGTGCCGCCTGAATGTCGGTCATGTTGTACTTGAACCCGGGGTACAGGACCTCGTAGTACCATTTGCCCCCTTTGTCGTAGCGCTTCCAGGCATCGCGACTCATGCCGTGCAGGCTGATGAGGCGTGCCCGCTCCAGAAACTCGGGACTCCCCGTCAGCATGCCCCCTTCGCCTGTGGTGAGGTTCTTGGTGGCGTAGAAGCTGAACGCGACGGGATTTTCGCCGGAACCGATCAGGCGGCCTTTGTAGCGCGCCGCCAAGGCGTGAGCCGCGTCTTCCAGCACTGCGAGCCCGCGGCGCTGCGCGGCGTCGTAGAGTGGATCGAGATCGACCGGATGGCCGGCGAAGTGCACCGGGATGATGGCCTTGGTGCGCGGCGTGATCGCGCGCTCCACCATGGCCGTGTCGATGTTCAAGGTGTCTGCTTCCACGTCGACCAGGACGGGACGGGCCCCGACATGCTCGATGACGTTGACCGAGGCGGCAAACGTCAATGGCGTGGTGATCACCTCGTCGCCGGGACCCACGCCCAGCGTCACGAGTGCGGTGTGTAGGGCCGCGGTACATGAGTTCAGCGCCAGCGCTCCGGACGCGCCGAGATACGCAGCGATATTGGTTTCGAACCGTTTTGTCTTCGGACCGGTTGTGATCCACCCAGAACGAAGCGTCGCTACGACTTCGTTGATCTCCTCCTCTCCGATCAAGGGCGGTGCAAAGGGCAGGAATTCTTGCCGGGCATTGGCCCGAGGACGCGAAGGCGCGGTCACGCTGTTCCCCCTTCGCAAGTGGCATGCAGATATGGCGTCGGGTGTAACGCGCGTGAATGCAACGCGTTCCAACGGGGGGCTCGACCCCGGGCGCAGCCAGCGGCGGGCTTTCACCGGCGGACTTGTAACCGATTTGCTACAAGAATCGGGGCTGGCTAGCGCAGTTCTTGCCCGAACGTCCCGGGCAGACGGCGCAGAGCGATCGTCAACCTCGCAATGCCTTCCCCTATAAGCAGTTCACTCCGACTTCCTGACTCCGAACGGGGCCGGGTCCGGCACAAGACTTGTAAGTCGCTACAGGTCGCAGGAACTAGGCGCGGCACCCTTGCCGCCGTGAACGTGGCTCATTTGGAGGAGTGATTGCGATCCAGAATCGCCGCGTTTGCCAGACTCCTTGCGCTCGCCACAGTCGCAACGTGCACCGATCGGCAAGACCCGATGGTTCCCCACCCAGAGACCTCCACGACCGCCGAGACGGGTGGCGATCCTGTCTTTGTCGGTGCCGGTGACATCGCCGAGTGCGATCGCAATAGCTACAACACCGACACGCTGCTGCAGGGGATTGCCGGAACCGTGTATACCATCGGTGACAACGCTTACCCAAATGCGTCAGACGCGGATTTCGCGAACTGCTACGCGCCGACGTGGGGCAAGGAGAAGGCGCGGACTTTTCCTGCGCTGGGCAACCACGAGTACTATCTCGGCAACCCAACCGGGTACTACGACTACTTCGGGACGACGGGTTTTGGGTACCCGAACGGCTATTACAGTTACAACCTCGGCAGCTGGCACATCATCGTGCTGAATAGCGGCAACCCACAAATCGTCCCCGTCGACGCGGGCTCGCCGCAGGAGCAGTGGCTGAAGGCCGATCTGGCCG
>VBIU01000141.1 GCA_005880945.1 Chloroflexota bacterium | reverse complement strand
CCTGCTCCCAGCCGCCCGTCTCGACATCGTCGTCGAGGATGACCACGCAGTACGGGTGCGGCTCGCCCCAGATCATCGTCACCTCGCCGCGGCGCTCGTCCTCGACATTGACTATCGACCACGCTTCGGCGGCCTGGCCGCGCGTGCTGCGCACTAAGCGGAGCTGCGCCCAGAACCGCTCCGCCGATTCGCGCTCGGCCTTGTCGTGCTCGGCCTGCGCCTCCTGGAAAGCGCTCCACATGCGCAGCAGGTGATTGCGAAACCGGTGATAGGTGGGCAGCAGCTTCGGCTGCTGCTTGGGCGAGCCGATCAGCTGCT
>VBIU01000143.1 GCA_005880945.1 Chloroflexota bacterium | reverse complement strand
GGAGATCGAGAGCGCCAATGGCCAGATAGTGCTGTTCATCGACGAGCTGCACACTCTCGTTGGCGCCGGCGCGGCGGAGGGCGCCATCGACGCCGCCAACCTACTTAAGCCCGCGCTCGCGCGCGGTGAGCTGCGAGCCATCGGCGCAACCACGCTCGATGAGTACCGCAAGCACATTGAAAAGGACGCAGCCCTCGAGCGCCGGTTTCAACCCGTCATGGTGACCGAGCCATCCGTCGAGGACACCATCAGCATCCTGCGCGGCCTGAGGGAGCGTTACGAGGTGCACCACGGCGTTCGCATCAAGGACGCTGCCATCGTCGCTGCAGCGGTGCTGTCTCATCGGTACATCACCGACCGCTTCCTGCCCGACAAGGCGATCGACCTCATCGACGAATCCGCCGCGAAGTTGAGAACCGAGATCGACTCGCTACCGGCAGAGCTCGACGAGCTCGAGCGGCAGATCCGGCAGCTCGAGATCGAGCGGCAGGCTCTGAAGAAGGAGACCGACAAGTCTTCCAAGGAGCGCTTCGCGGCTCTAGAGCGCCAGCTCGCGGAGCTGGCGGAGCAACGCACCTCGCTTCGCTCCAGGTGGGACCAAGAGAAAGAGGTCATCGGCAAGATCCGCTCGCTCAAGGCCAAGCTCGAAGAGATTCGCGGTGAAGCGGAACGCGCCGAGCGAGCGGCTGACTTCGGCAAAGCAGCCGAGCTTCGCTACGGCAAGGCGGTCGAGCTCGAGAAGCAGCTGCAGGCAGCCAACTCACGGCTGGCCGAGCTTCAGGGCGGCCACGCACTACTCAAGGAAGAGGTGGACGAGGAGGACATCGCCGAGATCGTCAGCCGGTGGACCCATATCCCTGTCTCCAAACTCATGGAGGGCGAGGTCGCCAAGCTCATCCAGATGGAGGACCGCCTGCACGAGCGTGTGATCGGCCAGGACGAGGCGGTGAGCGCGGTTGCCAACGCTGTCCGGCGGTCCCGTTCCGGGCTCTCTGACCCAAACCGGCCGATCGGATCGTTCATCTTCCTCGGGCCGACCGGCGTCGGCAAGACCGAGCTGGCGCGAGCGCTGGCGGAGTTTCTGTTCGATGACGAGCAGGCCTTGATCAGGCTCGACATGTCGGAGTATCAAGAGAAGCACACGGTCGCCCGCCTGTTGGGCGCACCGCCTGGCTACATCGGATATGACGAGGGCGGCCAGCTGACCGAAGCGGTCCGCCGGCGACCGTATTCGGTCGTTCTCTTCGACGAGATCGAGAAGGCCCATCCAGACGTCTTCAACGTCCTTCTGCAGCTGCTCGACGACGGGCGGCTGACTGACGGCCAGGGCCGCACAGTCGACTTCCGAAACACCGTGTTGATCATGACCTCCAACCTCGGCGGCCAGATGATCCAGGAGATGTCGGGCCGCAGCTTCGAAGAGATCAAAGAGGCGGTCAACGCTGTCTTGCGCGACCACTTCCGCCCGGAGTTCCTAAACCGCGTCGACGAGGTGATCGTCTTCCGCGCCCTGACGGAGGAACAGCTGACCGCGATCGTCGAGATCCAGCTGAGGCGCCTCGAAAGGCGCCTGGCGGATCGCAGGGTCCATCTCGTCGTCACCGATGGGGCACGCAAGCTGCTGGCGCGGCGTGGTTGGGACCCGGTCTATGGAGCCCGCCCACTGAAGCGCGCGATTCAGCGCCAGGTTCAGGATCCGCTTGCGATGATGCTGCTAGAGGGGAAGTTCGCCGAGGGCGACACCATAGAGGTCGACGTCAAAAGCAGGGAGCTCACCTTCGCGAAGGCAAAGGTTCCAGTCGCCGCCGCCAGCTGATCAGCTCGAGCAGACGGTCCCCGGGGCAGGAAGCGTGAGGTTGATCAGGTAGTCGTCCATCGCCGCGTGGGCGCACGCGCTCGAGTCGTACGAGGTGTGGCCGTTGCCCCGGCGCGTCAACAGGACCGAGCCGGCGAGCTGGCGGTTCACCGACTGCGCCCACGCGTATGGCGTCGCCGGGTCGTCTGTCCCTCCAACGAGCAGGATCGGCGGCGCGCCGTCCGCTGTCAGCGGTCCAGGGTGGCCGGTGGGCTTCACCGGCCAGTACGCGCAGCCCAGGTTCGCATACTGGAACGTTGGCCCGAGCAGCGGTGATGCCCTGGCGTATGCGGGGCCGAGCTTGTCATATGTGGCGACGTCAAGCGACACAGGCCGGTCCAGGCAGTTGACAGCGAAGTTGGCGTCGGTCTCGTTGTCGTAGGTTCCGTCCGCATTGCGCGCGAGGTAGATGTCGGCGAGCCTGAGCAGGGCCGCGCCGTTGCCTCGATCGGTGGCCGCGAGAGCCAGGTCCAGCGCGGGCCAGAAACTCTTGTTGTAGAGGCCGAGGAGCACGCCGATGACAGCGAGCGAACGAGTCAGGGCGCGGCTGCCGACCGGCATCGGCGTTCTGTCCACCCGATTCATCAAGGCCTGGAGCTTGGTGGCTGGATCGCCGGTGGCGCCGTATGCGCACCGCTTCGCGGAAGACTGGCGCGCGGCGCAGTCGGCCAGAAATGCCTGCAAGTTCCGCTCGAAGCCGACCATCTGTGCAAGCACGAGGTCGTTTGCCGAAAGGGCGGGGTCGAGCACGCCGTCAAGCGCCAGCGCGCGCACATTGCCCGGAAACAGGTGCGCGTACATCTGGCCAAAGCGCCTTGCGGATCAGGTCCATGTCGGTGGCCGCGCTCACCGTGTCCACGAAGGGCAGGACTCTCGCGCTGCGCTGCATACATCCGGCGGCGAAGCTCTTGTCAGCGTCGATGAGAGCTTGCTTCTCCTGCGGGTCGTCGAGCACCGAGTCAAGCGCATTGAAAGCGTCCTCTTCCGGGCCGTTTAGGCAGCGGACGGGCGCGCTCTGGCCGATGCCTCGCGGGTCGAAGCCGATGAGGTCGAACCGAGCGTTCAGGTTCTTCATCGAGGATGCCTCGCCCTGCAGGAACTGGATGCCCGAAGCACCAGGGCCGCCAGGGTTGGTCAGCACCGAGCCGATGCGGTTGGCGTGATCCGTCGCCGGTTTTCGGTTCAGCGCGATGCTGATAGTGCCGGCGTCGGGATGAGCGTAATCGAGGGGCACCTGCACGGTGCCGCACTGAAAACCGCCGCCGCAACTCGTCCAATGCACTGTGCCTGCGCTAGGGCTGGAGGGTTGATTCGGGGTGTTGCGCGTGCATGCCGTCGCCGCGAGCAAGGCAACGATTACAAGCGCTGCGACTCGACCAACCATCGACCGAGTCTAACCGTGGCCAGGAGCCCGATTTTGGAAGCCGGCCACGTCAATCGACCGACGGCGAGAATTCCGGCTGCGTTCTCTAGTCGGTTCTCGAGTGAGGGAACCAATGCTCAACGCGGTCGGAGCGTCCATCAACGAAGCCCGGCCGCGTGTCAGCACCGAAGAGATGAGTTGCGAGCGCCAACCCAACAAAGATCGCGAGCACCAGCACGAGCTCCATGGGCGCAAGCCTACGCGGGTCCCAAAGTACCGACAAGAGTCTTTTGGCGTCCTGATATGGATAGAGCTAGGGGACTAAGACGAACTTGACGACCAGGTTCGAATTCTGGTCGGTGAACCACAGATTTCCGTCTGTCCCCCCGGCAATGCCGAAAGCTGAGCTGTTGGAGATTGTCGGGACCGAATATTCGGTGAAGAAGCCCGAGGTTGTCAGTTTTGCCAGCAGATTGGGAGTGTTCTCTGTAACCCAGAGGTTTCCGTGTGCTGACGTAATGGCGATGGGACCGTTGTCACCTGGTGTTGGGTACTCTGTAAAGACACCCGAAGTCGTTACCTTGGCGACCTTGTTCACGCCGTTCTCCGTGAACCAGAGGTTTCCGTCCGGGCCCGCCACCATACTCTGGCTGAAGCTGTTCGGCGTGGGGGGATGGTACTCGGTCACTTGACCCGAGGTCGTTATCTTGGCCACATTGTTGGCACCGTTCTCGGTGAACCAGAGGTTTCCGTCCGGCCCGATTACGATGCTCGACCCGATGCCCGGCAAGAAGCTCCGGTAGGTTGGAACCGGGTATTCAGTGACGACGCCCGATGTGGTCACCTTGGCGACTTTGTTAGCGCCGTTTTCGATGAACCACAGATTGCCGTCCGGCCCCGCGGTGATGCCAGTCGGACCGGTGCTGCTCCCGGAGGTGACGGTGTACTCGGTGAAGACGCCCGAGGTTGTCACCTTGGCCACCGTGCTCGTGCCGTATTCCGTGAACCAGAGGTTGCCGTCGGGCCCCGCCGTTATGCCCCACGGCCCGCTGTAGGCGGTGGGAACCGAGTACTCGGTGAAGACGCCGGACGGGCTTACTTTCGCGATCTTGTTGGCACCGAGCTCGGTGAACCAGAGGTTCCCGTCTGGCCCGGAAGTGATGCCGTGCGGAAGGCTACCAGCGGTCGGGACGGCGTACTCGACGAATGGGTTTGACAACGGAGTTGAGGTTGGACTAGGACGTGAGCTGGGGCTCGGGACTGGTCCGGTGCTAGGGCTTGGGGTGTAAGTGGAGCTTGCTGGTGCCGTGGCACTCGGAGTTGTTAGCGTCGCCACAGCGGAGGTGGCCGGACGGGCTTGAGCTTGGCCGCACGCCACCGCTACCAGAAGGAGGGCGAAAATCAGTCGGCGCATGATCGTGTAACGCGTTCGGTCGCCAAACAGTACGAAAGCCACTGCGCCACGTGTCGAGAGCTACGCTGAAATGATCGAGCGACGGATCTGCAACCACGCTGTCGTTCAGTACGTGATCTGACCTGCTCCGTTCAACGTGGCTGACACGACGTGGCAGCTGCCGCTGAAGAACAGACCGTAGTGCGTGAGGGTGGCCGCGAAGGTGCTTGGCATACCTGGGTGCAGGTTCCGCCTCCGTTGACGACGTAGTCGGCCTCCACGCCGGCGGGAATGGAGCCTGAAACAAAGCCGCCGACGATCTTGACGTAATGCCAGCCTCTGAACCCGGTCACTCGGAAGGTGCCGCCGGAAATCGTGGCCGTGGGCCCAGGGGCGATCGAGAGTTCGGTGTGACACACGGAGGCTGACCACACCCCGTTGATCGTGCCTGTGGCTGTACCGCCGAAGGTGCTTATGGAATCGGTTGAGCCGCTCGGACCGCAGGAGGTGGGAACGCCGAGCTCCACTCCGGAGATCGATTCCGATGCTGAGGCGGCAAACACCGTGGTCGGTGCCAGGGCCAACAAAGCAAGACCAACAGCAAGAGCCAGCCGATGTGATCGCGGCATCTCGGTGTCCTCCGGATCCAAGTCGGGCAGGAACGGGGGCAGTATAGGTGGGGCGAGGTGCCGGCAAGAGCGCTACCCGTCGATCCCGTGAGGGACCGAATGGGTGACTCCTAGACTTGATCCCGAGTGACTTGAAGGCCCGCTCCGAACCCGACAACCCACTGCCGCCCTTCTTCGAGTTCAGCTCGGCAGAGGCGGCGACCATGGGCCTCCGCCGACCCTGGCAAAGGAGACTGACGCCTACCTTCGAGTACGACTCGGTTGAATTCGTGGTGTACGTTCTGGATGAGTTGGGGCCTGGATTCATCTTTCAGGAACCTCCCGAAATGGTGGAGTTTGGCCCGGACGGAGTTTTTGATTCACGAGGCAGTCAGGCCGAACTGGGAGTCGAGGATTCCACTGTGGTGGTTAAGGGATGGTCCAAGCAATCACGCGTCGATCTATTCGATAGGTTGCTCCGGGCTGCAGCGGTTTCCTACCTGCCACATGTCGACGTCGGCGTTTTGAGCACCCTTGAGCTTCGGGATCGGTTGGTCCCTGTGCTGCGCCAGCACCAACGAGAGCAGATGTTGTTTTGGCCAGCCGAAAAGTTGGCTCGAAACTTGTGGAGGCTGATATCAGGACGTTCTGGGCAGTGAAGTTCCAAGGGCCTACGACCCGGACGACAGGCGCATGGAGCGGGAAGGGAGGGATTCAAACCCGCTCATCGATCTACCTGAGGAGCCTGTAGCTGCAGCGACCTGTAAATCGGCTTCTCTGGTTTATTCGTAGGTCTTGCCAGCGTGAAGGATGAACGCGAATTCCCGCCACGACGGCTAGGAAGGCTTCGATTGTTGAGTTTTCCCACCCATTGACTCCCGGACCCATCGGGTGGCTTGGGGCGAGCTTCTCCTTGGCAACCTCATCCGCGCGATCACGGGCGAGCCATCCGACAAATCGCACGAACGAGTCGAAATCACTGACGTCGTCCGGACCCATGAATCGAATCCTAAGTTGGGTCGGAACGCCGCGCGATCCGGCGAGTGGCGGGAAGGGAGGGAGTCAAACCCGGTCATCCCAGAGACACAGCCCGTATCTGATGATCCCCTGACCCTTTACCTCGGAGTGTCGCGATGCCGGTGCTCTTCCAGCGTATCGTTGCGCCATCTCCGTCTTAGTTCGTCCTCTTCGCGCCATTTCAGTCTCGCTGCCGCAAGCTCTTGTTCAAGTTGGATTTGTCCCTCCACGTGGTTGCGTACCTTCGGAAAGCGACCTTCCAATTCGACGACATCGCCTGCGTACGTCAGTGCAGCCATGATGCGATCGAGCACCGTTTGGCGGGTGGCATCATCGACTGTCTCTGAGGCATGGGGCGGTTCCCAACCAGCCATGCTCGATTGATAGAGCACCAAATGCTTGGCCTTCGCCATCGCCTCGGCAAAAACGTCCATCGTGCGAGGGCCTTCCTTGTATCGGATCCTGACCCCTGGAAAGCTGCTAACCCTCACTTGGACCGTGAATCCGTCGTCACTTTGTACGATGCCGCCCCAACGCTTTCGAAAGCGGCCCACGACCAAATGCTAAGTCTCGGGATTGGCGGGAAGGGAGGGATTCGAACCCTCGAGGGAGCTTTACACCCCCTACCCGCTTAGCAGGCGGGTGCTTTCGACCACTCAGCCACCTCCCCAGGGAGTCGGGATCGTCGCTCGATTCTATCCGCCGCGACCTCTCCGCATACTTACACCCCGATGGAGGCACCAGGAGGCCCAGGCGCACCGCCGATGTGGGGTCCGGCTCGCAAGATGGCGTTCGGGGCAGCGCCCGGATCGAAGAGCAAGCTGTGGTACACGCTGGTCGACGGCGCCCTCAGCGAAGTCTTCTTTCCCTCCCTCGACCACGTCGCGCTGCATGAGCTGCGCTTTTTCGCGTCCGCGAGTGGAGCGCCTCCCGTCGACGACGCCGGCGACGGGCAGCACCGCCTCACCTGGTTCACCCCAGGGACGCCCGGTTTCACCGTCGAGAGCACGCATCACGAATATCGGCTGACCAAAGACTTCTTCTCGGATCCCGAAGAGAACGCGCTGCTCATCAGCGCGACCTTCACGCCAGAGCTGCCCGACGTGCGGCTCTACATGCAGGCCTCGGCCCACTGGCAGCCCGGAACAGAAGGCAACTTCGGCCAGGTCCTCGACACACACCCACCCGCCCTGTTGATGCGCCAGCAGGACGTGTGGATCTGCATCGTCGGACCCTTCAGCCGGGCCACCGTCGGCTACTTCCAGAGCTCGGACCTGCAGGTCGACCTCCACGACGGCGACGGCCGCATCTCCAACACGTACGAGCGGGCGGGACCGGGCAATGTTGCGGTCGGCGCGGAGATCGGGATCCGGGCCGGAGCGTTCCAGATGGCGATCGGCTTCGCGCACACGCGCTCCGATGCGGAAGAGGTCGCCCGTCACGTCTTGCAAAAGGGTGCGGCCAGCGTTCGCGCCGCGTTCGAGCGCGCCTGGCGTGGCCTTCCCGATCTGCCGCAGGCCCTCGGCAAGGTCAGCGGGGATGAAGGGATGCTCGCGCGGGCGTCCCTTGCTGTGTTGCGCTGCCTCGAGGACAAATCGCACGCCGGCGCGTTCGTGGCCTCCCCATCGGCTCCCTGGGGCGAGAGCAATCACAACGGAAACCACGTCTATCACCTCGTGTGGCCGCGCGATCTGTGTCGCATCGCAACCGCCCTGCTCGACGCAGGCGACCAGGCTGCCGCGCTGCGCGCCTTCCGCCATCTCGAGGCGCGCCAGCGGCCGGATGGCGCGTGGTTCCAGAACTGGTTCGTCGACGGCACGCCGCACTGGACGTCAACGGAGCTGGACCAGGTTGCCCTGCCGATCCTTCTTGCCTGGCGGCTGGGCGTGGCCGGGTGCCTCGACCACGATCCCTATCCGATCATGGTCCGCCCGGCAGCGCAGTTCCTCATTCGCGAGGGACCCCTCACCCAGCTGGATCGATGGGAGGACCTCGGCGGGCTTTCGCCTTCGACTCTGGCCGCCTGCGTCGCCGCGCTTGTCGTGGCCGCCGAGTTCGCGCACGAGGCCGGCGAGCACGTGGCGGCGGGGCACCTGCGTGCCGTCGCCGACTACTGGAGCGATCGCGTCGAGTCTTGGTGCTCGACGCCGGCCGGACAATACGTCCGTCTGGCGGGGGACCCCGACCACCGTCCCACCGAAGGCGCCATCGCGCCCGAGTTCCTAGAGCTGGTCCGCTACGGCCTTCGGAGGCCGAAGGACGAGCGCATCCTGCGCAGCCTTCAAGGGGTGGATGCGACCCTCAAGGTGAGCCTTCCCGCCGGCCCCGCCTGGCGTCGCTACGCCGGCGACTTCTACGGCGAGAAGGACGACGGGTCGCCGTGGGATGGCAGCGGCCGCGGCCGCGCATGGCCGGTGCTCACCGGTGAGCGGGCACGCCACTTCTTTTCCATGGGCCTGCCCGCAGCCGAGATCGTGCGCTCGCTCGAGGGGTTCGCCGGTCCCGGACTCATGCTTCCGGAGCAGGTGTGGGACGCTGCCGACGTTCCTGAACGCGGCCTCTCCTTCGGCCGTGCCACTGGTTCGGCGAGCCCCCTTGGCTGGGCGCATGCCGAATATCTCGAGCTGCTGGTGACGATCGCGCTCGCCGGGTTCCCTGACATCGTGCTGCCCGCGCGCCGGCGTTACACGGAAGGGGCAACGCACGAGCCGGCGTTTGTCTGGACGCACCGCCATCAGATCACGCGGCTCGCCCCCGGCCGCCGTTTACGCGTGCAGCTCCCGCGGCCCGGCTCGGTCCATTACACGTTCGACGAATGGAAGACCTTCGGCGAGGTCGAGGCGATCGACACGACGCTGGGGGTCTGGGTTGCGGAGATCCCCTCCAACAAGCTGGCTGCGGGCTCGACGTTTTCGTGGACTGCCCATTACATGACCGGCTGGGAGGGCAAGAACTACACCCTTACCGTCGAGTAGCGGTGGTTGCCGGCTAACGCCCCTCTCCCTGACCCTGCGCGCAAAGCGGCGGCATGGATGGGCCCTATTGATTGCTCCCCGGAGGGGAGAGGGAATTAGCGCTCGTCCGGCGGTTCCAGGTCGTCCAGGCGTAGCTCGCCGGCAGCGTCTTCGTCGAACTGGCTGTGCAGCTCACCGCAATCCGCGCAGCGGTAGTACTCGCCGACGAAGCCCTTGTGCCACACCGCGTAGCTGACAACTCCAGGCTCCTCGACCAGGATCTCCTGCTCGAGCCTGTAGATCACCTGCTCCCAGCCGCCCGTCTCGACATCGTCGTCGAGGATGACCACGCAGTACGGGTGCGGCTCGCCCCAGATCATCGTCACCTCGCCGCGGCGCTCGTCCTCGACGTTGACAATCGACCACGCTTCGGCGGCCTGGCCGCGCGTGCTGCGCACCAAGCGGAGCTGCGCCCAGAACCGCTCCGCCGATTCGCGCTCGGC
>VBIU01000142.1 GCA_005880945.1 Chloroflexota bacterium | reverse complement strand
GCGAGGACCAGATGCCAGTCGGCCAGGTCCTCTTGCCGGTTCGAACCTTGTTGTAGAGCGCGATGACCTGCTCTTCGTCCAGGTACTCGGTTTCCATGGGCTCCCACTATAGGAATAAGCCGCAATCGACCCTGGGTATAGTGAGTTGAGAATGGCACAGGGCCGCGGCTTCACTCCCGATCAGGTCTCCCGATACGCTCGGCACCTCATCCTGCCCGAGGTGGGCGGGGTGGGGCAGCGCAAGCTGCTGTCCTCGAGCGTCCTGCTCCTGGGGGCCGGCGGCCTTGGCTC
>VBIU01000087.1 GCA_005880945.1 Chloroflexota bacterium | reverse complement strand
GCTCGGAGATGATGGCGGACACCTCCGCGCCAAAGCCACCGGTGAGGTTGTCCTCGTAGACCACCATCGCCTTGCCTGTCTTGCGGACCGATTCGAGGATCGCGTCGCGGTCGAGGGGCGCCAGCGTCCGCAGGTCGACGACCTCCACGCTCACGCCGTCGCCGGCCAGCTGCTCGGCTGCTTCCAGGCAGTAATGCGTCATTAGACCCCAGGCAAAGCAGCTCAGGTTCGTCCCTTCCCGCCGGACCACGGCGGGTCCGATCGGCACCAGGTGCTCTCCATCGGGGACCTCTTCGGCGACCAGCCGGTAAACCTTCTTGTGCTCGAGATAGAGGACCGGGTCGGGGTCGCGAATCGCCGACTTGAGCAGTCCTTTCGCGTCCGCGGGCATGCTCGGGACCACCACCTTGAGGCCGGGCACATGCGCGTAGAAGGCCTCGATCGACTGCGAGTGGTAGAGGCCGCCATGCACGCCGCCACCAAATGGGGTCCGGATGACGATCGGGACCGAATAGTCCCCATTGGACCGGTAGCGTGTGCGAGCCGCTTCGCTCACTATCTGGTCGAAGGCGGGGTGAATGAAGTCCGCGAACTGGATCTCGGCAATGGGAATGAGCCCGTTGAGCGCTGCGCCGATCGCGACTCCGACGATGCCCGATTCAGCCAGTGGCGTATCCAGCACCCGCGCCTCGCCGAAGCGCGCATAGAGGCCGTCGGTCGCTCCGAACACGCCGCCTTTCCGGCCGACATCCTCGCCCATCACCACGACGCGCTCGTCGCGCTCCATCTCCTCGGTGATGGCGGCGCGGACTGCCTCGATCATCCTCATCTCGGGCACTGCCTAATCCCCCGAACACATTGTCCCGCGCGCAGCCCTGTTAGTGCCACGCCCCGACCTGGACCCATGAGTTTCTCCGACATGCGCGGGGGTAAACTGGACCCGGGGACAGGGCACACTACATAGGTCCTGGGGAGGTACGCGGAATTTCGTTCTCGGCAGACGTCAAGGACGAGATGGCCGGACATCTGCCGGCACGGCCGTGCTGTCAGCTGAGTGAGTTGCTCGGCATCTACTTCGGCTCGCGCGGCCGGCTGATCAAGCGGCCGAGCGAAGGACCGGCCGCTTACTTCTCGCTGCTGCGCAACCCCGTGGCACGCAAGGTCGTGAGGCTGGGCCGCGCCGTCGGTCACATGGATGCCAAGTACCAGGCGGTGAAGACCCGCAAGCGCGTCTCGCTTTTCGTCGAGCTGACGTTGCCGCCCGGCCTTGTGCCGGCGTTCACACAGGCGGCGACCCGTGCCGTGCCGGATGCCCCATGCGACCGCAAATCGATGCTTCGCGGCCTGTTCCTCGGGTGCGGATCGGTCAACGCCCCCAGCTCTCGATACCATCTCGAGTTCGTCGCTCCGAACAGCTCATGGGCCAGGGAGATCGCGGGTCTTGCAGACGCCAACGGCGCCCGGGTGGGCATCATGGAGCGGAGCGGCCAGAACGTCGTCTACATCAAGGAGGGAGATGGAATCGTGCGGCTGCTGTCTCTCATGGGCGCCAGCCGAGCGGTGATGGAGTTCGAGAACGTGCGGGTCGTCCGGGAGGTCAGCGGAAAGGTCAACCGGCGCCTGAACTTCGAAACGGCGAACATCGGCAAGACCATCGGCTCAGGGCTGCGGCAGGCGGCGGCCATCGAGCGGCTCGAGTCCACCGGCAAGCTGGATGGGATGCCGCCGGCCTTGCGTGAGATGGCTCGCTGGAGGAGTGCCAACCCAGAGCTCAACCTGGGTGAGCTGGCCGGCCGGATGAAGCTGTCGAAATCGGCGGTCAATCATCGTTTGCGCCGGCTGCAGGAGATGGCCGACGCCCTCGTCGAGGCCGGCGCACCGAAACCAGCACGCCGCTCCGCATAACATTACTTCGCCGCCCTTCCCACTCGGCCGTGCTGGGCCGCCACGGCGTACTTGGAGCGTGCCACTAGATGATCAAGGTCGGTATCAACGGCTTCGGACGTATTGGCCGCAACATCTACCGAGCGGCCGACGGAATGAAAACAGACTTCGAGATAGTGGCCGTCAACGACATCGGCGACGCCGCCACATTCGCCCACCTGCTCAAGCACGACACCGCCTTGGGCACCTTCGGCCCGCAGGTTTCCGCTAGTACCGAGGCCATCAAAGTCGGCGACCGAACCATCAAGTTCCTGAGCTTCAAAGACCCGGGCGAGCTGCCCTGGAAAGAGCTTGGCGTGGACGTCGTCGTCGAGTCCACCGGCCTTTTCACAGACGCTGCCAAGGCACGCGTGCACATCGACAAGGGCGGGGCGAAGAAGGTCATCATCTCTGCCCCCGCCACCAACCAGGACTACACCGTCGTCATGGGCGTGAACCACAAGGGCTACGACCCCAAGAAGCACAACGTCATCTCGAATGCCAGCTGCACCACGAACTGCTTTGTGCCGCTGGCCAAGGTCCTCAACGAGTCGTTCGGCATCGAGCGCGGAATGATGACGACGATCCACGCCTACACCTCGGACCAGCGCTTGCAGGACCTCCCGCACAAAGACCTGCGCCGGGCGCGCGCCGCGGCTGACAACGTGATCCCGACCTCCACCGGCGCCAACCGGGCAGTGGCCGAGGTCTTGCCCGAGCTGACCGGCAAGTTCGCCGGCATGGCGTTCCGCGTTCCCGTGCTCGACGTCTCGGTCGTCGACCTCACCGTCGAGCTCAACAAGACGACCAGCGCCAAGGACATCAACACGGCCTTCGACGATGCGGCAAAGGGAGAGCTCAAGGGCATCCTGGCGGTCAGCCACGAGGAGCTGGTCTCATCAGACTTCAAGGGCGATCCGCATTCGTCGATCGTCGATGCTCCACTCACCCTCATGCTCGGCTCGCAGTGGGCCAAGGTCGTGAGCTGGTACGACAACGAGTGGGGCTTCAGCTGCCGGATGGTCGACCTGATCAACTACATGGCGGCGCGACTCTGAAAGCTTCGATCACGTCCGTCGGCGTTGCGGCTAAACGTGTCCTCGTGCGCGAGGATCTCAATGTACCTCTCGCCAAGGGCGCCATCACCGACGACGCCCGCATTCGAGCCGCCGTCCCGACGCTCAAGCACCTGGCGGAGCGCGGCGCGAAGGTCATCGTCATGTCCCACCTGGGACGGCCTAAGGGCGCCGAGCCCGCGCTTTCTCTGCGGCCGGTCGCGGTCGGCCTCGCCAAGCAGCTGGACCAGGAGGTCCAATTTGCGGACGACTGCGTCGGGGAGGCGGCCCGCTCGGCGGTCGGGAGGCTGCAAGCGGGCCACGTGTTGCTTCTCGAGAACGTCCGGTTTCATCCCGAGGACGAGGCCAACGACGCCGACTTCGCACGCCGGCTGGCCGCACTCGGCGAGCTGTACGTAAACGACGCCTTCGCCGCGTCGCATCGCGCGCACGCCTCTGTCGTCGGCGTCGCCGCATATCTGCCGGCGTACGCCGGAGAGCTGATGGAAGCCGAGCTCGCCGCTCTCCATAAAGCGCTGGATGATCCGAAGCGACCGCTCGTGGCGGTCGTCGGGGGCGCGAAGGTCTCGACCAAGGTGGGCGTGCTCCGCCACCTTCTTCAGAAGGTGGATGCCCTTCTCATCGGAGGCGCCATGGCGAACACGTTCTTCAAAGCACAGGGCTATCCGACCGGCAAAGGCCTGGTCGAGGACTCGGCGCTGGACGACGCGAAGGCTGTCAAGAAGAGCGGAGGCACGAAGCTCGTCCTGCCGGTCGACCTCGTCTGCGCCCAGCGCATGGAGCCGAAGCAGCAGCTGCGGGTGGTTTCCGCCAGGGGCGTGGAGCCGGGCTGGATGGCCCTGGACGTCGGTCCCAAATCAGTGGCGAAGTTTGCCAAGCACATCGGTGCGGCATCGACGATCGTTTGGAACGGACCGATGGGCGTCGCCGAAATTCCCGATTTCAGCGAGGGGACGCGTGCTGTCGGCGAGGCGATGGCGAGCTCCAACGCTTACACCCTGGTTGGCGGTGGCGACACGGTGGCCGCCATCGACGCGCTGGGATTGTCCGGGCGCTTCTCGCACGTCTCGACGGGGGGCGGCGCCACGCTCGAGTACCTCGAGGGCAAGGAGCTGCCCGGCGTCGCGATCCTGAAGGAGGCGTGAGTGGGCGTCGCGCAGCTGCCGCTGCTCGCGGCCAACTGGAAGATGAACCCTATCGACGGCGGCGCCGCGCTCGACCTGGTCAAGGGCATCCTCCCGGTGGCGTCCGAGCACTCCGATCGTGTTGAGGTCGCTCTGTTCCCGCCCTTCCCATGGCTTCTCGGGGTCGCCGAAATGCTGGATCAAACCGGCATCGAGCTCGGCGCCCAGGACTGCTTCTGGGAGATGTCGGGCGCGTACACGGGGGAGGTTTCGCCGGCGATGCTCAAGGGTTGGTGCCAGTGGGTGCTGGTCGGTCACTCCGAGCGTCGCGCATACCTGGGAGAGACCGATGAGATGGTGGCCCGGAAGGCGGCCGCGGCGCTCTCCAGCGATCTGAGCGTGATCATGTGCGTCGGCGAGCTGGACGAGCATTATGTCGCCGGCAAAGGGGACGAGGTGGTCAGCGCGCAGGTCAGGTCCGGCCTTTCGAGCTGCTCGGCCGACGACTCATCCCGGCTCGTCATCGCATACGAACCGATATGGGCCATCGGCACCGGCAAGAGCGCCGACCCGGAGCACGCTTACAAGACCATGCGATTGATCAGGCGGGTGGTGGGGGAGACGATCGGCGCCGGGGCCGCGCGCAAGGTTCGCGTGCTGTACGGCGGGAGCGTCAACTCGGGCAATGTCGAGTCCTATGTGGAGCTCCCCTTGTGCGACGGCTGTCTCGTCGGCGGCGCCAGCCTGAAAGCTGAAGAGTTCTCTGAGATCGTCAAGGTCACCGCTGCGGTCTATGCCCACGGGTAGAGCGCCCGGCGTGCTGGTCCTGCTCCGTCACGGGCAAAGCACCTGGAACCTCGAGAACCTCTTCACGGGCTGGCACGATGTGCCGCTGAGCGAGGTCGGCGTGACTGAGGCGAAGGAGGCCGGCCGTCTGATGGCGGAGGCAGGGCTCGCTCCTGAGGTGGTGCACACGTCGGTGCTGGTGCGCGCCATCCAGACCGCGGATCTTGCCCTGGCTGAGATGAGCCGCACCTGGATCCCGGTCCGGCGGAGCTGGCGGCTGAACGAGCGCCATTACGGCGCGCTGCAGGGCCTGGACAAGCAGCAGACGGCGAAGAAATACGGAGCCGACCAGGTCAAGGTATGGCGGCGCAGCTACGACGTACGGCCCCCGGACCTCGAGCTGTCAGACGAGCGCCATCCATCGCACGATCCGCGGTATGCGGGCCTGCCACCTGAGCTGCTGCCCAGCGCGGAGTGCCTCAAGGACGTCGTCGATCGGATGCTGCCTTACTGGTTCGACGGGATCGTGCCGGACCTGCACGCCCACGGCTGCGTGCTGGTGTCGGCTCACGGAAACAGCCTGCGCGCGCTCGTCAAGCACCTCGAGGGGTTGACCGACCAGCAGGTGGTGGACCTGGACATCCCGACCGGCGTGCCGCGCGTCTACGAGCTGGATTCGGCCTTCCGTCCGAAGTCGACCCGGTACCTCGGCGACCCGGCTGAGATCGAACGCCGGGCAGCCGCCGTCAAGGCCCAGGCCGGCGGTTCAGAACCCCGAGGTGAGAGCGCACCTTAAACTGGTCACGGCAGAGCAAGAAAGCAACTTATTAGGGGAGGTTCCCGCCATGGCATTCACGGTCCCACCGCTTCCATACGCCTTCAATGCGCTCGAGCCGCACATCGACGCGCAGACGATGGAGATCCATCACGACAAGCATCACGCGGCCTACGTCAACAACGCCAACGCCGCTATCGAAAAGCACCCCGACCTCGGCACCAAGACGGTCGAGGACCTCTTGTGGGGGATCGACACGGTGCCCGAGGACGTCCGGACAGCCATCCGCAACAACGCCGGCGGCCACTCGAATCACTCGATCTTCTGGAGCATCATGGGCCCCGGCGGCGGCGGCAACCCGCCGGGCCGGCTGGGCGACACCATCAAGAGCACGTTCGGCAGCTACGACTCGTTCAAGGAGCAGCTTCAGAAGGCTGCCGTCGGCCAGTTCGGCAGCGGATGGGCCTGGCTGCTCGCGGACAAGCAAGGCAAGATGTCGATCAAGTCGTACCCGAACCAGGACAGCCCCTATATGGAAGGTCTGACGCCGATTCTCGGCGTCGACGTTTGGGAGCACGCCTACTACCTGAAGTATCAGAACAAGCGGGCCGACTACGTCGCTGCATGGTTCAACACGTTGAACTGGCCGGCGATCGAGGCGCGGTTCAGCTCGATCTGGGTGAGCTAGCGGTCGATGGCCCAGGTCAAGAACGCGCTCGTCATCATCGAGGCGGTGCTCGCCCTGCTGCTGATGGCGGGGGTACTGGTGCAGACGCCCAAGGCGTCCGGCCTTGGTGGCACCATCGGCGGCGGTGACGGTGGGCTGGGCGGCGGGTATCGAACCCGCCGCGGACTCGAGCGGCAGATTTACTGGACGACCTGGGTCCTGGTCGTTGCCTTCCTGGTGTGCTCGCTGGCCAACATATGGGTGGGGGCTCATCTCCAATAGCCGGCTAGCCGCCGCCGCGGCGATCGCGACGGTGGCGTTGGTCATGGGCTGCCAGCCCGTTGCCACCGCGCCCAAGCCCGCCCGGGGTGGAACTGCGGTGGAGGCTTTGGTCGGAGCACCGGGGGTCCTCAATCCGCTGTTCGAGGTCGACGCGACAACACGTGACATCGACAGCGTGATCTATCAAGGTCTCACGACCATTGACGCCCAGCAGAACGTGATCGGACTGCTGGCGAGCACATGGACCATCTCGCCCAACCACCTGTCGTACACGTTCGAGATCCGCAAGGGAATCAAATGGGCCGACGGGCAGCCGTTCACTGCCGACGACGTGCTGTTCACCTTCCACGTTCTGCAGGACCTCGAATACCAGCAGCCGGGCGCCGAGTCATGGCGGCAGGTGGGCATCGCGGCCGCGGGGCCGAACAACGTGATCTTCACCCTGCGCGCCCCGAGCGCGTCGTTCCCGCTTGCCCTGCGCGTCGGCATGATCGCCAAGCACCTGTTCCAGGGCATGTCGCCATCCCAGATCGCGGCCAGCCAGTTCAGCGGCGTGCGGGCGATCGGCACCGGCCCATTCAAGGTGTCCGCGATCAGCCCGCTCGCGATCACGCTCATCCGCAACACGTACGCCGACCCCCAGCCCTACCTGGACCACCTCATCTTTCGCACCTACTCGTCCAACCCGACCACCGATCCGCAATCCGCCATCAACGGCGTGGTGCATGGCGCGGCCGACCTTGTCGGCGGGCTGGAGCCGCAGGAGGTGGGCACCCTGTTGCGCCGCAGTGACATGACGGTCCAGGACGTACGCACCTATACGCAAGCGTTCGTTTCGATGAACGTCGAAGGCCCAGGCAAGCCATTCTTCAACGATGTAAAGGTGCGGCTCGCGCTGACTCAGGCGATCGACCGCCAGAAGATCATCAATGACGTCATCTCGGGTCGGGGCGACCCGGATCCGGGGCCGATCCCCACCGCCGACTGGGCTTACTCGGCCGCAGCCAATGGCAAGTACCCTTACGACCGCCTCAGCTCGGCACGCGCTCTCGAGACCGCCGGCTGGGTGTTGGCGCCGGGAGCCAAGGTGCGGACCAAGGGCGGGATTGCTTTCAGGGTCGAGCTGGTGACGGTGGGATCGTTCCCGAATCGGCAGATCGCCGACGCCGTCGCGGCCCAGCTGCTCGCAGTGGGGGTTGAGGCCGACGTCAGGGCGGTCACCTCCTCTGCCCTGGTCCAGACCTACCTGCTCGGGCGGAACTACCAGATGGCCCTTGTGGCGCTCGACGTCGGACCGGACCCGGACCAGTACTCGCTGTGGCATTCGGGCGCGGGCCCAGCCACCATCAACTTCGCGTACGCGCACGGGTGGGGCGTCATCGACCAGGACCTCGAGGTGGGGCGAGCCGCCGTCGAGCAATCCGCGCGTCTTGATGCCTACATCGACTTCCAGATGCTGATTGCCGACGCGGCGCCGGCGATCTTCCTCTATTCACCCCACTACGACTACGCGGTGTCGCAGCGCGTGCACGGAGTGCGGATCAACAGCGTGATCGAACCCAGCGATCGGTTCCAGTACGTCACCCAGTGGTACGTGAATACCGGGGGTTAGCTACTTCCGTCCGATGACGCTGGCGTACTCAGGAAAATAGAGGCTTATATCAGCCAGCGTGAACGTGCGGAGGATGCTCTGCGGCGACTCGCGCTCCAGCAGAAACTCGAAGCTTCTCCTGACCAGATCCTCGACGCGCGCGCCGGGGGACAGGCTCTCGAGATCCTGCGTTGTCGCTCGCACAATGTGTTCGCTGACGGTTCGGCCGGCGTCCTCGACATTGACGTGGCAAGTCCAGCCTGATGCTTCCGGCGTCGCTGTCACCTCGATCACTCTTCCCACGCCACAATTGTGGGCGTGGACCTGGGTCTGGACGGCCGTCGCGCGCTGGTCACTGCAGCGAGCAAGGGCCTCGGCCGCGCGTGCGCCGAGGCTTTGGTGGCCGAGGGCGCGAAGGTGTTCGTCTCATCACGCGACACGGCCGGGATCGAGAGCGCAGGCAAGGCTATGGGCGCTGCCGGCTGGCAGGCCGCCGACATGTCGAAGCCGGCTGATCCCGAGGCTCTGGTGAAGGCCGCGTTGGCAAAGCTGGGAGGCCTGGACATCCTGGTCGTCAACGCCGGGGGCCCGCCACCTGGCACGTTCCAGACCACGCCGCTTGAGGCCTGGGATGCCGCCTATCAGCTGACTCTTATGAGCGCTGTGCGCCTGGTCTACGCGAGCCTCCCGCAACTGAAGCAATCGGGTCAGGGCCGAATCGTCTTCATCACGTCGGTATCCGTGCGCCAGCCTATCCCCACGATCGCGCTCTCCAACTCGTTTCGTGCCGCCGTGACCACTATGGCGAAGACGCTCTCGGGCGAGGTCGCGCGGGAGGGCATCACAGTCAACTGCCTCGCGCCGAGCAACATCCTCACCGACCGCATCCGCCAGATCGCGGCCGCGTCCGGGGCCGATCCCGAGGAGCGGATCAAGCAGATGGCGGCGTCCGCGCCGACCGGGCGCTTGGGGGAGCCCTCGGAGTTCGGGGCGGCTTGCGCATTCCTGTGCTCGCGGCATGCCGGCTACATCACGGGCCAGACGCTCGGCGTCGACGGCGGCTCCCTGCTCGGCGTGCATTAGGCTTCCTGGATGGCGATTCGATTCGCTGAGCGCATGTCGAGGCTCGGCACCGAAGGCGCTTTCGTGGTCCTCGCGAAGGCCCGGCGACTCGAGGCGAGCGGAAAGAAGATCGTCCACCTGGAGATCGGCGAGCCGGACTTCGCCACGCCCGACAACATCATCGAGGCGGGCATCTCGGCGATGCAGAACGGGTACACGCACTACACGCCAGCGAGCGGGATCATGGAGGCCAGGCAGGCGGTCGCGGAGTTTGTGACGCGCACGCTCAAGACCGAGGTCGACCCCACAGAGGTCGTTCTGGTGCCGGGATCGAAGAACGTTCTGCTCTTCACGCTCCTGGCCTGCATCGAGCCGGGCGACGAGGTGATCCTTCCGGACCCGGCCTACCCCGCCTACGCATCGCAGGTCAATTTCATCGGGGGCATCCCCAAGCTGGTCACCCTTCGGGAGGAAACAGGGTTTCGCATGGACCTCGACCAGCTCGCCAGCCTCGTCACCACGAAGACCCGGCTGCTCATCATCAACACGCCGCAGAACCCGACCGGTGGGATCCTGACCGAGGAGGACGTGCGATTCGTGTCCGACCTCGCGCAGAAGCACGACCTGCTCGTGGTTTCGGATGAGATCTACAGCCAGCTCGTGTACGGGTTCCAGCACGTGTCGCCGCTGTCCCAGCCCGGGATGCGCGAGCGAACGGTGCTCATGGACGGGCTCTCGAAGTCCTATGCGATGACGGGTTGGCGCCTGGGGTACGCGGTCGCTCCGAAGGCGCTGGCGGAAAAGCTGGACCAATTGATGATCAACTCGTCTTCGTGCGCCGCCGGCTTCACACAGGTGGCGGCCATCGAGGCGCTGAGCGCTCCGGAATCGGACCATGCAGTGCGCCGGATGGTGAAAGTGTTCGAGCACCGGCGCGACCTCGTGGTCGACGGCCTGAACGCGATACCCGGCGTTCGCTGCGCGAAGCCCCAGGGGTCGTTTTACGCATTCCCAAACATTGAGGGGACCGGTTTCGACGAGCGAGAGCTGGCCGACCGGCTGCTCACCGAGGCCGGCGTCGCTGTCCTTCCCGGCACAGCGTTCGGAGTGGCGGGAAAGGGCTACATACGTCTGGCCTACACGCAGTCTGAGGACGAGCTGAGGCTTGGGTTGAAGCTGATCGGCGATTTCATAGCGGCCAACCGCCATGGGTGAAGGCCTCGAGCGCCTAACCCAACCGCTTGTGAGGGAGGGCGGAAGTCTTCGCCCCGCTTCGTGGGACGAAGCGCTCTCACGAGCTGCGGCGGGGTTCGATGCGGCGAGGCGTCTCGGGCCGAACGGATTCGGCATGTTCAGCTGTTCCAAGACGACGAACGAGATGAACTTCATGGCGCAGAAGTTCACGCGCGTGGTCATGGGCAGCAACAACGTCGACAGCTGCAACCGGACTTGACATGCCCCGAGCGTCGCCGGTCTGGCGACAGTGTTCGGAGCCGGAGGAGGAACCTCGTCGTACCGCGAGGCTGAGGAGACCGACCTCATCATCCTGTGGGGCTCAAACGCTCGCGAGACGCATCCGATCTTCTTCCACCACCTGCTGCGCGGCGTCCGCAACGGCGCGCGCCTGATAGCGGTCGATCCACGCCGGACCGGGTCGGGCGAGTGGGCGGACCTGTGGCTCGGCCTCGATGTCGGAAGCGACATCTCGCTGGCCAACGCGATGGCGCGCGAGATCATCCACGAGGGTCTGGCGAACCAGGAGTTCATCGGCCGGGCTACGTCCGGTTACGAGGACTACGCTCGGTGCGTCGAGGCCTACCCGTTGGAGCGAGCCGAGCGCGAGACGGGAGTGCCGGGCGAAGCCATCAAAGAGGTGGCGCACGCGTACGGCCGCGCGGACCGGGGGATGATCTGCTGGACGCTCGGCATCACCGAGCACCACAACGCGACCGACAACGTGCTCGCGCTCATCAACCTCGCGCTCCTCACAGGAAAGGTAGGACGCTACGGCTGCGGCCTGAACCCGCTCCGAGGGCAGAACAACGTCCAGGGCGGCGGAGACATGGGCGCGATTCCCGCCCGGCTTCCCGGTTTCCAGGACCTGCAAGACCCCGCCATCCATCAAAAGTTCTCGAGCGCCTGGGGCGGCGCGAAGTTTCCCGATAAGAAGGGCTACCACCTCAGCGAGATGTTTGAGGCGATGGAGCACGGCGAGCTCAAGTCCGCGTACATCGTGGGCGAGAACCCCGCGCGCAGCGAAGCCGATCAGACGAGAGCGGTCCGCCTGCTAAGCGGTCTCGACCACCTGGTCGTCCAGGACATATTCCTCACGCAGACCGCGGAGCTGGCCCACATCGTGCTGCCCGCGGCCGCAGGCTGGGCCGAGTCGGAAGGCACGGTGACCAACAGCGAGCGGCGCGTCCAGCGAGTGCGCCGAGCCCTCCAGCCGCCGGCCGGCGCGCGCGACGACATCGAGATCATCAGCGAGCTCGCCCGGCGCCTCGGGTCTGACTGGGGCCGGCCGAGCGCCGAGGCGGTTTGGGACGAGTGCCGCAGCCTGTCACCGATGCATGCCGGCATGGCGTACCGGCGGCTCGACGAGCTCGGCGGCATCCAGTGGCCGTGCTACGACGAGGATCATCCGGGCACGCTGTTCCTTCACGAGCGCCTGTGGCAGGACCCAGTCGAGGGCCCGCGCGCTCCGTTCCATGCCGTAGAGCACGACCCGCCCGTCGATCAGCTGACCGAAGAGTTTCCGATCCGGCTCACGACGGGCCGGCGGCTCGACTCGTTCAACACAGGCGTGCAGACCGGTGGCTATACGTCGCCGTTACGCACGCGCGAAGCGCTCCTGATCTCGCCCGCAGACGGAGCGAGCCTCGGCGTTTTGGATGGGGAGAGGGTGCGAGCGAGCTCGCGACGCGGCTCGGTCGAAGTACCGGTCCGCTTCGACGCATCGCTGCGCCCGGGCCTCGCCTTCATGACGTTGCACTTTCCGGACCAGGTGTCGACCAACATCCTCACCATCGACGCCACCGACCCCAAGTCGGGCACCGCCGAGTTCAAGGCGAGCGCGATCCGGATCGACAAGCTCGTGACGGCCGGCGCTTAGTGGACATCCGGACGACAGGGGGCCCTCCGACCGCCGACGAGATCGCGGCGGTGGATGGAATCCTCGGTTCGCCGGAATCCATCTGGGAGGGCGGCGGCCGCTCAACCCAGGACGACCACCTGGCGCGCGGTGGGCACGCAGCACGGTCGCAGCGACCGCTCCTGCTGCCGGTGCTCCACGCCATCCAGGATCGAATGGGTTGGGTGAGCCGCGGCGCGCTCGAGTACGCGTGCCGCAGGTTGTCGATTCCGCCGGCCGAAGCCTATGGAGTCGTCAGCTTCTACGGACGCTTTGCGCTCGACGAACGGCCCGAGTTGGCGCTTCACGTTTGCGACGACATCGCCTGCAAGGGCGCGGGGGCCGATGACCTTTGCTCGGCTCTCGAGAAGGCGTTCGGCCCGTCGGGGAAGACCTGGCACCGCAGCGCGTGCCTCGGTTTATGCGACCGATCACCCGCCGCGCTCGTTGAGAGGGCTGGGGTGCCTGAGGAGCGTGAAGAGCATCAGGTCGCCCCGATCACGCTCGAGGCGGCACAGGCCATCCTGCGCGGCGGCCGGCCCGAAGATCAGCCGCGGCCTCAGGTCGTTCAACGCGGAACGGTTCGGTTGTTGCGACGGGTAGGGGTGGTGGACCCCGAGAGCATCGACAGCTACAGGAAGGCCGGCGGGTACGCGGCGCTGAGGCGTGCGCTCGAGCTGGGCTCTGAAGGTGTCATCCGCGAGGTGACCGAGGCCAAGCTGCTCGGGCGCGGCGGAGCGGCCTTTCCGACCGGGCGCAAGTGGGACGCCGTGGCCAAGGCCACCGTCCGTCCGCACTATCTCGTGTGCAACGCAGACGAGTCAGAGCCAGGGACCTTCAAGGACCGCGTCCTGATGGAGGCGGATCCCTTCGCGGTCGTCGAGGCGATGACGATCGCCGCCATCGCGACGGGCTGCGAGCAGGGATACCTCTACGTCCGTGGTGAGTACCCGCTGGCACGCGAGCGGATCGAGCACGCGATCGGCGAGGCGCGTGCCCACGGTTTTCTCGGCGCCGACATCGAAGGCGCGGGCACTCGATTCGACATCGAGGTCCGCCGAGGCGCCGGCGCGTACATCTGCGGCGAGGAGACTGCGCTCTTCAACTCGATCGAGGGGAAGAGGGGAGAGCCTCGAAACAAGCCTCCGTTCCCAGTCCAGGCCGGCCTGTTCGGCAAGCCGACCCTCGTCAACAACGTGGAGACGCTGGTCAACGTGCTCGACATCCTGGGCGAGGGTGGCGCGGCCTTCGCAAGCATCGGGACCGCCGACTCGACCGGGACCCGCCTCTTCTGCGTGTCGGGACAGGTCCGCGTGCCCGGCCTGTACGAGGTGCCGATGGGGACGACCCTACGCGCGTTGATCGAGCTGGCCGGGGGCCTGCGTGAGGACCGGACGCTGCGGGCCGTTCTGCTGGGTGGTGCGGCGGGCTCATTCGTGACCGAATCTCAGCTCGATGTGCCGTTGAGCTTCGAAGGCACGCGTGCTATCGGGGCGACGCTGGGGTCGGGCGCGGTGATCGTCCTCGACGACACCGCGGACCTGGAGCAGGTCCTTCTGCGCATCGCACGATTCTTCCGTGATGAGTCGTGCGGCCAGTGCGTCCCGTGCCGCGTCGGGACCGTGCGCCAGGAGGAGGCGCTGAAGCGAATCCTCAGCCAGCGGGAAACCTCCTTGCGAGAAGCCGACGTCGCGCTTCTGAGCGACATCGCGCAGGCGATGCGCGACGCCTCAATCTGCGGGCTGGGTCAGACAGCGGCCAGCGCGATCGGATCTGCGGTCATCCAGCTCAAGCTGGTCGGTCCCTAGATGAACGAGGTCTTCGTCGGGCTGCCGAAACGCATGGTCAAGATCAGCGTCGACGGCACCGACGTTCAGGTGCCTGAAGGGACCACGATCCTCGAGGCGTGCCGGCGGCTCCAGATCGACACGCCGACCCTGTGCCAGCTGGAGACGCTGACGCCGGTCAACGTCTGCCGCGTCTGCGTGGTCGAGGTGGAGGGGTCGCGCGTCCTGGTCCCCGCATGCTCACGCAAGGTCGAGCCCGAGATGAAGGTTCTCACCGACTCGGAACGAGTGCGCCACAGCCGCCGGCTCGTGTTGGAGCTCCTCGCATCCTCCGTCGACATGGCGCTGTGCGCGCAGCAGGTGCACGGATGGATGGCGCGTTACGGCGCGAAGCCCGAACGATTCGGCGCTGCCGCCACGGTTGCGCAGCCAGTGAAGATCGACAACGACCTGTATGTCCGCGACTACTCGCGATGCATCCTCTGCTACAAGTGCGTCGAAGCGTGTGGCGTCGATGCACAGAACACGTTTGCCATCGGCGTCGCGGGCCGCGGCTTCGACGCCCATATCTCAACCGAGTTCACAGTCGAGCTGCCGGATTCGGCCTGCGTGTACTGCGGCAACTGCATCGGGGTCTGCCCAACCGGCGCCCTCATGTTCAAGAGCGAGTACGACATGCGGCAGGCGGGCACCTGGGACGAGTCACAGCAGAAGGTGACGGAGACGGTCTGCCCCTACTGCGGAGTGGGATGCATGCTCGAGCTGCACGTGCAGGACAACTCGATAGTCAAGGTCACCTCTCCGCTCGACCACAGCGTCACGGCCGGGCATCTTTGCGTCAAGGGACGTTTCGGGTTTCAGTTCGTCCAGCAGAGGAGTCGCGAAACCAAGGGTTGATCCCCGCCTTGTGAAGAGAAAGGGCCGGGCCTTGCGACCCGACCCGTTTGTGTTCAGCCCGTTATCGGTTCAGTCGGATTCTTCAGTGTCGTTCTGTTCCGGCTGCTCGTCCTGGTCCTCGTCTTGGTTGGCCGCGCCGTCCTCATCCTGCTCCGTGTCGGTGTCGGCAGGCTCGGTCGCGTCCGCTTGCTCATCGGCCGCCTCGGCGGCTGATTCGTTCGCCTCTTCGGCGGCTTGAGCCGCTTCCTTCGCCGCTTTGGCTGCGAGCGCGGCCGCCTTCTTCTGCTGGGCGGCCAGCTTGGCCGCCGCCTCGGCGGCATCCTGCTTCTGCTCGAGCGCGTTCATCACACTGGTCACAGCAGACGTGCCTTTAGCGTGGAACGCCGCGGTCTGGGTCGAGTGGGCCATGACAGAGGTGATCGCCAGGATCACTCCTGCCCCAGCCGCCACCGTCGCGGCTCCGATCTTGAAAATCCTGGTCCTTGGCAATTCGTTTCCTCCTGTTCCCCGGATCGGCCGGTGCCGAGCGGGGCCCGGTATGTTGGGGGCAAGCCCCCACAAAGACGTATAACGCCGCAGGCTACACCGCCCTTGCTTTTAGTGCGCGAGCGACTGAACCTGCACCGTGATCATGATGTGCTCCGCGACGAGCGGCAGCCACGGGACGGCGACCGGAGAAATGTGGATCTCGACCTGGCTCCCTGGAACTGAGTGCTCGATTGATTTGCGAGCGTCCGTGACGTTGAGGCCTCGGATTCGCGACCGAAGCGCGTTGGTCGAGATGGTCGGGGAGATGTAGCCGACCGCCGTCCCGTTCACCGTCAGACCCGCGTTCGGAGTTCGCTGGATCTGCCACGTGTACTGGATCGGATCGTTCGTCAGCTGCTGCCCGGCTGGGACCTTGGCGTCCAGCGCGGTCCGCATCAGAGCCTTCGCTTCGTCGTCGGCAAAAGCGGTCGCGCCAAGAGTGCCTGTGATCGTGATTGTGAACGCCGGGACGGCGTCGCCGACTTTGTGGTCGCTGATCACCGTCAGGACCGGCGGTCCGTCCGCGATGAAGCTCATCTGATACGCCTTCGCCTTCAACGCCACGCCGAGGGCCTCGTTGACCTGCGCTGTCAATGTCGTGCGCACTGAATCGAAGTCCGATTGCTGGATGACCGGCTTCGAGGTCGCATCGGCGCCTCCGGCTATTGCAGCGGGGTTGGTCACGTGGAGATCGCTCGAATACTGGCTCTGGGGAATCACGGTCACAGTGCCGGGTGCTGTGTTCCAGGATGCGCCGGTCGCGGTCGCGCGTACGCCGACGGTGGCCGGGTTGGTGCGCGTCACCACGCCGGCCGCCTGCGTGGCGTACCCCAGCGACTTGGAAGTGGTCACGAGCGTTCCGGCCGCGACGGTGAACTGCGCCGGGCAGCTTGACGTGGAGCACGTGAACACCACGGAACCCGAGGCGAAGGTGGCCGCGACGAAGACAGTGCTCGCGGTGCCGCTCTCGGCCTCAGTGACTGTGGCGTCGATGTGCTGCGTCCTCAGGTCCCCGCTCCCCTGGCCGCTCGACAGCTTTGTCGTGGCGACAAGCTTCTGGGGCGGGACGGAGACCTTCACGGACGCGGTCTCGGCGTAGACGAAGCTTCCCAGCACGGCCACCACGACGACGACCGCGCTGAGGAGGATCGCGGGGATCAGCTGGCGATTTTGGCCCATACAGGTGGAACGATAGAACCATACAGTCGGTAATCAAACCCAGCCTCTCGACCTGAGCTCGAGCGGGATAATGCACAGGTGCCCATCGTCTGGACGGAAAATCCCGAAGCCAACCGGCTGCTCGAGACAGATCCGCTCGCGTTGCTCATCGGACTGGTCCTGGACCAGCAGGTCAAGATGGAGAAGGCGTTCGCCGGCCCTTATGAGTTGAAGCAGCGCCTCGGCCATCTCGACGCCGGCAAGATCGCCGCTTCGGACCCCGACAAGCTCATTACCGTATTTCGCGAGCGCCCGGCTCTTCACCGCTTCCCCGGCAGCATGGCTCAACGCGTCCAGGCCCTGTGCCAGGCGATCGTCAAGGAGTACGGCGGCGACGCGGCGGCGGTGTGGACGGGTGCGCGCGATGGCGACGATCTCGCGGTGCGCATCAAGAAGCTGCCCGGCTTCGGTGACATGAAGGTGAAGATCCTCGTGGCCGTGCTGGCGAAGAAGTTCGGGGTCAAGCCGGCGGGTTGGGAGAAACACGCTGCCAGCTGGCACACGGTCGCCGATGTCGACTCCGAAGCAACGATGGCCGAGGCTCGCGCCGTCAAGCGCGAGATGAAATCTAAGGCGAAAGGTTAGAGCGGACGCGGACCCCTCTCCCTGAACCCTCTCCCCTTCAGGGAGAGGGTTCTCTGATAACGTTTGCGGTCCGGCCGGCCCAGCCATAGAGAGCAGGGCGACGAGAGCAGAACAGATGAGGTTGAGATGAGGGATTGCACACCCACCCGGGAGGAGTCCCGGGCGCTGGCCAAGGATCACGCGCTCATCCCGGTCTATCGGGAGGTGCTGGCCGACATGCTCACCCCCGTCCGCGCTTACACGCTGCTTTGTCCCCCCGGCTCGCCGGGCTTTCTGCTCGAGAGCGTCGAGGGAGGCGAGCGGCTCGCGCGCTACTCGTTCATCGGCTTTCGGCCCAAGCCTCTCGAGTTGGGTGACGGTGACCCGCTGCCCGCGCTGCGTTCGGTCGCGGCCGAGATGACCGCGCCGGTGCGGGGGGTGCCCCGGTTTCATGGCGGGGCTGTCGGCTACCTCGGATACGAGACTGCCCGCCACTTCGAACGGCTGCCTCTGGCGCAGGGCGCGGCTCCTCCGATGCCAGAGAGCGCGTTTCTCCGCGCGGAGGACCTCGCCGTCTTCGACCACGTGACGCGCCGGCTCAAGCTCCTGACCATTCACCGACCGGATCGCGAGGAGTATGACGCGGCGATCGGCCGCATCGACGAGATGGAGCAGCGCCTCTCTTCTGACCAACTCCAGGAGCCAAGCCGCGGAGTCGACGGGACGCCATGGAAATCGAACGTGACTCCAGGGCAGTTCCACGCCATGGTCGATGCGGCGAGGGAGCACATCCTCGCCGGCGACGCCTTCCAGATCGTCGTCTCGCAGCGATTCCACAAGCGGCTGGCGGCGAGCCCGTTTGACGTCTATCGCTGCCTGCGCGCGATCAACCCGTCGCCCTACATGTTCTTCCTCTCTTTGGGCGGGGACCGGCACGTCGTGGGCACCTCGCCCGAGAAGCTGGTGCAGGTCGAGGGGAAGCGGGTCGAGACAAGGCCGCTGGCCGGCACTCGCAGACGCGGGACGGACCCAGCCGAGGATGCTCGGCTCGAGCGAGAGCTGCTGAGCGACCTGAAGGAGAGAGCCGAGCACGTGATGCTCGTCGATCTCGGCCGAAACGACGTTGGCCGAGTCGCCCGGCCTGGCACTGTCAGCGTCGACCGGTTGATGGAGGTCGAGCGCTACTCGCACGTGATGCACATCTCATCCACGGTCAGCGGCGAGCTGCGTCAGGGCTGCACATCGCTGGATGCGCTGCGCGCAGCGTTTCCGGCCGGCACAGTTTCCGGAGCTCCCAAGATCCGCGCGATGGAGGTGATCGCGGCCCTGGAGCCTGATCAGCGCGGGGTCTATGCGGGCTCCCTGGGTTACGTCAGCTTCGGAGGCAACATCGACATGGCGATCACGCTGCGCACAGTGGTCATCGCGGAGAGCATCGCCTACGTGCAGGCGGGCGCAGGTGTCGTGGCCGACTCGAGGCCGGAGAGGGAATTCGACGAGACGCTCGAGAAGGCGGGCGCGATGTTCAAGGCGATCGAGATGGCCGAGGAGATGCAGACATGAACGCTGCGGCACCGAAGCTGGCAATGATCGACAACTACGACTCGTTCACCTACAACCTGGTCCAGTACCTGGGCGAGCTTGGCGTCGAGCCCGTCGTGTACCGCAACGACGAGGTCACTGTCGGGGAGCTCGCCGGCTTTGATGGGGTGGTGATCTCACCCGGGCCGGGCACCCCCGAGGAGGCCGGAATCTCGACTAAGGCGATCAAGGACCTGACCGGCAAGGTGGTCATCCTCGGGGTTTGTCTCGGCCATCAGTGCCTGGGCGAGGCGTTCGGCGGCAAGGTGGTCCGGCACGAGCCGGCGCACGGCAAGACCTCGTGGATCCGCCACGACAACTCGGGAGTGCTCGCCGGCGTGAGCGATCCGTTCGAGGCCACGCGATACCATTCGCTGATCGTCGAGCGCTCCTCTCTACCGGACGAGCTCGTCGTCACGGCGTGGACGGCCGATGAGACGGTGATGGGACTGCGCCACTCGAGGCATCCCACGTACGGAGTGCAGTTCCATCCGGAGTCGGTGCTCACCAAGGAAGGAAAGAAGATCCTGGCCAACTTCACGAGGCGGGCCGCCAGAGGAATCTCGTGATAGAGGCGATCGCCAAGCTCGTCCGCGGCGAATCTCTCACCGGGGACGAAGCTTCCGCCGCTTTCGAAACGATAATGCGCGGCGACGCCACACCCGTCCAGATTGCCGGCTTCGTCGTCGCGCTCCGCATGAAGGGAGAGTCGGTCGACGAGCTCGCGGGCTTTGCACGGACGGCTCGCGCCATGGCGACACCGATCTCGGTCGAGGGCGACCTGCTCGACACGTGCGGAACTGGTGGCGATGGGCTCTCCACATTCAACATCTCGACGCTGTCGGCCATCGTCGCCGCGGCTTGCGGCGCTCGAGTCGCCAAGCACGGCAACCGGGCGTCCTCGTCCATCTGCGGATCGGCCGATGTGCTCGAGCAGCTGGGCGTCAAAATCGACCTGGGTCCCGAGGGTGTGGCGCGCTGCATCGAACGTGCCGGAATCGGCTTCCTGTTCGCTCCGATCTTTCATCCCTCGTTTCGCTTCGCCACCGTGCCGCGCCGCGAGCTCGCAGTGCGCACCGTGTTCAACGTCCTCGGACCGCTCTGCAACCCGGCGGGCGCGAGGTATCAGGCGCTCGGCGTTGCGGACGGGACAGTCGCCGGCAAGATGGCCGAAGTGCTGATGCGGCTCGGGGTGGAGCGGGCGATCGTGTTCCATGCGGGCGACGGCATGGACGAGCTGTCGGTCAGCGGCCCGTCGCACGTCATCGAGATCGACGGGCGCCGCAATGAGTACGAGCTCGACCCTTCGGAGCTCGGCCTTGCAATGGCCCCGCCCGTGGCCATGCGGGGAGGAGGGCCCGAGGAGAACGCGCGCATCGCCCGTGAGATCCTTGATGGGGCCTCCGGTCCGCGGCGCGACGTGGTTCTCCTGAACTGCGCCGCGGCATTGCGAGCTGCCGGCCTGGCCAAGGACTGGAAGGATGGGCTGCGGGCCGGCGCTGAAGCGATCGACTCCGGGAGGGCGGGCGAGGTCCTCCAGCGCTGGGCGACAATCTCGCAGGAGTGAGCTCGACAGAGGACCTGCTGGCCCGCCTGGTGACGGAGGCAAGGCAGGACATGCAGCGAAGGCGCGCCCTGACCACTCAGGACGACCTCGAGCGCGCCATCCATGACTACACGCCGAAGGATTTCGTGGGCGCGTTGCGCCGGCCGGGCCTCGCCGTGATCGCCGAGATGAAGCAGCGCACCCCGAGCATGGGAGTCCTGGCTGAGGAATACCGCCCGACAGAGCTCGCTCGCGCGTACACAGACGGCGGCGCGGCGGCGATCTCAGTTCTCACCCACATGGCCAGCTTCGGCGGCCGGCCGGAGCACATCGAGGCCGCGCGGCTTGCGACCGACCTGCCCATCCTCCGCAAGGACTTCGTCACCGACCCATATGAGGTGGGAGAGGCGAGGGCGGCGGGCGCCGACGCGGTGCTGCTGATAGTTGCGGCGCTAGATCAAGAGCGGCTCGACGAGCTGATGCGGGTGGCGCGCAGTCGCGGGCTTGCGGTCCTGGTGGAGGTGCACGACGAGAGCGAGGTCGAGAGAGCGTTGAAGGGCGGTGCGCGTGCGATCGGCGTCAACAACCGCGACCTCCGGACATTCACCGTCGACCCCAGCCTCACCGAGCGGCTGCGGCACGCGATCCCGCCGGACGTGGTGCTCGTCGCGGAGAGCGGGATCCACAGCGTCGAGGATGCTCGCCGGATGCGCGAGGCAGGAGCCGATGCCATCCTCGTCGGCGAGTCGCTCATGCGGGCCGAAGATCCCGCCGGTCGCATCAGGGAATTCGCGGCAGCATGACGATCCAGGTGAAGATCTGCGGCATCTGCGACCCGGAGGCGGCGAGGGCGGCCGTCGAGGCCGGTGCGGACCTCCTCGGCTTTCATTTCTGCGACTCCGACCGAAGGGTCACGCCCGAGGAGGCGAAGGCGATAGTCGACGGTCTGGCACTTCGCCCCATCATCGTCGGCGTCTTCATCGATCAGGGCGTGGACGAGGTGCGGCAGATCGCCGACTTCGTGGGGCTCGACCTGCTGCAGCTTCATGGCTCGGAGGCGCCTGGTTTCGACGCCGGGCGACCGGTGATGAAAGTGTTGAAGGTCAAGGAGGGCCGCGTCCCCGACCCCGATGCTTGGCCGGACCCGATCATGCTCGATTCGTGGTCAGCCGACCAGCGTGGCGGGACGGGTCACACGTGGGAGTGGGAGCGCGCGGGAGAGCTTCTCGCCGCTCGCAAGGTCTTCATCGCCGGTGGTCTTGAACCGGGTAACGTGGGCAAGGTCGTGAGCGCCTTCAAGCCGTATGGCGTCGACGTTTCGAGCGGGGTGGAGTCGGAGGTTCGCGTCAAGGACCCGGACAAGGTGCGGGCTTTCGTTCACGCCGTGCGCATCGCGGAGGTCCTCGGCTGAGCCCGTGAGCCACCCTGAGCGAGGGCGTTTTGGACCGTACGGTGGTCAGTACGTCCCCGAGACTCTGATGGGGGCGCTGGAAGAGCTCGAGGACGTCTGGCACGAGGCCAAGGCCGATACCCAGTTCCAGCTGGAGCTGGCGGGCCACCGCCGAGCATTTGTCGGGCGACCCACCCCGCTGTACTCGGCGACCCGCCTCGGCGAGCACTTCGGTGGCGCGCATATTCACCTCAAGCGCGAGGACCTGTGCCACACCGGCGCCCACAAGCTGAACAACGCTGTCGGTCAGGCCCTGCTGGCGTTGCGCATGGGCAAGAAACGCATCATCGCGGAGACCGGCGCGGGCCAGCATGGCGTCGCTGTGGCGACTGTGTGCGCGCGTTTCGGCTTCGAGTGCACCGTCTACATGGGCACCGAGGACATGCGCAGGCAGTCGATGAACGTCCGGCGCATGAAGCTGCTGGGCGCCGAGGTGGTGGAGGTCACCGCGGGCACCAAGACCCTCAAGGACGCCACCTCAGAGGCGATCCGCGACTGGGTCACCAACGTTAGGACCACGCACTACATCATCGGGTCCGTCGTGGGACCGCACCCCTACCCGGAGATGGTCCGAGACCTGCAGCGGGTGATTGGGGACGAAGCGCGTGAGCAGTACCTGTCGGTCGACGGCAAGCTCCCGGACGTGGTGATCGCCTGTGTCGGCGGCGGGTCGAACGCGATCGGCGTGTTCACGGCATTCCTCGACGACAAGGATGTCGCGCTCGTGGGTGTCGAGGCGGCCGGCGAGGGAGTGCGGACCGGACACCATGCTGCGTCGCTGGTGGGCGGCCGGCCAGGGGTGCTTCACGGGAGCTACTCGTACGTCCTGCAGGATCGCGACGGCCAGATACTGCCGACGCACTCGGTGTCCGCCGGCCTCGACTATCCCGGAGTGGGCCCCGAGCACGCTTTCCTCCGCGACGCCGAGCGAGTCGAGTACGTGGCCGTGACCGACAAGGACGCGATCGCCGCCTTCAAGCTGTGCACGCGCCTGGAGGGAATCATGCCGGCCCTCGAGCCGGCGCACGCCCTGCACCACGCCGGGGTGATGGCGCGCGAGTACGGACCGGGCGGAAGGATCCTGGTCTGCCTGTCGGGGCGCGGCGACAAGGACATGGACTCGATCGATGGTGTCTGATACCGGGCGGGCGCGCGGCGCACGTTCAACCCGTTCGAAGCTCGACCAGGCACTGCGGGCCGACAAGGACTTGAAGCTTGTCGCATACATCATGGGCGGCCATCCGAACCGCAAGCGCTCGATCGAGGTGGGGAAGAAGCTTGCGACCTCGGGCGTGGCCGCCCTCGAGATCGGCATACCCCATTCGGATCCGCTCGCGGACGGTCCCGTCATCCAGCGCGCGGGGCAGGCTGCGCTGGAGCACGGAATCAACGTCGAGGGCTGCCTGGAGGTGGCCGCCGCAATCGCGGCCGAGGGCACGCCGGTCGTGCTGATGACCTACATCAACCCGATCCTTGCGTACGACCCGCGGAAGTTCGCAGCCGAGGCCGCGCAGGCAGGGGTGGCCGGAGTCATAGTGCCCGACCTGCCGGTGGAGGAATCGGAGCCGGTCGCCGGCTGGCTGCGGTCGGCCTCGCTCGACACGATCTTCATGGTCTCGCCGACGACGTCCGCCCACCGCCTGCAGTCGATTTGCGAGCACTCGAGCGGGTTCGTCTACTGCGTGACGGTCACCGGGATCACCGGGGCGCGCAAGGAGATTCCGGCCGGGATGAAGGAGCTCATCCAGCAGGTGAGGAGCCACACGGAGCTGCCTGTGGCCGCCGGTTTTGGCATCTCACGTCCCGAGCACATGAAGGCTCTTCGTGGAACCGCTGACGCAGCGGTGGTCGGCAGCGCGATCGTCGCCGAGATCGACAAGGGCTCCGACCCGGTAAAGCTGGTCAAGGAGCTGCTGAAGGCATGCCGGTGAGGGGGATACGCGGTGCGACCACCGCGGAGGCGAACACGGCCGAAGCGATAACCGAGGCGACCGAGGAGCTGCTGAAGGAGCTCACCCGGCTGAACAGCCTGGACAAGGAAGAGATCTGTTTTGCCTACTTCACCACGACTCATGATCTGACTGCCGAGTTCCCCGCTTACGCCGCGCGCCGCCTGGGCTGGCTCGAGGTGCCCCTGTTGTGCGGCCACGACATGGACGTTCAGCTGCCGAACCCGCGCGGGGTTCCTATGTGCATCCGTATCCTTCTGCTCTACAACACCGCCAAGCCGCAGTCCTCGATGCGCTTCGCCTACCTGCGTGGAGCGCAAGCAATCAAAGCCGATCTCCAGTCGCTGAAAGGAAGTTTCATCCCGTGATCATCGTCATGACCCACACGGCGACGGAAGCCGACATCAAGGCGGTCGTCGACCGCGTCCACGAGATCGGGCTCAAGACCGAGCTCTCGCGCGGAGAGGAGCGGACCCTTGTGGGCGTGATCGGAGGCAACGCATACGCCTACAAGGAGGCGTTCTCGCACCTGAATGCGATCCACGAGATCATCCCGATCACCAAGCCGTTCAAGCTGGCGAGCCGCGAGTTCCGGCCCGTCAACACGGTGGTTGACGTCGGCGGCGTCCGGATCGGCGCCGACGAGGTCGTGATGATGGCGGGCCCATGCTCGGTCGAAGGCGAGGACATGCTGTTGGAGACCGCTCGTCATGTGGCCTCTCAGGGCGCCAAGGTCTTGCGCGGTGGCGCCTTCAAGCCGCGCACATCGCCGTACTCCTTCCAGGGGCTCGGCGAATCCGCCCTCAAGATGATGGCGACGGCGCGAACGGAGACAGGCCTCAAGGTCGTTACAGAGGTCGTGTCGCCGGGCGATGTCGAGCTGGTCGCGCGTTACGCGGACATTCTTCAGCTAGGCACGCGGAACATGCAGAACTACGCGCTGCTGCAGGAGGCGGGACGGTCCGGCAAGCCGGTGCTCCTGAAGCGCGGAATGTCGTCGACCATCGAGGAATGGCTGCTGGCGGCCGAGTACATCCTGTCGCAGGGAAACCGCGATGTAATTCTGTGTGAGCGCGGCATCCGCACTTTCGAAACGGCGACCAGGTTCACGCTCGACCTCAACGCAGTGCCGCTGGCGCGCGAGCTGTCGCACCTCCCGATCATCGTCGATCCCTCGCAGGCCACCGGCCGCTGGTCGCTGGTGCGTCCGCTTTCGCTGGCCGCCGTCGCGGCCGGCGCTCACGGGCTGATCGTCGAGGTTCATCCCACTCCGAACCAGGCGCTGTCGGATGGTGCGCAGTCTCTTGACTTCGAGAACTTCGATAGGTTGATGGACGATCTTCGACGGCTGCTGGGCGCGATGGCCAAGCAGCTCGCCTAGCCGGGCGCGCCGCGTGCCCGCTGTTGCGGTCGTGGGCCTTGGTCTGATGGGCTCATCGCTGGCGCTGGCCCTCAAGGAGGCGCGGCCCGATTTCGTGGTGGTCGGCAGCGATCGAGACCCGGCCACCGTGCGCAAGGCGCTGGATCGCGGCATCGTGGAGAGCGCGAGCGGCGACCTATCAGTCATCGATGTGGCAGACCTCGTCGTGCTGCCGGTACCGATACTCGCACTTCAGGAGGTTTTCGCCGTCCTTCGCGGCCGCGTTGCCGGCAAGGTCGTCACCGACATGTCCAGCACGAAGGCCAGCGTCATGGAGTGGGCATCCAAGTCGGGGATCGACCTGGTTGGTGGCCACCCGATGTGCGGAAAGGAGAAGGCGGGCATCGATGCGGCGGACGGCTCGATCTTCAAGGGCGCGCCGTGGGTCCTCACGAGCGCGGACACGGTGGTGACCGGCCTGGTCGAGGCAGTCGGCGCCCAACCGATGGTGATGGACGCGGAGACCCACGACAGGCTGGTGGCCGGCGTCAGCCACGCCGCGTTCCTGCTTTCGGTCGGTTACGTCCTTTCACTCTCCGGCCGGCCGGATTGGGCGGAGGCATCGAAGCTCGCGGCGTCCGGATTTCGGGACATGAGCCGGCTCGCGGCGGGCGACCCCTCGCTGTATGCGGGCATCGCGCGGACCAATCGCACGCATCTTCTGGAGCAGGTGGATGCGGTCAGCGCAGCGCTTGCGCGCCTGCGCCGCCACCTCGACGCCGACGACCCGCGCCTGGTCGAGCTGTTCGAGGAGGCGCGCGCGGTCCGCGAGCGATGGGCTCGAGACAACGACTCGGCGTGATCGCGACTGTTCGTAGAGCTGAGCGTCTGGAGGGCGAGGTGGTGCTGCCCGGGGACAAGTCGATCTCGCATCGCGCGTTGATCCTGGCGGGGCTCGCGGATGGTTGGAGCCGCATACACGGACTTTCGGCGGGCGCCGATGTTCAGTCGACGGCCTCCTGCCTGCGCGCACTCGGAGCTCAGGTCGAGGATACCGCGGTCCGTGGTGTCGGCCTTGGCGGAGTGCGAAAGGCGGAAGGCCCACTTGATTGCGGCAACTCGGGCACCACCATGCGACTGCTTGCTGGTGTGCTCGCGGCGCAGCCCTTCGTCAGCGAGCTCACCGGTGACGAGTCACTGACCCGGCGGCCGATGGACCGGGTGGTGAAGCCTTTGACGCAGATGGGCGCGCATGCTGAATGGCCGCCGCTTCGAGTTGGCGGGCGGCGGCCTCTTCACGGCATCGAGTACCGGCTTCCGGTGCCGAGCGCTCAGGTCAAGTCGGCGGTGCTGCTGGCCGGCCTGTTCGCGGAAGGGACCACCGCGGTGATCGAACCGGCTCGCACGCGCAACCACACCGAGCTGATGCTCACAGCGATGGGGGTGGACGTACGGTCGGAGGGGGATCGCGTCGAGGTCGACAGGACCGACAAGCTCGAGCCCATCCACATCGAGGTCCCCGGCGACCTCAGCGCCGCGAGCTTCTGGATGGTCGCGGGAGGACTTGTACCGGGATCGACACTGCACATACCCGGCGTCGGGGTCAACCCCACGCGCTCCGCGTTCCTCGAACTGCTTCGCGAAACAGGTTTCGACATCCATGCGAGCCGCGAGCACGTAAGCGGAGGAGAGGCTGTCGCGGACCTCGAGATCCACACAGCGGTCGACCTGCACCCGTTCGAGGTCGACGGCGCGATGGCCGCCGAGATGATCGACGAGCTGCTCGTCCTGGCGGTGGCGGCCACCCAGATCGAGGGCGAGAGCCACATCTCAGGCGCCGCCGAGCTGCACGTGAAGGAGTCGGATCGCATCGCGGCCATGGCCGAGGGGCTCGGCGCGATGGGGGCGAACATCACCCCCCACGACGACGGCTGGACGATCAAAGGCCCGAGCAATCTTCGCGGCGCACGGGTGCGCTCGCGTGGCGACCACCGCGTCGCGATGGCGCTCGCGATTGCCGGGCTGCTCGCCGATGGCGAGACCGAGATCGAGGATGCCGAATGCGTCGAGATCTCCGATCCAGGCTTCTTCGATCAGCTGGAATCCCTGTGCTGAGCGTTCGCGACGAGCTGGGCATCGAGCTCGTCGTCCTCGAGCTGCATGAGCTCGAGGTGACCGAGCCGCGCGAGGACTTTGCGCTGGAGGTGGCGCGCGCGACGCAGGCTGCCCGGTCGGGGGAGGTCGGCCCGGCCGGTCCTGCCCGCGCCCTCTACCGCCGCTTCGGAATCGATCCCACCCGTGTCCGGCCGTCCTCAGAGGCGCTGCTTCGCCGCCTGAGGAAGGGTGAGCCGCTGCCGCGAGTGAACTCGCTGGTCGACGTCGCCAACACGATGTCAGTGCAGCTGCAGGTGCCGGTCGGACTTTACGACCTCGACAAGGTTCGAGGCGATGAGCTGGTGGTCAGGCTCGGGGCCGAGGGGGAGACCTACACCGGCATCGGCAAGGAGCGGGTGAACGTGGCCGGCCGGATATGTGTCGCCGACGCGGATGGGCCGTGCGGCAATCCGAGCTCCGACTCCGCGCGGACGATGATCACGACCGACACCGAACGTGCAGCGTGGCTGTACTTCCTGCCGGTCGGGGACGATGACATCGACCGCACCGCCGAGCTGATCGCGGTTTTCGGCCGCGGCCTCGTCCGCATGAGGGTGTGATGGTGACCATCCTCGGTGCCGGCGTTGCTGGATCCTCGCTCGCCTGGGCCCTCGCGCGGCGCGGCCGCAAAGACGTGGTGGTCTTCGACACGGCTCACGAGCCCGCGGGCTCTACATCGAAGGCGCTGGGCGGCTTTCGCACTCAGCACGGCAGCGAGCTGAACATCAAGCTCGCGCTTGCGTCACGCAGCTTCTTCGTCCAGCGGGCCGAGCACATCCACTTTCAGCCCAACGGATACCTGTACCTGGCAGAGTCGGCCGAGGTGGCCGATGACCTTCGGCGCCGGGCCGATCTCCAGCGGGCGTGTGGGCTGCCGATCGAGCATCCTGACCCGCGCTCCGTAGTGCCCTGGCTTGACACCAAAGGGATCGAGGGCGCCAACTACTGCGCGCTGGACGGCCTGTATGTGCCGCTCCAGATCCTTGGCTGTTACGTCGAAGAGGCTCGGGCGCTGGGCGCCGACTTCAGGCTTGGGACTGAGGCGGGCACGCGTGATTTGAAGGCGGACGTGGTCGTCGTGGCGTGCGGCGTCTGGTCGTCGAAGGTCGGCCGTACGCTTGGCGTTGCCCTGGAGGTCGAGGCCGTGGAGCGCGGCGTGTTCCAGACCGGTCCATACGATTGGCTCGGTGATACGGTGCCGATGACCCTCGAGGCGGGCTCGGGTTTTCATTTTCGCGAACGCGACCGCCGGCTGTGGGTGATGGGACCGGGCGACCAGCACGACTGGGGTCGCATCCGAGATTGGCTCGCCATGCGTGCCCCTCGGGCCGCGGTGCCAGAGCCGGACGGCTTTTTCACAGGGAGCTACGAGGTGACTTTCGACCATCACCCGCTGGTCGGTGAGACTGCGCGGGCCGGTGTTTGGTCGTCGTGCGGCTTCAGCGGCCATGGCGTCATGCATTCACCCGCCGTGGCCGACAGTCTCGCGGCCATGATCAACGGCGACTCCCCGCCCATCGACATCGAAGCGCTGAACCCGCAGCGGACCAAGCCACTCGTCGATTCGACTCAGCTGTGAGCGCGGCCTCGGAGCAGGTGCTGTGCGTGAAAAGGGAAGACATATTCCCCGATGGCGCCTGGCACGGATTCGTGAGCGACAGGCTCGAGCAGCACCAGGCCGTGATCCGCGAGCACCACTTTTTCATGGCTCGAGCCAAGGTGGAGGACGATCCCAGCTACCAGCAGATCATCCCGTACGTCGTCTTCCGGCACCGCGACCAATACCTCTTGACGCACCGTCTGCGCGCGTCGTCGGAGAAGCGCTTGCGGAAGCAGTACTCCCTCGGCGTGGGCGGACATATCAACCCGGGCGATCTCGAGGCCGGCGACCCGATCCAGGACGGCCTGAAGCGTGAGTGGGAGGAGGAGGTCGTCTATGACGGCACCTTCGACGCCAAGCTCATCGGCCTGTTGAACGACGAGTCGTCGCCCGTCTCCAGGGTTCACCTGGGGGTCGTCTTCCTTGTCGACGGCGACACGCCGAACATTGCGATTCGCGAGACCGACAAGCTGGCAGGCGAGCTGCTCACGCTCGAGGAGATGCGGATCTATTACCTCGGGATGGAGTCTTGGTCGCAGATGGTCTACGACCGCCTCGCGCGCGGGGAGCTGCCGCTGTGAAGTTCGTCGAGGTCGGTGGAGCGCGGCTGTCGGCGATCGGGCTCGGGACCTGGCAGTTCGGCTCGTCCGAGTGGGGGTATGGCAGAGACTATGCGCGGGGGGAGGCGGGCGCCATCGTTCGACGCGCGCTTGAGCTCGGCGTCAACCTGATCGACACCGCCGAGATCTACGGCTTCGGGCGTTCGGAACGCATCGTTGGCGAAGCGATTCGCGGCCGCCGAGACGATGTGTTCCTGGCGACGAAGCTCTTTCCAGTGGGACTCCCTTTCCAGGTGGCCGCACGTGCTCGCGGCAGCGCTCGGCGATTGGACGTCGAGCACCTCGACCTCTATCAGGTTCACTGGCCCAGTCCACTCTTTCCGCCGGGAGCCACGATGCCGAGGATGAGGCGGTTGGTGGAGGCGGGCCTGGTCGGCCACGTCGGGGTGAGCAACCATTCGCTCGAGGCCTGGCAGGCCGCCGAGCGCGCGCTGGGCGGCCCGGTGCTCTCGAACCAGGTGCTCTTCAGCCTTGTCGACCGACGGCCGGAGCGAGGCCTTCTTCCATGGGCCCAGCAGCAGGGAAGGGTGATCATCGCTTACAGCCCGCTGGCCCAGGGCCTGCTCTCCGGGAAGTATCAGAAGGCGCCGCCGCGGAACTTCCGGCGCGTCAGGGGCACGTTCAGCGCTCAGTCGAGGGAGCACGCGCAGCCCCTGGTGGACGCCCTGGGCGAGATCGGACAAAAGATGAATGCGACGCGGGCCCAGGTCGCGCTCGCATGGCTCATACGAAAGCCGAACGTCGTCGTCATCCCAGGCGCGTCGAGCGTGCGCCAGCTGGAGGAGAACGTCGGGGCGGCGGACCTCGAGCTCTCCGACGACGACGAGCACCGGCTGAGCGCGCTCCCAAACGGCCTTGGCGGCTAACATCTCCCGAGTGAACGCGCTCACGCTCGAGGCGGTGGAGCTGCGCCGCATCCGGATGCCGCTTGTGGCTCCCTTCGAGACATCGTTTGGAATCCAGACCGAGCGCGACATCCTTCTGCTCAAGGCGATCACCTCCGCGGGCGAGGGTTGGGGCGAGTGCGTCGCCACCGAGGAGCCCACCTACTCCTCCGAGTACGTCGACGGCGCGCAGCACGCTCTCGTCCATCACCTGCTGCCGAGGCTGTTCATCTCCGCACGATTGACGGCCGAAGACGTGGCCAAGGTGCTGCGGCCGGTTCACGGCCACCATATGGCGAAGGCAGCGATCGAGATGGCCGTCCTCGACGCCCAGCTTCGCTCCGCCGGCGAATCGTTTGCGCGGTACTTCGGCGCCGTGAGGCATGAGGTCGACTGCGGCGTGTCGGTCGGCATCCACCGCACGATCCCCGACCTTCTGCAAACGGTCGGCGACTACCTCGACCAGGGCTATCGCCGGATCAAGCTGAAGATCAAGCCGGGTTGGGATCTCGAGCCGGTGCGCGCCGTCCGCGAACGCTTCGGAGACGTGCCCCTCCAGGTCGACGCCAACACCGCCTATTCGGTATCGGACGCGGAGCACCTGGCCGAGCTCGACGCCTTCGACCTGCTGCTGATCGAGCAGCCGCTGCCGGAGGAGCAGGTGCTTGCCCATGCGGAGCTGGCCAAGGTGGTTCGCACGCCCATCTGTCTCGACGAGTCGATCACCTCAGCGCAGGGTGCCGCGGATGCCATCCAGCTGGGCGCCTGCCAGGTCGTCAACATCAAGCCGGGCAGGGTGGGCGGCTACCTCGAGGCGCGGCGCATCCACGACCTGTGCGCTTCCAATCACATCCCTGTATGGATGGGCGGGATGCTCGAGACGGGCCTGGGGCGTGCCGGAAACGTCGCGATGGCCGCCATGCCGAACTTCACCCTTCCCGGCGACACATCCGCATCCGACCGGTACTACCACCGCGACATCACCGAGCCGTTCGTGCTCAGTGAGGGCCGCTTGAGAGTACCGACTGGGCCAGGCCTCGGAGTCACCGTCGACCTCGAGTTCCTCGAGCAGGTCACGTTTGCAACGGAGACGGCGCGGCCCGAGCCGGGCCGGGTCAGGGCGACCCGCTAGCTCACCCCAGCGACTGCGTTTGCGTGCTCTGCAGGAGGTCGGTCATCGCTCTTGCGTACACGGCGTGGCCCAACCGTGGGAGGCCGAGCCGGTCCTCGATGGTGGCCAGCAGCGAGTAATGGTCGTAAGCCGCGCTGCTGGTGCGTGTCATCGGGTGCGGGTGCACCACCAGGGTCAGCACGTGGTTGTTCCTGTCAACGCCTTCATCCCACGTGATGAGCAGAAGCCCGTTGTCCTGCCACGCGGAGGTGGCGAGGATCTTCGGAACGATCTGCGACAACCATCGGTCCGCAACCCCGGTCGCGCAGTCGTGGCCGTCGTGGCAAAGTCCTGGCGTGATCCACACGAGGCGAGGCACCTCGCCGTTCATGTCTGCGGCGAAATGGGTGAATGGCACGACCTGTCGAGGACACCCGCTGCCGTAGTACGCGAAGGGGTTGTGCTTGAGGGCGTACGGGTAAGGGCTGTTGAAGCAGCCGGCCGACATTCCCTCCATGTACGCGCGCCACTCGACGCCCGCCGCCGTCAGCTGGGAGCCGAGGCCGCCCGCCGGCAGGCGGTGATAACCGTCGTCGGCGATGCCCCACGTGCTGCCGGACGTGAGCGCCAGGTAGTTGGGGAGGCTTGGGTGTGTCACAGCATGGTATTCGGTGGCGACCGGGTACTTCGCCGCCAGCTTGGCCGTGTACGGGCCCGACATCGCCTGGGCGAAGCTGTGGTTCTCCATCACGATCACGAAGACGTGGGCGGCGGTTGGGGTTGGCGAGGCTTCTGGCGAGGGTGAGCCGAACGGTGTTGGAGTTGACGGCGCGGCGGGCGTCGGCGTGGGCTGGAGCTGCGCCGCCGGACGGCCGCATGCGGCAAGGATGCAGAGGGACAGCGCCAGGGCGAAGGCCCGCACGTGGCTAGACACTACGATCCGAAACTGTGAGATTGCTTGGAGGCCCGTGGGAGCTGACTGTGAATCCGGAGCGGGGCGGACGGATCACCTCGCTGCGCCTGCGCGAGCACGAGCTCCTCGATCTTGGCATCGGTGTGGAGGACCCTACGGCAGGCGGCTTCGTCGCGGCGGGCGCTTGGGGCTGGGACGAGATGGTGCCCACCCTGGATGCGGCCGACTATCCCGGGCCCGGTCCCTGGGCTGGGACTCCGCTGCCCGATCACGGGGAGGCGTGGCGCCTGCCGTGGGTGGTGAGCGAGGAGGCCCGCGATTCTGGATCGATGGAGTGCTCCGGCCATGTGCTGCCTTGGCAATTGCGCCGCCGGATAGAGCTGACCCCCAACGCTGTTCGATTGACATACGCCTATAGCAACCAGGGCGACCAGCCCCTCTACGCCTATTGGTGCGCGCATCCGCTTTTTCGATTCGAGGCCGGGATGGAGATCGGCGTCGAAGGAGGAGACAGGCTCGGCGAGCTGCCTGAGGGGACCAGTCTCAAGCGCTTCCTCCGGCGTGGATCGGTCGATCGTGTTCGCCTGGCCTGGAAGTCCGGCCCAGCGGTGGAGATGTCGTGGGATGCGCAGGTGACGCCGTACGTGGGCATATGGGCGTGCAACGGCGATCTGGGCGGATACCGGCAGATTGCGATCGAGCCGGCTACCGGCGGGGCCGATCGCCCGCACCTCGCGGCGCCTCCTCCGCTGCTCGATCCAGGAGGCGAGCTCACGTGGTGGCTCGAGATCAGAGACTCTAGCTGACCCACTCTAAACTGACGCTAGCGGCGGGTCTTCGACCCGCCTTATGAGATGGAACCCGGATGGTTCCCTCTCATCGCCGGGCGCTTCGCGCGCGGCTGCTCTCCTTCCGGTATGTCGATGGGATTGATTGAAAGCCCCTCCATGCCGGGTTTGGATCGGATAGAGACAAAGTCATGGCCGGGGGGACCCCGGCCAACCCTGCCGCGCTGGCACGATCTAGTGCCGACTCTAGACTGACGTTGTGGCCAAGCTGCTCGGGTTGCGTTGTCGCGAATGCGAGGCGGAGTATGAGCTCCAGGCCACCCACGTCTGCGAGATGTGCTTTGGGCCCCTGGACGTCGTTTTCGACTACGCGGCGCTGAAGAAGAAGGTCACGCGAGATCGCATCGCGCAAGGCCCTGCATCGATGTGGCGCTATCGGGACCTGCTCCCGATTGAGGATGCGACGCCGGTGGTCACGCTCGGGGAGGGCTTCACGCCGCTGGTAAAAGCGGACCGGCTTGGTGCCGAGCTGGGGCTTCGAAACCTCTACCTGAAGAACGACAGCATGAACCCCACCAATTCGTTCAAGGACCGCGTCGTCTCGGTCGCGATCAGTTGGGCGCGGGCCAACGGCTTCGAGACGATTGCCTGCGCGTCGACAGGGAACCTGGCCAACGCGGTGGCCGCCTACGCGGCGCGTGCTGGGCTCGAGTGCTTCGTCTTCATCCCCGTCGACCTCGAGCCGGCGAAGATCGTCAGCATCAGCGTGTTCGATCCCAACGTGGTCGCGGTTCGGGGCAACTACGACGAGGTGAACCGGCTCTGCAGCCAGCTGGTCGAGTCGACCCCGTGGGCCTTCTGCAACATCAACATCCGGCCCTTCTATGCGGAGGGGTCGAAGACTCTGACGTTCGAGACCGTCGAGCAGCTGGGCTGGAAGCTTCCGGACGAGATCATCATCCCGATCGCCAGCGGCTGCCAGTTCGTCCGTCACCGCCAGGCGGTCCGTGAGCTGATGGAGCTCGGCCTCGTTCGCGAGGATCGGGTGCCGGCATTCACCGGCGCACAGGCTCTGGGCTGCGCGCCGGTGTACAACGCCTTCAACTCGGACACGCCCGAGCGGGTGCTGCCGGTCAGGCCGGACACCATCGCGCGCTCGATCGCCATCGGGAATCCCTCAGACGGGATGTATGTGAACCGGATCGCGCTGGAGACCGGCGGTGTGGTCGAGGCAGTGTCCGAGGAGGAGATCGTGGCGGCGATGAGACTGCTCGCGCGCACCGAGGGCATCTTCACCGAGACCGCGGGTGGCGTGACCATCGGTGTGCTGGCGAAGCTTGCGCGCGCCGGCCGCTGGAAGGGCGACGAGGTGGTGGTCGCGTACGTGACCGGACACGGCCTGAAGACGGCCGACGTACTGGCCAAGGTGGACGGGCATGCCCGCCGGGTCGAAATAGAACCGACACTAAAATCGTTTCGCGAGAAGGTGAACATCTAGCAATGCCGCAATTCCGCATTCCAGGCCCGCTTCGACGCCTCTCCGAAGGGCAGATCACAGTGGTCGTGGAAGCCACCGATCTGGGCACCGCCATCGATGCGCTCGACGCCCGCTACCCAGGGTTCCGGGACCGCCTGCTGGACGACAGAGGGGAGCTGCGGCAGTTCGTCAACGTCTATCTGAACGATGAAGACGTCCGCCTGGGACCCGGGCTCAAGGCCAAGGTGTCGGAAAAGGACGAGATCTCGATTGTGCCGGCGGTCGCAGGGGGCATTAACTCGAATCCCCTCCCCACCGGCGCCCGCTAAGCGGTCGCGGCCGGACCTCCCCACCCTCGGGTGGGGAGGATAGACTCGGCGCATGGGTAGGCGGCGGCTCAAGCTGATCTTCGGACCGGCGATGGTCAAAGAGCCGGTCATCTACCAGCTCGGCAAGCAGTTCGAGATCGTCACCAACATCAGGCGCGCCGACGTCACGCGCGACCAGGGCTGGGTCCTGCTCGAGATCACCGGAGAGCCGGAGGAGCTCGATCGGGGAGTCGAGTACCTCGAGTCGCGCGGCGTCAAGGTCGAACCGGCCGAGGGCGACCTCGTCGAGTAGCTAAGATCGCGGTCGGCATGGCCGATAGCCGTCTTCGACAATATGGGCTTTCCAGTGCGGTCGATGGGCGCACGTCAGTGCCTGGGCTTTACTTTGTTGGTGTGCACAGGGTGAGGAAGAACAAGTCGGCGATCCTGTACGGAATCGGCGAGGATGCCCGGCTCGTGGCAGAGCAAGTCATCGCGGGCCTGCAATGAGGGTCGCTGTGGCGATGTCCGGCGGGGTCGATTCATCGGTGGCCGCGGCACTGCTTCAGGCGCAAGGACACGACGTCGTTGGCATCACGCTGCAGCAGTGGCCTCGGGGGGACGCTGCCAAGAACGAGCGCAACGCGGGGTGCTGCTCGCTGGACGCCGTCGAGGATGCTAGCCGCGTTGCATCGCTGCTCGGCATTCCTTATTACTGCTGGAACCTGGAGAAGGAGTTTGGCGAAAGGGTGATCGAGCCGTTCCACCGTGACTATCTCGAGGGCCGGACGCCAAATCCATGTGTCCGCTGCAACGCCTTCGTCCGTTTCGACCTCATGCTCGGCCGCGTGCTCGCGCTGGGCTTCGACAAGCTCGCGACTGGCCACTACGCGCGAATCGTCGAAGGCGCACGCGGTCCGGAGCTGCATGCCGCTCTCGACCCCGCCAAAGATCAGTCGTACATGCTCTATCACCTCGACAAGGAACGCCTGGCGCGCATCACCTTTCCCCTTGGCGGTATGTCCAAGCGCGAGGTGCGAGAGCACGCGCGCGAGTTCGGTCTTCCGGTTGCCGGCAAAGCCGAGAGCCAGGAGATCTGCTTCGTTCCCCGCGGGGAGACCGCTCGCTACCTGGCGGAGCGACTGCCGGTTCGGGCTGGAGCGGTCGTCGACACCGCTGGTCGGGAGCTTGGAACCCACCGCGGCACCGCTCTCTACACAGTCGGCCAGCGCAGCGGTTTCGGCGACTTGCGTGAGGCCGGGCCATGGTACGTGCTGAAGGTCGACGCGCCTGCGAACAGGTTGGTGGTTGGACGACGAGACGAGCTCGGAGTGCGCAGCGTGGAGCTGCGCGAAGTGAGTTTCATCGACGGCAGCGTGGTGGAGCCGATGGCGTGCGAGGCGCGACTGCGATATCACGCGGCCCCGATCCCGGCTGTTTACGAGTCCGGCGGACTCTCGCTCGCGGAACCGTTTCTGGGCGCAGCTCCTGGGCAAGCCGCGGTGCTGTATTCCGGGGATCGGGTGTTGGGCGGAGGGATCATCGCCTCGGCCAGGACGTAGGCCGGTTGATCGAAACCGAACGTTTGGCCATCCGCCTCCCCGAGATTCAAGACGTCCCGGAGATCATCCGCTACTACGGAGACAACCGCGCTCACCTTCAGCCCTTCTCGCCGATATTCGCCCGCGACTTCCTGGATGAGCTCACCTGGCTCGAACAGGTCCGCGTGCGTTCGCGCGAGCTCTCGGCGGGTGAGTCCTTTCGCGCATTTATTTTCGCGCGCTCAGTCCCGGACAGGATCGTGGGCAACATCAACCTGACCCAGGTGCAGCGCGGGGCCTTCCAGTCGTGCGTGCTCGGCTACAACCTCGCTCGCGACGAGCAGGGCAGGGGGTACATGACCGAGGCGGTGGCGGCGACCGTGGCGTTCGCGTTCGGGACCTGGAAGCTGCACCGGGTCGCCGCCGACTACATGCCGAAGAACACCAGGAGCGCGGCGGTGCTCCGCCGCTGCGGGTTCGTGGTCGAGGGCCACGCGAGCGCGTACCTCCTGATCAACGGGCGATGGGAGGACCACGTGCTGACGGCGATCACAAACCCGGACTTCAACCTCCCCCAGGCTTGACGGTGCCGTCGCCCGCCGATGTTGCCGGCGGTGCACTTCGGTGGCTCGAATACGTAGGACTTGTCGGCGCCATCGGGGCCATGGTGGTCAGGCGACTGGCAGCGAACTCCCCGCGGATCGCGTGGGCCCGGCCCCGGCTGCACCTCGCTTTGAGCGCGGCTTTCGCCGGCGGGCTTGGTGTGATCGCAGCAGAGGCGATTGGCGCCGGCGGCTCCCTGCCCGGCGCTATCGCTTACCTCGTCGGAGGTCCGCCGGGCTGGGTGCGCGTTGCGCGCGTGGCCGCCGAAGGCGCGGCGCTTGCGGCCTGCCTGCTCGGACGGCGTTTCGTCGCGCCGCTCGCCATGTTCGCCGCGGCATCGATCGCCTTGGCGGGCCACGCGGCCGCGGCTCGTCCGGCGGGGGGCGCGATGTTCGCCGATGCCATCCATGTGCTTTCGGCGGGCGTCTGGGCGGGCGGCATCATCGCTCTGGCGACGCTGCGTCCGCCAGGGGGATGGAGTGGGGAGGAGGGCCGCGCGCTGCTCTGGCGGTTTGGACGGGTGGCCCTTGTCGCTTTCGCCATCACCGCGATGACCGGGGTCCTGGACGCAACATCCGATTTGCGCGAACCATCCGACCTCTGGACGACGTCTTACGGTTTGGTCCTCAGCGCGAAGACGGCCGGCGTGCTGGTCATGGTCGTCCTCTCGTCGCTGGCGTGGCGTCGCGGATCTGGTCCGGTACGTTTCGAAGGCGCCGTTGCCGTCCTCGTCCTCGCCGCCACCGCAGCGCTGGCCGTGTATCCGCTGCCGCCGGCGAGGCTCCCAGGCGACGGCCCGACAATGCAGACCGAGGGTGCGAGTGATAATGCGGCTCGCCCTTGATTGAACCTGGCGGCGGGTACCCTGTCGCACGGCGCAACGATGGACTGGCGATCGCTTCGCTCGCGACGGGGATCGCGTCATTGGTGTGCTGTGGCCTGGTGACCGGAGTCCCGGCCATCATCATGGGCTTGGTCTCACGAAGCCGAATCGCGCGGACTCCGGAGATCCTTACAGGAGCCGGCATGGCCATCGCCGGGGTGATCCTGGGCATCGCCGGCTCGTTGATCTGGACGGCCGTCGTCATCGTCGGCGGGATCGTCGTCTACAACGTGAATGCCGGCCACACGGCGACGGCGTCGTCGATACCATGCGACCAGCTCGAGCACACGCTCTACCACTACCACGTGGGGCTGCAGATCATCGACACGGGGAACCCGGTGGCGATCCCGACGGACATCGGCCGCCCAGGCTTCTGCTTCTACTGGATTCACATGCACGCAGACAGCCCCGGTGTCATCCACATCGAGTCGCCGCAGCTCCGAACCTTCACAGTGGGAGACTTCTTCGACGTGTGGGCGAAGACATCGAACCAGCCGGTCCGCCTGGACAGCAGCCATGTCGGGACCATTTCGCTCAGCAGCGGACAAACAGTGGTTGCGTTCGTCGACGGCCAGCGCTATGAAGGGGATCCGCGGAGCATAGCTCTGGTTTCGCACGGGGTGATCCAGCTCGAGATCACCCCGCCGACGATCGACCCGCCGCCGGTTTACACGTTCCCTCCCGGCTTTTAGACGGCGGAAGCAATCGGGCATAGAATCGCGGCGTGCCCGCGGTCCGAGAGGTCATGAGCACGATGCTGCACACGGTCAGCCCATCGACGACAGTGGGCGAGGCCGTGGCCCTGATGGCCCAGCACCGGATCGGCTCGACGGTGGTCATGGACGGCGCCCGCCTGGTCGGCATCTTCACCGAGCGTGACACCGTCAAGGCGATATCGCAGTCACACGACGCGCCCGCCCACGAGGTCTCGTCCTGGATGACCCGCGACCCGATGACGGTGGGACCGGATGACGACGTTGAGAAAGCGTTGGACACGATGCTCAGCCATGGATTCCGGCACCTCCCTGTGGTCGAGGGAGGCGAGGTGATCGGCATCGTCTCCATCCGGGATCTGGCGGGCTAGCGAGGGCGTCCCGGCCGGGTCGCCAGGCTGGAAATAGTAGGTTACCGGACGGCGCAAGAGTCGGCTGCGGGCCTCGTTGCAACCAGCGATGTTCCGTCGTGGGCGCCGCCATGAGGCGACGGCGGGGCTGAGCTCAGAAGGGGTCGACCAGCAGCCGTTCTGGTTGTCAAGGCAAGGGGTGGAACCAGATCGGGTCCTGGTCGCGCCGAAGGTGACTCGGCTCCGTTATGACTCGCCTCCCTGGCTGATCAACCAAGAGCTTCGTAAGCACCATCGCGAGCGCTCGCACGCGGCGTCGCCGCTGCGAGGGGTGTCGACGCAAGAGGTTCTCGAAGCGCTTGGCACCGCCTTCAGCCCCCCCGAGCTCGACTGGGAGCTGGTCGGCGTCACGTTCGTCTACCAAGGCCTGGATCCGGCTCCGCCCGTGGAGGTCTTGGTCGAGGCGCCGCCCTGGGCGTTCGAAGAAGTACCGGCTGAGGCAGAGGAAGTACTGGCTGAGGCAGAAGAAGTACTGGCTGAGGCGGAGGCTGCCGCGCCGGCCCGTCCCTCCTCGCCGCCCAAGCCGCGGAAGTGGCTCCCCGAGCACGAAGAGATCATGACCGCCGTGCGTGAGCTGTCGTGGGAGGGCTACCGCATGTTCATCGCCGACATTTTCCGGAGCGACGGGTACGAGGTGTTCGACGGCGAGGGCCCGGATAAGGACGTGATCGACATGGAGGTGGTGCGCGGGGCCGAGCGGATGCTGGTCAACTGCCAGCTGCGCGGCCTTGACCAGATCGGGACCGAGCCTCTCGATGAGATGCTCCAGGTCGCGGCGCGCAACGGCGCCGACGGGGTCTTCATCATCTCGGACTGCGAATTCGGGCCCGACGCGTGGGCGCTGGCGGAAGGGCAGGCGCTGGTCCTCGTCGATCGCGATACGCTGCTCGGCCTGGTGCTGGACTTCACTCTCGGCGCCGGCCGGGAGGCGAAGCTCAAAACGCAGATGAGAAAGCTGCTCTCGATTCTTCAGCCGGGCGACCGGCAGTGGGCGAGCTAAACCAAGCTCAACTCCCGCGGTAAACTGGGCCGCTCCCGTCTACCACCGGGGCCCCCGCGACTCTGTCGCGGGAGCGTGCCCCAAAAAAAGCGCAAGGAGTCGTCCGACTTGGGTCTGCTGGCGTTGCGCCGGTATCTGCCGTACCTGAGGCCGTACATCGGCCTGGTCGCGATCTTCGGCGTCGCGCAGCTCGGCAGCCTCGCCGCTTCGGCGGCGATTCCCAAGGTGATCCAGCAGATCATCGACGGGCCGATCACTCATCACCAGATCGGCCAGATGCTGCCGATGGCGGGGCTGCTCGTCGCCATCGGGCTGCTCGAGTTCGTCTTCATCTACTTGAGGCGCAACTTCTCCGGGGTGGCGTCGCTTCGGATGGAGACCGACCTCCGCAACGACTTCTATGGCCACCTCCAGAACCTGCATGTGGCTTTCCACGACAACTGGCAATCGGGGCAGCTGCTGTCGCGAGCCATTTCTGACATCGCCACGGTCCGGCGCTTCGTGAGCTTCGGGTTGATCTGGTTCCTGCAGACCATCGTCACGTTTGCCGTCGTGTTCGTCCTGATGTGGACCCTGGACTGGCGGCTTGCCCTCGCCGTGGTCGTCTGCATGCTGCCGATCGCCTACATCAGCAAGGTGTTCACCGACAAGTACAAAGTCATCGCCCGGCGCCAGCAGGATCAGCAGGGCGACCTCACCACGATCATCGAGGAGATGGCCACGGGCGTGCGAATCATCAAGGCTTTCGGCCGCATGCAGCTCGTGCAAAAGCGATACGAGACGCAGGCCGAGCTGCTGCGCGCCACCAACCTCGAAGGAGTCACAGCCAGGGCGCAGGTCTGGTCGCTGCTCACCTTCCTCCCGAACATGTCGCTGGTCGTGGTGCTGCTGCTCGGAGGCCTCAACGTCATCCAGGGCACGCTGACCATCGGCGGCCTGGTCGCCTTCATGAGCTACGTGTTCATGCTCGCCTGGCCGATGGATGCGATCGGCTGGGTGCTGTCGATGAGCGAGGAATGCCGAACGGCGTCTGAGCGTCTCAATGAGGTGCTCGACTCGCGTCCGGAGATAGCCGACCGGGCCGGCGCGCGATCGATGGAGCGCTGCAGCGGGCGGATCGAGTTCCGAGACGTCGGTTTCAAATATCCGGGCTCGGACGAGTGGATCCTGCGCGGCCTCAACCTGTCCATCGACCCCGGAGAGACGGTGGGGTTGGTGGGCCGAACCGGCAGCGGCAAGACGACCCTCGCGTGCCTGCTGCCGCGCCTCTACGACGTCGCCGAAGGCCAGGTGCTTCTGGATGGGGTGGACGTGAGGGATCTCCATCTGCGATCTCTGCGCTCTCACATCGGCGTTGCGTTCGAGGAGCCGATCCTGTTCTCGGCGTCGGTGCACGAGAACCTGGTCATGGGCCGGCCGGTGGTCGACGACGCCGAGCTCAAGCGGGCGATCGATGTGGCCAGGGCCGGCTTTGTCTGGGAGCTGCCCTGGGGACTCGAAACGAGAGTGGGCGAGCAGGGCTACACGCTGTCCGGTGGCCAGCGACAGAGGCTGGCGCTGGCGCGCGCGGTGCTCGGCCGGCCTCAGGTGCTGGTGCTCGACGACCCGCTGTCATCGGTCGACGTCCACACCGAGGCCGTGATCGAGGAATCGCTCGCGACGGTGCTGGAAGGGGTGACCGCGCTGCTGGTCGTGCACCGGCCCTCCACGCTGGCCCTCGCGGACCGCGTGGCCCTGATCGATGGCGGAGCAGTGGTCGCCACCGGAACGCACACCGATCTGATGAAGACTAACGAGCTCTATCGCGCGCTTCTGTCGCAGGAATACGAAACGTCAACACAGGTGCCGGCATGAGCGCGATCGCACCCGCCGATCGATGGCGTGGAGTGGCGTCGGAGGAAGTGGACGAATTCTCGGCGAGCGTCGCCGGCCTTTTGCGAAAGCGCAGCCGGCGGCTCCTCGCCAGCCTGGCCCGACCCTACCGCTGGCAGCTGCTGCTGGCAGGGGTGCTCATCCTCATCCGCTCGGCAGCCTACCTCTCGATCCCTTACCTCGTCGGCCTTGGCATCGACAGCGGCATCCGGCCCGGTGGGAGCGGCAACCTGGCAGCGCTCGTGGAGGTCGTCATCGCCCTCATCGGGGTTCTGATCGTCAACGCGGCGGCGAACTTCGCCTTCATGCGCCTCTCCGGCCGCATCGGCCAGGACGCCCTACTCGACCTGAGAAGGCTGCTGTTCGCGCACGTCCAGGAGCTTTCGCTTTCCTTCTTCGAGCGCTACACCTCCGGCCGGATCATCTCCAGGCTCACCTCCGACATCGAAGCCCTCAACGAGCTGCTGGCGACGGGCCTGACCTCGGCGATCACCGCCGTCGTCTCCGTGGTTGCGATCACAGCGATCCTCATCCACCTCGACACGCGCCTGGGCGTTGTGACGCTGGTCGCGATGCCGCTGGTCCTCGCCCTGACCGCGTGGTTCAGGCACAACTCGGCGCGCTCCTATCGCGCCGTGCGGCGGGCGATCGTCCTCGTCATCGTCCATTACGTCGAATCGTTGGGAGGCATCCGCGCCGTGCACGCGTTTCGGCGCGAGCCGCGCAACCAGGAGATCTTCGAAGACGTCAACGGCCGCTACCGCGATGCCAACATCTGGTCGAACAGGCTGGCCTCCACGTTCGGCCCGGGGATCATCCTCCTCGGGCGCCTGACGACGACCTCGGTTCTGCTGTTCGGCGGCTACCTGGTGGTGCAAGGCCAGCTGACCCTTGGCGTTCTGACCGCCTTCGTCCTTTATCTGCGTCAGTTCTTCGAACCGATGCAGGACCTGTCGCAGTTCTACAACACGTTCCAGGCGGCCGGCGCTGCCCTCGAGAAGCTGGCCGGCGTTATGGAGGAGTCGCCCACGGTGCCTGACCCCGCCGCGCCCGTCCGGCTTGGCGATATCAAGGGCTCGGTTGCCTTCGAAGGCGTGACGTTCGCATATCGGGACAAGCCGGTCCTGCACGACATCGAGCTGGCCATTCCCGCCGGCCAGATCCTGGCGCTGGTGGGGGAGACGGGCGCGGGCAAGACGACGATGGCCCGCTTGATCGCCCGCTTCTACGACCCAACCGCCGGACGTCTGACTCTTGATGGGGTAGATCTGCGTTCGATCTCCATCAGCGAGCTGCGCCGCGCGGTGGTGGTGGTCACCCAGGAGAGCTTCCTGTTCTCCGGAACGGTGGGCGAGAACCTTCTCTTCGGCCGACCCGAGGCTACGCGCGAGGAGATGATCGCCGCCGCCAGCGCCATCGGAGCACACGACTTCATCGCCGCGCTGCCCAACGGCTACGACACCGACGTGCGGCGTCGAGGGGTGCGGCTGTCATCTGGGCAGAGGCAGCTGGTCGCCTTCGCTCGCGCGTTCCTTGCCGATCCGCGCGTGCTCATCCTCGATGAGGCCACGTCGTCGCTCGACCTGCCTTCGGAGCGCCAGGTGCAGCATGCGTTGCGCACGCTGCTGCGCGATCGGACGGCGATCATCATCGCCCATCGACTGTCCACCGTCGACATCGCGGACCGCGTGCTCGTGCTCGACGCCGGCCGAGTGGTCGAAGACGGGGCGCCGGCCGACCTTCACCAGGCAGGCGGCCGGTATGGCTCGCTTCATCGAGCGTGGCTCGAATCGCTGGCGTAACTCGCTTGAACTGACATACTGCGGCCGTGGCGGCGTTCTGGAAGCGAATGCGGCGCTGGGATTTCCTCCGCGTCGCTGCATGGGGGTTGGGTATGGCGATGCTCCTGATGGTGGCCGCATACGGGTTCGCGGCGGTGAAGTCGGGAGTGGCGACTGGTGGCGTCGTGGCCGCGATCGCGGCCGCTTCGATTGCTGGGTGTGGGCTCCTGTATGCTTTCCGGCTTGGAGCCGGCGGCCGCGCCGATTAGCCGGTAAGAGACCACTCTCACCAACCACGGAGTGCCGATGGACTCCCTCCACGCGATCGGCTTCTACGTGTCCGCCGCGCTGTCTGTGGCCGGCGGGCTCTCTGTAGCATTCCTCGCCGACCGCTCTCGTCGCGGCCTCGCGCTCGCGGTGGTGGCAATCGGCGTCGCCGGCATCTACCTCTCCCTGTCGGCGGGGTTCGCAGCGATAGTGGCGCTCGTCTGTTACGGAGGCTGCGCCGTTCTGCTGGCCGGATCGGCCTATCGCGCCGTCGAGCCGGCGACTGGCGGACGCTGGCGTCAGCTGGGCGCGATCGCCGCGGCGGCCCTGATGGCGGCATTGGCGTACGCGGCATACCGCGGCGACTTCAACCGCGCTACGTACTTCGGTGGGACGATCGGAAGCGCGGCCCTGGGGAGGCGACTCCTCGCGCACGATGCGCTTGCCACAGAGGCGGTGGCCGCGCTGATCCTGGTCGCCCTTGCCGGCGCGACGCTCGCCTGGCGGGCACGAGACCGCACCCGGTGAATGTCACCCTCGTCTCCGTGCTCTTTGTGGCCGCGGCGCTGGTCGCCGCGGGGGCGTTCGTCGCATCTTGGCGCCGCGACCTGGGCCATGGACTGGCCGGGATCCCGCTGATGTTCGCCGGAGCTGGAACCGCTTTCGCCGGGGTGTCTCGTTTCGCAGCTGTGCCGGCCGGCGGCGCGCAGCTGCTCGGCCAGGAGGTTGCGGTACTTCTGTCGGTGGTGGCGCTCGCCGCGGTGGCGCTGGGAGTCGGGTTGGCCGGCCGGGAGGGTCCTCGCTGAGCCTGCTCGCCGCGATCGCCGCCGTCCTGACCCAAGCATCTGGCGCCGCCTCCGGCACGCGTGCGGGCTTCAACTTCGACCCGTTCAACACCCTCCCATGGGCGGTCCCCGTTCTGGTGATGGCTCCCCTCGCCGCGTTTGTCATGGCGGTCTCGGGCGTTCGCACGCGCCGGTCGGCGTCCAACCTGGCGATGCTCGGCGCCCTGGTCACCCTCGCGCTGACCCTGCTGGTCGGTTGGGGCCTGGCGAAGAAGAGCGCGCCATTCGTCGCCACCTATCACTACCTGAGCGTGCCCGTCGCCACCACCGGCCCTACCAACTTCCTGGCGTACGGGATCGACATCATCCTTCGGGTCGACCACCTGAGCGTCCTCGCGCTGCTCGTGGTCGAGCTCTGCGTCATCGGCGCACTTGGTTGGCACCGCGTCATGGGCCGGAGCGAGGCCGGAGCGGCTCGGTTTCACGCTCTCGTGAGCCTCTTCCTCTTCGGTTGCGCAGGCGCCCTGGTGAGCAGCGACCTCGCCGAGCTGCTGGCGTTCTGGGGAGTCGCCGGCGCCGCGACCTACCTGTTGCTTGGGCATCGGTGGGGCCTGGACGGACCGGCTCGCAGCTCGCGGGTCGCGCTGGCCCTGCCGTTCTTCACGGACCTGTTCCTGCTGTGCGGAATCGGAGTTATGTACTCGCGCTACGGCGTCCTCAATCTGAGCGCCCTGACACCGATCCTTCACACCGCCCCCGGATGGACCGTCAAGGCGCTCGTGGTGGCCTCCGTCCTTTTATTTGTGGGCGTGGCCGGCCGGCTCGCTCTCTGGCCGCTTCACTCATGGGCGACGCGCACGGCTGTCGACGCGCCACCGGCAGCGTCAGCCTTGACCCAGGCCACGTGGTCGGTGCTCGCGATCGTCGTTCTCTACCGCCTCATGCCGATCTTCGTCGCCGCCAATCCGCAGACGCTTCGAGCCCTCCTTTATGCATGTGGCGCCGCGGCCGTCATCGCGCCCCTGCTGTCGCTCATCACCACTGAGCCTCGACGAGCCATCGCCCTGTTGAGCTCTGGCGTCGCCGCATTAGGGGCGGCGGTGGTGATTCACGGGTACGAGAACGCGGGCTTCACGTTCGCCGTTGCCGGGGTCGCTTGTGTCACGGCTGCCGCACTCGCGCGCACAGCTGCTGTGCTGGCTGTCTCTGGCGTGTCGCTGGCGATGAGGACCGACGACCTCGCGGAGATGGGCGATGCATGGCGGCGAATGCGGGCCAGCGCAATCGTTATCTTGGCTGCCGGTCTCGTGCTGGGGTTGAGCGCGTCGGGTGCATTGGCCTACTCGGTCACGTCGAGCTCGCGGCTCGGCCTGGTCCTCGGCGAAGCGGTGCTGTTGGTATCACTTGGCGCCCTGCGGATCTTCTTCGCGATCGCGCTCGGGCCGCTGCGGCGCAGGCGGGCATTCGAGCCGGATCGTGTCCGCGAAGCGCCGGCAAGCTCGCTCAGCTGGCTCTATTGGCTTGCGTTCGGGGCTGCGGTGCTGGTTGCGGCCTCACTCGTCCACAACTGGCTGGACTTCCTCGACGGGCACAAGCACCCAGTGCCTAATGCACCGACCTACTTGATATGGATCGTGGTGGCGGTGCTCGGGTTCATCGCGGCGGCGATCGCCTACGCGACCAACAAGCTCGGCGCCGCGCGCGCGTCGGCCGGCCTCGCCGCGTTGACGGACCGAGGCCTCGCCGCGGCGACGCGCGCCGTCAACCGTTTTGTCGTCGGACCTGCCACGGGGCTGGCCTCCGGAACAGACGGCTGGATTCCATCGCGGGATGATGCGGTCGCGCGATCGACAGTTGCCACCGGCCGTCTCGTCACGCTCGCGGTGCGGGCGCCCGTCGCGCCGGCCGTGATCCTGCTGGCGGTCCTGCTCGCCGCGATCATCGCGTTCGTATCGCCGGGGGTGTTTCGGTGATCGTCTCGAGCCTCGTCGCCGCAGCGATCCAGGCCGCAAGCCCGACCCCGGCGCCGATCAGCGTGCCCGGCTCGGGGATCTTCCAGTCCTCGCTCCTGCTGAGCATCATGGTCTGGACCCCGGTCGTGGTTGCGGCCGCTATCGCGGTCCTACCCAATCCTCGCGGCCGCTACGACACTCTGATAAAGCAGATCGCGTTCTTCACGAACGTCGGGCTGCTATTCATCCTGTGGGTCGCCTACAACCAGTTCGAGAACTTCCTGTCCACCCTTCAGTTCGAGGAGAACGTGCAATGGCTGCCGGCGATCGGCGCCGGCTATCACCTTGGAGTTGACGGGCCCGGCATGGTGATGCTCGTCCTCTCGGGTCTGGTCGGACTGGCCTCCGTCCTGGCGTCTTTCGGCGTCCGCGAGCATGTGCGGTCCTACTTCTGCCTCCTGCTTCTGTCGGAGGCTTGCGTCACGGGGGCGATCGTCGCTCACGACATGTTCGTCCTGCTGCTCTTCTGGGGCGCTGCCGCGGTTCCTCTGGTCCTCCTGATCCTCGGTTGGGGTGGCGCCCGGCGCGAGCCTGCCGCGTGGAAGCTCGTGGGCTATTGGGGCCTGGGCACTGTCGCGCTGCTCATCGCGACGATGGCCCTGTATGCAGGTGCCGGTGGCGGCAGCTTCGACATGGACGTCCTTCTGAAGACTCCGCTCAGCCCGCGGGTCCAGCTGGCGATCGGCGCCGCGTTGATGATCGCCGGGGCCACTCGCCTTCCGCTGTTTCCGTTTCACGGTTGGGTCCGCGATGTGTACTCCGATGCCCCTGTCGGGGTCTCGGTCGTCATCGCGGGGAGCGCCTCGCGACTGGGCGCGTACGTGATGCTGCGAGCGTTCGTCGGCGCGGAGCCGATAGGAGCCCACCTGCTCGCCCCGCTGGTGGGGGCCATGGCTGCCTTCACCGTCGCCTACGCCGGGCTCGTCGTGCTGCGATCGGTCGACCTTCGCCACGCAGCGGCCTACCTCGCGATGGTCCCG
>VBIU01000146.1 GCA_005880945.1 Chloroflexota bacterium | reverse complement strand
AGACCCGTGGCTCGGTCGAAATCGCGCTCCTCCCACGCACTTTCATTTGCGAGCGTCAGCGCCCAGGCCGCAGATGTCGGCGATGTGCAGGTAGTGGTCCGACGCGCAATAGAAGGCGATCCCGCGGCGTGCCGCGAAAACTGCGACCTCGTCCGTGGGATCGACACATGTCATCAGCAGCGTCGCGATCTGGACGTCACTGGAATCCCGGCCGGCCGACACGGCGCCCTGCTTTATAAGGCCGCGGTCCTTTGCCAGGGACTCATCGGTGCAGATAAATGTCAAGCACGCTGGCTGCTAGATCGCCAGCTTCACCTGAGTCTTGAGGCCGCGGCCACCCAGAAAATCTGGATGGTCGTGCCTTCAGGGACCTAGCTCGCCCTCCGGTCGGCTCAACTTTTCGAGCTCGTGCATCGCCGCCGCGGTCGCCACGTAGAGCTTGGAGTAAACCGCGTGGTAGCGCTGATACAGCCGGTGGCGCTCGAGATCGGGCGCGGTCACCTCGGGATCGAACCGTATGTGCGAGGAGGCTTGGTCGACGTCTGCGTAGACGCCGGCGGCAATGCCACCGAGCAGGGCGGCGCCGAACGCCGGTCCCTCGTCGATTTGATTGCGATGGATCGGCAACCCGAAAACATCGGCCTGCAGCTGACGCCACATCCGGCTGCGTGAAGCCCCGCCGGTCGCTCTAATCTCGCTCACAGGCACGCCCAACTGCGTCACGAGGTCGAGACAATCCTTGAGGCTGTACACCACGCCCTCCATGACCGCGCGAAGCAGGTGCGCTGACGTGTGCCGCAGCTGAAGGCCAACGAACGCCCCACGCGCATATGGGTCCAGGTGCGGCGTCCGCTCGCCGGCGATGTACGGCAGAAAGACGAGCCCTTCGGAACCGGGAGGAGCCTGAGCCGCCAGCGAGGCCATCGTGTCGTAATCGATGCCACCGGCGCCCGCGTCGCGCCACCATCGAAACGATCCACCTGCCGCAAGGGTCACGCCCATCAGGTGGTATCGACCTGGGACGCAGTGACAGAAGGCGTGGATCCGTCCTTGGGGGTCAACTCTTGGCGTCGCGCTGTCAGCGAAGATCACGCCGCTCGTGCCAATCGATGAGCTGATCACGCCTTCATTCACGATGCCATTCCCGACGGCGGCGGCTGCGTTGTCGCCTCCACCCGCCGCGACAGGAATCCCTGCCTGCAGTCCGGTCGAGGCCGCTGCGGCCGCGGTGACGCTGCCAGTCGTGTCCGGCCCTTCGTGCACCCGCGGCAGCCACTCGCGTGGAATCTCGAGGAGGTCCAGGATCTCATCTGACCAATCGCGCGCGTGAAGGTCGAGCAGCAGGGTGCCCGATGCATCCGAGGCGTCGGTCGCGCGCTCGCCGGTCAACCTCAAACGCACGTAGTCCTTCGGCAGCAGGACGCGGCGGATGCTCGCGTAGGCCTTGGGTTCTTCGTCGCGAAGCCAGAGAATTTTCGGCGCCTGGAAACCTGTGAGCGCGGGATTGCCGGCGATGCTCAGCAGCCGCTCCTCGCCCACCCGTTCGGTGATGGCCGCGCATTGGCGCGCCGTGCGCTGGTCGTTCCAGAGAAGCGCCGGGCGGATGACTCGATCCGCCTTGTCGAGGAACACACAGCCATGCATCTGACCCGCTAGCCCGACGCCGAGCACCGGCACGGCGAGCTCGGAGGTCACCTTCCTGAGTGCGGCCATGCTCGCCAGCCACCACGTCTCTGGATCCTGCTCGGTCCAGCCGGGACGCGGGGTCGCAAGCGGATATTCCTGTGTCGCCGTCGCCAGGAACGTGCCTGTCCTGTTGATCGCCACAGCACGTGCGCCGGTGGTCCCGACGTCGAGACCGACGAGCGCTGCGTCCACCCTCCGGGTCGTCACTGTTGCATGGCCATCCAGACGGTTTCCAGCGTGATCAAGCGCTGCGATCGCCCTGGGATCGGCCGGCGCCAGCAACCCGAGTGCCAAGCCCATTGGAGCGCTCGCCTTTCGCTGAAGCTGCCTTGAGCAGCTGGGTGATCCGTTGATGGGAGAGCCCGAGCACGCGCCCGGCATCACGCACCGTCAAGTGAGCGGTATGAACGAGATCGGCTGCAACCTGGGCGCTGACGATTGCCGCCTCACGCTGTAGGACCTCGGCCTGGCCCCTAACCTTGCGAGCTCGTCCCACCTTCCCCTGAAGATCGCGCGGCAGAACCGGTTCGATCCTGACCTCGAAAGAATCCGAAGGAACATCCAAGAAGAGGGCGATCGCGTCACGCACCGTGGCCTCAGCCTTCTCCAGCCGCCGTGCCTGCGTGTGGACGCCCCTCAACTCGGGAACACTGATCGCCCACCAGTCACCGCTGCGCTGACACCGAGCGGTGTAGGTCTTACGCTTCATCGCTTCCACCACCCGAGGCCCAACTCAGCCTCCAGGGATGTGAAGATGCTTTGGGCAATGATCTCGTTGATCTCGCGGTGCCGCGGGATTGTGACCTTGGTTCGCCCGCACTGCCAGACCTCGTGGCGCCCTCCCTGCCTGATGAGCTTGGGCTGCGCGCTGAATGCGCCTCTTGACCTCAACCTGCTTCACCTAGCCGCACTCTAGCCTAGCACTATAGCCAGGCTGACTAGTCAACTAGCCAGGACAGCTGGCGGAATACGAATGGACTAAAGTGCACCCCACACCGAGATTTTGAACCGGGGCCTCACGTAGACCGATTGCCAAGGGCTGTCAATCCAAGTAGAGTGCGACCTCCTATGCAGCTCCGGACCATGGCCCTGCTGCTCTCCGTGCTGGCGCTGTCCCTGTTCGTGAGCTCGAAGCAGGCCCTCGCGGCGGTCACCATCAACGAGTACCAGGGCCCGGGAACCGTGGGCGCCAACGAACTCACAACGGGTCCCGACGGCGATCTCTGGATAACCGCCGATTTCACCAACGACATCTGGAAGATGTCGCCCACGGGCACCGTCCTCAACCGCTACGCGATTCCGACCGCATCCGCGACACCGTGGGGGATCACGACCGGATCCGATGGCAACTTGTGGTTCACCGAGTACAACGCGGGCAAGATCGCCAGGATCACGACCACCGGCGTGATCACCGAGTTTCCGCTCCCGGTCACGACCAACACTCCCGAGGGCATCACCGCCGGGCCGGATTGCAACCTCTGGTTCACGGAGCGCTTCCACGCGCAGATCGGACGCATCAGTCCGTCCGGAACCATCACCGAGTTCCCCCTGTCATCCATCTCCAGCCAGGCGACCCACATCGCTGCCGGGGCTGATGGGAATCTGTGGTTTACCGAGTACGGCGCCCAGAAGATCGGACGCATCACCCCGCAGGGCGCGATCACCGAGTTTGCCGTAGACACATCAGCGGGTCTTGGCGGCGGCGGACCCGACGGCATCGCCGCCGGCTGGGACGGAAACCTGTGGTTCACCATGAGCGTGGCGCACGCGATCGGCAAGATCACGCCGAGCGGCACCATCTCCTACTACACGCTCTTGACACCGAGCGCCACCGTAGACACCGACATCGCCACCGGACCCGACGGCTTCATGTTCTTCACCGATCCGAGCGGAAACGCAATCGGTGTGATCGACCCATCGGGCTCCATCGCCGAGCTCGCGATTCCGACCCCATCCAGCGGTCCTTCTGGAATCACGACCGGCCCCGACCAGAACGTGTGGTTCGCCGAGTACGCCACCGACAAGATCGGGCAGGTCATCGTGCCGACGCCGGATCTTCCCGGCCAGCCGCGCAAGGTCAGCACCTTCGCGGGCGACGGGTCGGTGCAGGTTCAGTGGAGCCCGCCGACCTCGGACGGCGGCGCCGCGATCACCGGCTACACCGTCACGCCGTACATCGGCACCACTGCGCAAACTCCGGTGACGGTGTCGACCTCGCCGGCCGTCGTCAGCGGGCTCATCAACGGCACCGCCTACACGTTCAAGGTCACCGCCAACAACTCGGTGGGCTCCGGATGGCCGGCGACGCCGTGCGGCACGACAACACCCTCGAGCAGTCAGTCGGCGGTGAGCACGCAGCAGTACCACCTCGCCAACAGCGATGGCTCGACATGGGCCGACATCGACGCGTCCAGGCTCCAGGTGAACCTGGCGCCCAGCTCATCCGGGTCGGCATTCCTGGGCGGCAACGCCGACCTCTTTACCGCCAACGCCGGCTACAACCAGGACCTCGGCATGTTCGTCAGCGTCAACGGTGGCGCCGATCAGTTGCTGGCCTGGAAAGAGTCGGGCGGGTTTGCGGGCACGTTCTCGCCCAACGCCGCCTTCGTGCATGGGGTCTAGCCGGTCACCACCGGCAACACGTACGTGTTCAAGCTGAAATGGAAGACGAACAAGAACGCCGCCGGCGCGACCATCTTTGCCGGGGCGGGCCCGATCAGCGGCCGGTACTCGCCGACTCGCTTGAGCGTGGAGATGGTCCCGACCGCGAATTCCTCCGACGCGTCCAGCACGCAGCAGTACAGCAATGCCAACAGCGACGGGTCGACCTGGGCCGACATCGATGCGACCAACCTGCAGGTCAGCCTGAGCCCCAGCGCCGCGGCCACCGCCGTGCTGGGCGCCAACGCCGACCTCTTTACCGCCAGAGCCGGCTTTAACCAGGATATCGGCATCTTCGTCAGCGTCGACAGCGCCCCCGACCAGCTGGTGGCGTGGAAGGAGAGCGGAGGTTTCGCTGGCACCTTCTCGCCCAACGCCGCCTTCGTGCGGGGCACATTCGCCGTCAGCTCTGGCAACACCTACGTCTTCAAGCTGAAGTGGAAGACGAATAAGAATGCGTCCGGGGCGACCATCTTCGCGGGCGCGGGACCGATCAACAGCCAGTACTCACCGACTCGCTTGAGCGTGCAGCTGGTCTCGGTCGCGAACTCCTTCGCCGCGGTCAGCACCATGCAGTACATCAACCCGAATAGCGACGGGTCGACCTGGGCCGGCATAGACGCCACCAACCTGCAGGTCACCGTGAGCCCGGGCGGAGCCGCGTTTGTCGTGCTTGGCGGCAACGCCGACCTGTTTACGGCGAACGCGGGCTACAACCAGGACCTCGCGATCTTCGTCAACGTCAACGGCGGCGGCGACCAGCTGGTTGCCTGGAAGGAGAGTGGGGGATTCGCGGGCACGTTCTCGCCCAATGCCGCATTCGTGCAGGGAATCTACCCGGTTACCAGCGGCAACACCTACGTGTTCAAGTTGGAGTGGAAGACGAACCGGTCGGCGAACGCGGTGACGATCTTTGCGGGCGCGGGCCCCATCAGCGGGCAGTATTCGCCGACGAGCCTCAC
>VBIU01000137.1 GCA_005880945.1 Chloroflexota bacterium | reverse complement strand
GTCAGCGAGGCACGGCGGCCAGCCCGGCCGTGCGCGCGCTGACAGTCCGCGCCAGCTCTCGCAACGCCACGCCGGCCGGGGACTCGGGCTGTCTCACGACGATCGGCTCGCCGCGATCGGCGAGCTCCGCCATGCCCGCCTGCAGCGGAATCTGCCCCAGCAACGGGACGCCGAGCTCCGCCGCCAGCCGGCTGCCGCCGCCCGCCAGGAAGATTTCCGACCGCTGGTGACAATCGGGGCAGACGAAATAGCTCATGTTCTCGACGATTCCAACTACACTCACCCCGACCCGCTCGAACATTTTCGCGCCGCGGAGCGAATCGCCGACCGCCATCTCTTGCGGCGTGGTCACGATGATCGCGCCGTGCAGGCGCACAATCTGGGTGAGCGAGAGCTGCGCGTCACCGGTGCCGGGCGGGAGATCGACCAGAAAGTAGTCCAGCTCCCCCCAGGCCACGTCGCGAATGAATTGCGTGATGATCTTCATGATGATGGGCCCGCGCCAGATCGCGGGCGCGTCACGCTCCACGATGAACCCGAGGGACATGAGTTTCACGCCGTGCGCCTCGAGCGGCTGGATCTTGCCGCCTTGGACTTCGGGCTTGGCATTTGCGCCGAACATGCGCGGGATGTTGGGCCCGTAGATATCGGCGTCCATAAGGGCCACGCGGTGCCCGTCGCGCGCCAGCGCGGCGGCGAGATTTGCCGCCACGGTGGACTTGCCGACCCCGCCCTTGCCGCTCGAGATCGCCAGCACCTTGCCGAGGGACGGCATCTCGTCGGGCGTGGGCGGAGGGGGAGGCGTCGGAGCGGCGGGGCGGGCGGACGGTCCGTCTGCGGGGGCCTGGCGTCCCCCAGCACCGGCCGAGTCTACGACGTTCATCTGCACGCCACTCACGCCCGGCACGGCCGCGGCGGCTTTGCGCGCTTGCCGCGCTAACGAGCCGGGATCCTCTCTGGTGAGCACGAACGTGAACGTAACGGCCCCGGAGGGATCGATTGTGACATCGCGCACCATTCCGGCGGACACGATGTCACGCCCGTGTCGCGGGTTGGTGACTGCGGCTAGCGCCTGCTCGACCTGGGCCTTGAGATCGGTCGTGCTCACGAGGTTTGGCTCCCCCCCCTGCCCCCCCCGCCCCCCGCGCCCCCCCCGTTTGTGAGAAAACGGCGGGCCGCGTTCAGTACCTGCTCTTCGACATCAGCCATCGTGCCCGGCAGCGACGCACCCGCCGCGCGGAGGTGACCACCGCCGCCGAACTGGTGTGCCAGTGCCGCGACGTCCACCGCGCCCATCGAGCGGAACGAGACCTTGATGCGGCCGTTACCGATATGCCGGAACAGTAACGCCATCCGGACGCCCGCGATCGAGCGGGGAAATTCCACGATGCCATCGAGATCATCGGCCGTCACGTCGTGACGGCGCAACGCGTCGGCGGGCACGCTGACCCACGCCAAGCCGACGTCGGGCTCCACGACCAGCGTCTGCAGCACTTCGGCGAGCAGGCGCACGCGCCCTTCCGGCGCGCTGGCGTATACCGACGCATAGATCGCCTCGGGATCGACGCCGCGCTCGAGCAGCGCGGCCGCGACGCGCAGCGCGCGAGCGGTGGTATTCGAGAACCGGAATCCACCGGTATCGGTCAGCAATCCGACGTACAGCGCTTGCGCGACTTCGGGCGTGAGCGGCCATTCCGCTACCGAGGCGAGATCGAACACCAGCTCGGCCGTGGCGGTGGCGTCGGGTGCTATGAGGGAGGGCCCGGCCGGCAGCTTGACCGGGCTGACGTGATGATCGATGCACACGAACGGCGGCTGCCGCTTGCTGATGACGGAGGCCAGACTGCCCAGCCGGCTGAGGTCGCCGATGTCAAGGGATGCGACGACGTCGGCGCGCTCGATCTCACGCGCCGCGCGGTCGCTCGCATCTGCTCCTGCGGGAATCAGGAACTGAAAGCGATCGGGAATGGCGGTGGGATTGGCGATACTGACCGAAATCCCGCGGTCGCGCAGCAGGTACCACAGCCCGATTTCGCTCCCGATTCCATCACCGTCGGCGTTCACGTGCGTCGTCAGCACGACGTGTCGGGCGCTAGTGAGCGCGGCCGCCACGTCGCGCGCCGCCTGCGCGCGGGCAGGCGGAACGGGAACGCCGTTCGAATTCATCTTGAAAAGATAATCGCCTTCTCCTCGCGGCCTGCCGTAGCCAGACCTTTGATCTAACTCTTTTGGTCGGGTTACGGCAGGGCGCGAGTGCGCTACTGGCGACGTGGCGGGACCGGAGGGGTGGGGGCGCCCGGGGCCTGCGCGCGACCGCCGGTACTCCCTGCCGCCAACCGCGAGTGGCGCACACCGTAGAGGAAGTACACGAAGAGACCGATCACGAACCAGATGCCCAGCCGTGCCCACGTGCGGCCGCTCAGGCTCACCATCAGGTAGAGCGCAGACAACGCTCCCAGCGGCGCGACCAGCCACACCGCCGGCGTTCGGAACACACGCGGCAGGTTAGGCTCGCGCTGCCGGAGGACGAGAATCCCGACCGACACGATTACGAAGGCGAGTAGCGTCCCGATCGACACGAGGCTCGCGGCGTCACGGATCGGCAGAATCGCCGAGAAAAACGCCACCACAACGCCGGTCACGATCGACGTGATGTACGGCGTCTGGAATCTCGGGTGGACCCTGTTTATGAACGGGGGCAGCAGGCCGTCGCGCGACATCGAGTAGAAGACGCGGGACTGCCCGAGCAGCATGACCAGAATCACGGACGAAAGTCCCGCGATGGCTCCGAGCTTGATCAACGTTGCCATCCAGCCCAAACCGGCGCGATCGGCAGCGACGGCGATCGGATCCGGCACGTTGAGATCGCGGAACGGCACGACGCCGGTCGCGATTCCGGACACAAGGATGTACAGCACCGTGCAGATCAGCAGCGATCCGATGATGCCGATCGGCATGTCGTGCTGAGGATTCTTCGCTTCTTGGGCGGCCGTGCTGACGGCGTCAAATCCGATGTAGGCAAAGAACACGATTCCGGCGCCCGCCATGACGCCGTTCCACCCGAACTTGCTACCGCCCTCCGACGGCGGGATGAACGGGTGCCAGTTCGCGGTGTTGATCGCGTGCGCCGCTGCAATGATGAAGAGAATGACCACCGCTCCCTTGATGAACACGATGACGTTATTGACGTTCGCCGACTCTTTGATCCCGATGACGAGCAACGTGGTCACGATGGCGATGATGATGGCGGCAGGCAGATTGAAGACGGCGGTCACTTGCGTACCGTCCGCGCAGGCGGCGAGGGTGCCGCGGGCCGCCGACCATGCACACGGCACGTTGATCCCGACGTCGTGCAGGAACGACACCACGTAACCCGACCACCCGATCGCGACGGTCACGGCGCCGAGTGCATACTCGAGTACCAGATCCCAGCCGATGACCCACGCGACAAACTCTCCCAATGTCGCGTAGCCGTAGGTGTAGGCACTTCCGGCCATCGGCACGAGCGAGGCGAACTCCGAATAGCAGAGCGCGGCGAAGATGGAGGCTATGCCGGCAAGCGCGAAGGACAGCACCACCGCCGGACCGGAGTTCAACGCGGCGACCGTTCCGGTGAGCACAAAGATGCCGGTTCCGATGATCGCGCCGATGCCCAGCAGCGTGAGGTTCAACGCCCCCAGGGCTCGCTTGAGGCTGTGATCGCTGAGCGCTTCCGTCTGCAAGTCGGTGACGCTTTTCCGGCGAAACAGATTCATGCGAACTCCGTTCGAAAGGTGACGATTCGACGGCGGGGACCGCCCCAAGGTTCGCCGGGGCCGGCGATCTGTCAATAGAGGAAGGCGGTCAGTAGGAAAGTCTTACACGCACCGTCCAGGAATGGGGGAGCGGGACCGTGGCGAAGTCGCCGACCATCATCGGCGTCCCCGCGCTCCGGCCGAAGCTGCCCGTTTCCGGATCGGCCCCGGAGTAGCTGGTCCAGGTCGCCAGGTCGCGGCCACCGAACATGAAGCTGGCCGCGCGCGCGCCGAAATGCGCCGCGAGACGCTCGGGAACGTCGAATACGATGGCGAGCTCGCGCAGCTTCAGGTAGTCGGCATTCTCGAAGTAGGCTGGCGGGTCGGTGTACGCGGCGATGGCATTGGCCTGCCGCGAAAGCGGCGTCGTGGGATCGTAGCGATCGCGGCAGACGGCATACCCGCACCGCAGTTGCGCGGTCTGATTGAATAGGGTCTGCCCCGCGCGATAGTCGAGCGTGGCCGAGACATGCCACCGCTGTCCCACCCGCCACGACGAAGTCAACACCGCGCCTTGCGTCGGATAAGGCGTTCCCACCCAGACCTGTGACGTCGCGTACGAGATCTCGTTTGCCCCGATAATTCCGTCGCTGTTGCTGTCAGCAAACGCGATCGGCCAGGCCCAGTACCCGCCGGCGGGGTAGCCGGCCAGCTCGCGCTGCCCGGTATAGCGGATACCGCTCACCGCGATGGTGGTTGGACTGCCCCGGACGATACGATTCCGGTTTCCCCACAGCGAGAGCTGCGTCGTCCATCCCCAGCCCGGCCGATCGATCAAGTTTGCCGACAGTGCGGCGGTCACGCCGCGATTTCTGATGACCGCGCCCGGGGCGTAGACGAATGACGGGCCGCCGCTCGGGAGCGAGACGCCGAAGTACTGAAGAGCCTGCGACCGCAGATCGTAGAACGACACGTTCGCGTGCCACCGACCCGACAGTCCGGCGGCATCCGCGCCAACCTGCCACTCACGCGTGCGATCGGGCTTGAGTGGCGCGGGTGTGGGCTGGAATGGCGCGACAAACACGACCTGGAGATTCTGCGGAAAGGCGTGACTCGCCTTTCCATAGGCGCCACGAATCGCCAGCCTGCCGAGCGCGCCTGGCCGCTCGGTTCTGAGGATCCAGTCGACGGCGAGACTGGGGTTCGTCTGATCTCCTGGGGAATACTCGTGGAGATCGTCATGGCGCAGCGTGCCGGTCACGAAGAACCGGTCGCGAATGCCCACCCGCTCGACGCCGTATACGCTGAACCAGCGCCGGTGCAGCCGCGACTGTTGCGACGTATACCCGCCACCGGACCCCTGAAAGAATGCCGCATTCTCACGGTTCTGCAGGCGCTCGACTCCAATGGCCGAGGTGAGCCGCATCCCGCTGGAGATCCGATTCGCCGCCGTCAGTTTCAGTGCGAACGTCCGGTCTCGCACGACACGATCGCCGGTGGTCAGGAGCGTGGACACGAGGTTCCGCTCGTGTTGCCCGATGTCATCGATTCCGAACGTCCCCTGGATCGCGAGCCAGCGCAGAGGCGTGGCGAGGATCTGCACATTGGCGAGCGTGCGATCGAGCTTCTGCGTCCCCGGACTCTGAAACGCCTGACCCCAGCTGAACCCGGTCGAGTCGCTCGGCCCCATCAGCGCGGCCAGCAC
>VBIU01000136.1 GCA_005880945.1 Chloroflexota bacterium | reverse complement strand
CATGGTTGGGTAATCCACAGGGTTTTCGTGTGGTAATCGCTGGCCAGCCCGCCGATCGTGTTGAGGGCATCCCGGTTCCACACGTATTCCGAATTGAACCGCGGCCGGATCCGCTGCACGAGCAGTCCGGCATTGTCGCCAAAGAGCGTGGTGGGCGGCGTAAATCCGCGGAACACCTGAGTCCCGCTTACGGGATCGATGTCCGTGTAGTGGTAACGGCGCATGTCCATCCAGAGCTCGTTGTGCCCCCAGCCCCACAGCGCGATGTACTTCTGCGACATGATGTGTGACAATGTCAGCGTCGCCGGGACGATGTTCGGGGACGCCAGGAAGGAGTCTCGTGACGCCGTCGTAATCGCATTGGGGTTTCCGGCTTCGGCACTGCGATCGTTCACGAACTGGAAATGCGCGGCGATGGCGAGCGAATCCGCCGTTCGGGCCTTCGCCTGATCCCCCATGCGCAGCGCCGCTTCCGCCTTGATGAACTGCAGCTCCGCGTACGTCATCACGGGAATCTTCGAGCGGTCGGCGAAGATGTACCGGGACGGCAGGCCCAGACCGGTGCCGCCGACGTAGCCCCAGAAATTCCTCGGCCGCTGTGGTAACGAGAGCGCGCCAAACGGCGCCCCGGAAGTTGCGTTGACGTCTACGCCGCGGTAGGTGGTGTTCGCCGAGTCGAGCACCAGCATCCGGCTCATCCGCGGGTCCACCGTGCCGCCGAACTGCGTGCCGTTCATCAAATTCACGACGAATTGCGTCTGGCGATACAGCGTAATGTTGTTCCGCGTGGCTCCCCAGAAATTGCAGTCGGCGAAGTCGGTGGACGTGCACGGATACGCGAGCAGCGCGTCGTCCGCATTGCTCGCGAATGAGGAATCGACGAGCCGGATGACGCGGGCAGGGTCGTAGCTCGTCTTGTTGGAATAGTGATTGAGGTTCAGGGCGAGCATGCCGTACGCCAGCTTGAGCCACTTCGTCCGGTCGCCGTTATAAATGTGATCCCCGACGCCGAGATACCCGGCATCGACGGCGCCGTCGGTGCGCTTGAGCAGCACGATCGCGCTGTCGAGGAGGCGCTGGACCTCCCCATAGGCGTAATCCTGCGGATCGTAGTCGAACTTGGTCCGCGACTGGTCGATCGCCTCTTTCACGATGATGTCGCCGTGCAGGTCGGTGAGGACCTGCCAGCCCCAGGCCTTGAGGATCAGCCCGACGCCCAAGAGATCCCACCGCTGCTCGGCCGTGGCTTTGTCGTTCATGTCGATCAGGTTCTGGCCGAGCGACCAGTAGACGTCCCGCCATTGCTGCGCGCCGTTATCACTGCCGGCGTCGTATCCCATCTTCCCCCAGCTTTGGCCGGGGCTGAAGTTCGCGGACGTCGAGTACCACTCCTGCGCGTAATGGCCCACGAAGCGACCATCGAATTGCGGCGACGTCACCAGCCAGTGCAGCATCGGCGGCAGGTAGAGGTTCGCCGAGACCGATTGCGGGCCGTTCGGGTTGGTGTTGACGTCGAGGAAGTCGTTGCAGCCGGCCGTGCAGGCCAGGGCGCCGATCAAGAACGCAGCGTGTATGTGTTTCATGGTCAGAATCCCACGCTGAGGCCGAAGTTGACGCCGCGCGGCATCGGGAAATTGCCGAAATCGATCCCCACGGCTCCTGAGCCACCCACGGCGGCGGTGTTGCCATTCACGATCGGGTCGAGGCCGGTGTAGTTGGTGATGATGAACAGGTCGGTGCCGGTGAGGTACACGCTGGCGCTGTGGGCCCCGAGGAGCTTGCCCGGGATTTCGTAGCGCACCGTGATGTCGCGCAGCCTGAGCCAGTTGATATCCTTCTCGATGAACAGCTCTTCGCTCATGTTCGTGTAGTAGGCCGTCTGGACGCTCGGCACGATCACGATGTTATTCGGCGTCGGGTTCGCGCTATTCTCCTTGCCGTCGCGCAACACCCCCTCGATGATCCGCGGCTGGTCGCGGTCGAGGGTCTCCATGCTGAGACCTCGGGCCGTGAGATAGTGCTCGGTAGCGTTGAAGATGTCGCCGCCCTTGCGAATATCGAGCAGGAAATCCAGCGAGAAGCGTTTGTACCGGAACGTATTGCCGACCCCCATCGTGAAATCCGGCTGGCGATCGTAGCCGGCGTCGATGAAGTTCGCCGACACGGCGTTCGAGCGGACGGGAAGCCCCGTCGCCGGATCGATCAGCAACTTCCCCTGATTGTTGCGCAGGTAGAAGAACCCGGTGAGCGACATCGTGGACAGGCCGACCTGCGTGCCGTTGCGCACGTTGCCGTAGAGCCACGTGTCGGACACGTAGGATTCCGGGATGCCGTTGGGCAGCTTGGTCACAATGCTGCCCGAGGCGGCGAAGTTCAGCGTCATGTCCCACGAGAACGACGGCCGCTGAATCGGTGAGCCGCGGGCGGTCAGCTCCAGACCGCGGCTGCGCGTCGCGGCGCCGTTCAGGTTGAACAGAATGAAGCCGGTGCCGTAGCTGCCGCGGAGGTTTTCGACGATCTGGTCCTTCGTCGTCGCCCGATATACCGTCGCGTCGAGTCCCAGGCGACCATTCAGGAACGACAGCTCCACGCCGCCTTCGACCGACCGTTTGAACTCGGGCTTCAGCGCGAGATTCGGACCCCAGAAGTCGTACCCGTAGCCACCGTACGCCGTCGTCTTGTACTGCAGCGACGGCCGGTAGGCGTACGGCCGCGCGTCCTTGCCGACCGCGGCATAACCGAGCCGCATCTTTCCGGTCACGAAGCGCCGGAGCCCGGGAAACGCGTCAGAGAAAACGAAGCTGGTCGAGACGGACGGATAGAAGAACGAGTTCCGGCCGCGCGGGATCGTGGAGGTCCAGTCATTCCGGCCCGTGACAGTGACGTACCAGTAGTCCTTGTAATCGAGCACGGCCTGCCCGAACAAACTGACCAGCCGGCGCTGCTCGATCGTCGTCAGTGTCGAGCGCGTGCCCGTGTTGTTCATCGACACGAAGTTCGGATCCAGAAAATTGATGCCGGTCTGGGCATCCGATGTCGATTTGAAGTCACTCACCTGGTGGCCGACGAAGCCGCTGAGCGAGAAGCTGTTGGTGAGCGCGTGGTTATTGACGTTGAGGAGCGTGAGGGCACTCAGGTTGCGGGAGATGACGTCCGCCAGATCGAGTATTCCTTTTTGCGAATAGCCGGTGATGCTCTCCGGATGGCGCAGCAGCAGATCTTGGGTGGTGTAGTTGTCCGTGCCCAGGTTCGTCTTGATGTTGCCCCACGAGAATGGGGTCACGATAAGCCCGACGTTGGCGATCAAGCGGTTGGTTTTCGCGTTGATCTTATTCTTCGCCACGCTGAAGTACGGGTTGTCGAGCTCGTTGCCGGCCCCCACCGCCGTCACCAGGCGCCGCGTCCCCGCAGGCGTCAGATAGTTCTTTGCGTCGTCGGTTTGCGGCCACAGCATCAACCCCATCAGCGGGCCGATGTCGCCCTTGTAGACCTGGTCGTTGTTCGCGTAGGTGTAGATCATGGACAGGTCGGTGTTCAACCATGAGTTGATCCGGGCCTGTGACGATCCGGTGACGTTGATGCGATTGAGGTCGGAGCTGTGCACGACGCCTTCCTGCTTGTCGAGCGACGTGCTCAGCCGGTAGTTGATCGTGTTGTCGGCGGTCGCCCCACTGAAGGACAGATTGTGATTCTGGCTGAATCCTTTTCTCAGAAAGCCATCGATGTTGTCGTAGAACTGCGTTCCTGCCGGGTACGGGGCGCCGAAGTATTGCAGCGAGGCCTGGGTGCCGTCGATGAGGCTTGAGGGTCCGTAGACGCGTTGCAGCTGATAGTTGGCGCGTGTGGCTTCGACCCGCACGGTGCTGCTGTACTGCATCCCACCGCCCAGCCTGCCGCGCTTCGTCTTGATGACGATCGCGCCGTTGGCCGCGTCGATGCCGTACAGCGCGGCGGCCTCCGGGCCCTTCAGCACGGTGAGCGATTCGATGTCCTGCGAATTCAGATCGGCGGCGCGGTTGGTGAAGTCCACGCCACGATTGCTGAACGCGGTGACAGAGCTCTTGTCGGACGCGAGCACGCCCGTATTGACCGTGCGGTTGTCGATCGGCAGGCCGTCGACGATGATCAACGGCTGGTTGCTGCTGCTGATCGAGCTGATGCCGCGGATGACGAGGGATGAGGAAGCGCCCGGCACCCCGGACGTGCTGGTGACATCGACGCCGGCGACGCGCCCCGACAACGCGTTGAAGAAGTTCTCGCGCTGCGTCTCGGCAATTTCCGCCCCCCGCACGCTCTGCTGCGCCGTGCCCAGCGAGCGCTGTGATGCGGTTTCACCGAGCGCCGTGACCACCACGGCGTCGAGGTCCAGCGCCACGCGCCGGAGCTGCACATTGATCACGTCCTCGGTGCCAACCGCGCGCTCCACGAGCGCGGTGCCGATGAGCCGGAACTGCAGGATCTGGCCGGCCTCGGCAGCGATGGTGTAATCGCCCTGAGCATTGCTCGAGGTGACGGTGGATGTGCCCTTCACGGAGACCGTGACCCCGTTCAGCGGGGCGCCCTGCTCGCTCGTGACTCTACCGGTAATCGTGCGTTGTTGCGCGACGGCCGGCCCTGGAGCGGCGGCGATCAGGAAGCAGATGAACAATGCCAACAGTGCTCGTTTCATATCACCGTGGTTGGGGGTTGGGGGTTGGGGGGGGGGATGGAGTGGACGAGACAAGGGTACGGGCCATCAGGTGGTTGCGGAGTGAAGACGCAGCGAGCAGCTACAGCGCGTGCGCGCAGCTTCTGGCGCACTCGGGAACAAATGGTAGTACATGCCGATCATCATCGGCACGAAGACCAGCGTGTTGTAGACGAGATGCAGCTCGAGCCGCGGAATGAACAGTTGAATGATGCTCGTGGGCTGCGCGGCGCCGAACAGCGCATGGCCGGCGATGACCTGCCCCTGCAGCAGGGCGTGCTCGATGTGATGCCAGAATTGGATGACCAGAGCAGCAATCCACCAGCGTCGCGCGCGTCCGACGAAGCCCGGCAGAAACGCCCAAATGCCCGCCAGCATGATCAGCGCGTAGCCGTAGTGCAACACTTCCGAGTGCACGAGCCACGGGAACGCCTGGCCCAGGACACCGCGCGCCTCGTGCATCGGCCACTTGAGCCCGTACACTTGATAGGCTTGCACGAGATGCTCGGCCCAATGGGCGAGGACGATGCCCATGAAGATTTGCATCGCCCGCTTGTGCCACGGGCCATTGAGCTGTTCGAGAAAACGCGTCAACACCTCTCCGAAACTCGACGGCTATGGGGGAAGGGCGAAACTATTCGCGAAACGAGACCTTGTCCACCCGATCCGGGCCGCCACCTGGAGCTGGTCGAGCCGCAAACTTTCCCCGCTCCGCTGTGTGCCCGCGCCAATCCGCAGGACTC
>VBIU01000135.1 GCA_005880945.1 Chloroflexota bacterium | reverse complement strand
TTACCCGCCCCGCTCTCGCCCACCAGTGCGGTGACCTTTCCAGCGTCGAGACGTACCGAGACGCGGTCCACGGCACGCACCGGCACTCGCCGGGCCAGCGGCGCGCGGCCTTGCTTGACCCAGAAGTACCTCGTGAGGTCGCGGCCTTCCAACACCGGGGTAACCGTGCTCATCGCGCGTGGGCCTCCGCGACGCCTGGATCCGGCCGCGCCAGCTCTGCGGGCACTTTCGCGGCGCCTGTATGCAGCCAGCAGGCAACCGCCCTGGCCGAACCGTTCAGCGGCTCCAGCTGCGGCACGTCGTGCCGGCATTGGTCCATCGCCCACTCGCACCGCGGATGGAATGCGCAGCCCTGGGGCAGATCCTTCAGGTCGGGCGGAGATCCCGGGATGCCCTGCATGCGCTCGCGCTTGCCGTGCATCGGCGGGAAGCAATGGATGAGGCCATGCGTATACGGCAGTCGTGGAGCCTTAAAGAGCGAGGCCGCGGGCGCGCGCTCCATCACCCTGCCCGCGTACATGACCGCAATCTCGTCGGCGATCTCCACCAGCAAGGAGAGGTCGTGCGTGATGAAGAGAGCGGCAAAGCCGAGCCGGTCGCGCAGGCCGATCAGCTCCTCGAGGATCTCCCGCTGGGTGACGACATCGAGGGCGGTGGTCGGCTCGTCGAGGATCATGACTTGAGGCTCGAGCGCAAGCGCCAGCGCGATCATCGCCCGCTGTCGCATGCCGCCGGACAGCTCGTGGGGATGGCTGCGCAGCCGGTCGGCATTGATGCCAACCATGTCGAGCAGCTCTCCCGATCTCTCCAACCGCGCCGGCCGCGAGAGCTGAGGGCGGTGCACGCGAAGCAGGTCGTCGAACTGGGCGCCGATGCTGATGACGGGATTGAGCGCGTTCATCGAGCTCTGCAGGACGACGGAGATCTCGGACCAGCGCACCGAGCGCAGCTCCTCCTCGTCTGAGGCCAGCATGTCGATGGTTCCACTGGGTCCGTCTCCACCAACCGGCCTGGAGTGGAACAGCACCTGTCCGCCGGTGATCACGGCTGGAGAGCGAAGGAGGCGGATCGCAGCCAGGGCCAGCGTGGTCTTGCCACTGCCGCTCTCGCCCGCGAGGCCGAGGACTTTGCCGCGCCGCAGGACTAAGTCGCAATCCACGACCGCGTGGACGGCCTCGTCGCCGTACCCGTAATCGACGCTGAGCCCGCGGATCTCCAACACGGCTTCACCTGAGCTCTGCGAGCGAGCGGCCAGTGCGGGCACCGCGGCTCGGTTGCCGACAACCGGAGTCATGCCCAGCGTGGCGCGGGTGCGGATGCCGGCCTTCTTGGCGGCCCGGCGCGTGAGACCCGCGGCGCGGAGTCGCGGGTTGATGAATTCGTCGATGCCGAAGTTCACCAGCGCGAGGCCGGTACCGAGCAGGGCGACGCACAGGCCCGGCGGCGCCCACCACCACCACCAGCCGCCGCGAATGGCGTTGTTGGCGAACCCCTCGCGCAGCATCTCGCCCCAGTTCCACAGGCCGGCCGGCGACGACGTGGGCGAACCGCCAAGTCCGAGGAACGAGATCGCCACATACGCGTAGATGGCGTAGAGCGTCGTGAACAGAAAAGAAGCGGCGACTATCGGGACGAGGTTGGGGAGAATTTCGGCGAGGATGATCCGGAAGCGTGCTTCGCCTGTGACCCTGGAGGCCTCGACGAAGTCGCGGTTGCGCAACGAGAGGGTTTGGGCGCGCAGCACACGCGAGCTGTATGCCCAGGCCGTCACCGCGATGATGAATGCGACGAGCAGGATGCTCGAGCCCGCGGTCGGCACATAGTCGGCGAGCACGATCAGCAGAGGAAGGCCCGGGATCGCCAGGAAGACGTTGGAGATGAGCGAAAGGACCTCGTCGGTGTTGCCACCGAAGTAGCCCGCCGATACTCCGAACAGGATGGAGAGGACCGTGGCGATCGCGGCGGCCAGGAGGCCGACGAACATCGTGGCCTGCGTGGAAACCAGGACCTGCGACAGCACATCCTGGGCGAACACCGTGGTGCCCAGCCAGTGGGCGGCGGACGGCCCCAACGGCAGCGGGTAGTAGTTGGGTGCAATGCCGGTGCCCGGGCCGGTGCCCGGGACGAGAACGTGCTGCACCCAGTTCTGAGGATCGGTCGCGTTCGGGGAGTAGGGCGAAATCCATTGACCGATGACGGCAACCACGGCGAAGGGAGCGAGGAGAACGAGCCCGGCGATCACCTTCGGGGAGCGAGGGAGCCGCAGGACGCCAGCCTTCGGGAGCAACGCCTCCGGAGTGGGACCGGCAACCGGGGCCTGGGTGAGGGTCGTGCTGTCGATCGTCATCGTCAGGCCGCCTGCCTCGCCCGGGGATCGATCAGGACGTACACCACGTCCGCGAGCAGGTTGGCGCCCAGCACGACCAGGGTGATCACAACGAAGATCCCCTGCACCAGCGAGTAGTCGAGCTTTGCCAGGGCGTCAAAAAGGTGGAAGCCGATCCCGGGATAGTTGAAGACAATTTCGACGAGGATCTGGCCGGCGACCACCAGGCTGATGGCGATGGTGAAGTTGGAGACGACGGGCAAGAGCGCGTTGCGCGCCGCATACCACACGACGGTTCGTGTGGGCAGCCCTTTGGCCGCGGCCACCAGGACAAAGTCCTCGTCCATGGTGGTGACCATCTGGTTGCGCATCGAAAGGATGAAGCCGGCGATCGAGGCGAGGATCACCGTCGCCGCGGGTAGGATCGCGTGGCCGATGACGCTGTTGATGTACGGCCAGTTCCACCCTGGCGTGACTACATAGATGTCGTAGCCGAAAAGACTTGGGAACCACTTGAGCATCGTCCCGGTCTGGCCGAAGATCAGGACGAGCACCAGCGCAAGGAAGAAGTAGGGAAGCGCCTGGAAGAATGTGGCGGTTGGCAGCACCCACTCGAACCACGTGCCGCGGCGCCAGGCCATCCAGATGCCCAGGGTGGTGCCCGCGAAGAAGCTGATCGTGGTCGCGACCACGAGGAGGCCGAGCGTCCACGGCAGGTAGGAGATGATCAGGCTGCTTACGGGCGCGTTCTCGGACCACGACTGGCCGAGGTTGCCGTGGGCGAGATTGCCGAGGTACTGGACGTACTGGTCCCACAGGCTCGTGTGGGCGTTGAATCCGAGCTGTTCTTCGACCGCGATGATGCATTGCGCGTTGCAGTTGCCCGACTGCGAAGCCCTCGCGACGGCGCCGGCGACCGGGTTGCCGGGCACTACACGTGGCAGAAGGAAGCTGACTGTGATTGCCACCCACGCCGCCAGCAGGTAAACCCCGAGCCGGCGGAGAACAGCGCGCATCGCTACTCCCCGTCCCTTGCAGGCTGCGCGCAGCCGCAGCTCTCACGGACCACCAGCTGGACTGGGAGCACGACGTCGGGGTCACCCGCGACTCCGCTGATCCGCGAATGGAGAACCTCGAACGCCTTGGCCCCGAGCTCCTGCATGGGCTGGCGGACCGTGGTCAGCGGCGGGCGCAGGTGGCGCGCCACGGGAACGTCATCGAAGCCAGTTACGGCGACGTCCTGCGGCACTCTTATTCCGCGCTGGGCAAGCGCGTGCATCACGCCGATGGCGGTCTGGTCGCTGGCGCATACGATTGCCCGCGGCAGAGCCGTTCCCGCGTCCAGGAGCGATGCGATGACGCTGGCCCCTCCCGCCGCGCTGTAGTTGCCTTCCCACGAAGGCCCCATCTCGATTTTGGCCCCCGCGGCGGCTGCATCGGCCTCGAAGATGCGGGCGCGCGCGCGGTTGTCTGGGCTGTCGCCGCGCCCGGAGAGGTACGCGACACTTTTATAGCGGTGGTCGATCACCAGGTGGCGAACCAAAGCGCGCATTCCGGACTCGTTGTCGCACCGGACGTTCATGGACTCCGGGGTGGGCGTTCCCGCCAGGGTCACGACCGGCACGATGCTCGCCACCTGGGCAATCCCAACCGCCGAGAGCATGCGGTCGTGGAGGATGAGACCGTCGGTCTTGCCCGCCATGGCGGCAACTCGCTGCAGCACGTTCTCGTCGTTGAAGGCGACGGAGCTCATCAGCACGTCGAAGCCACGACGGTGCGACTCGCCTTCGATCCCGCGGTTGATGACATCGATGTAAAGGAAGCTCTCGTACTCGTCCTCGAACAGCGTTTCGTCGCCGCGACGGAAGACGACGCCGACCACCTCCTTGAGTCCGTTGGACAAGGCTCGCGCCGAACCGTCACGCACGAAGCTCAGCTCGCGAACGGCTCGCAGGACCCGCTCACGTGTCTCAGGGCGTGGGGTGCCCTGACCGTTGAGCACTCGCGATACGGAGGCGATAGAGACGCCCGCGCGGGTGGCGACGTCGTAGATCGTCAGGGCTCCCTTGGCTTTCTTAGGTTCTGGCATTCACACCTGATTGGGCATCCCCCGAACCGTCCACCGGCATCGGTAAGCGCTTACCGGTAAGCGCTTACCGAACCCTAACACGCCTCGGGGGCCGGCGCAAGAGTCCCTTTGCGTGAGCCTGTCTTCCTAAACGAGCAACGTTGCGGATCCGCTCGGCGCAGTCGGGATCGCTACGGAGTGCTACCGAACCGGGTGGCAGGATCGTCGCCTCGAGCTCTTGATTCAAGGTTCACGGAGTTCTCGCTTGAGGGCATCACGATCCATTTTTCCGATTCTGGTCTGCGGCCTGGACCGGTAGGCGTTGTTCTCGGCGTTCGCCTCGCTGTGTTCCTCGCCGCAGGAGACCAGGTCTCGCCGCTCCGTCGGAGGCGCCCGACCTTTACATCTCTATACACAACTCCGGGTAACGGGCCATCAGCCCGCGTTATAGCGGCGAAGGAGGCCTGATACAAATGGTTCTCAACCTCGATTTCGACACCATTCTGCTCTGGATCCTCGTCGGCCTGGTGGCCGGATTCTTCGCCAGCCACTTGGCCCTGGGCCATGGCCTTGGACTTGTGGGTGACGTTATTGCAGGCGTTGTGGGTGCGCTGGTAGGCGGTTTTCTGGCCGGCGTCTTCCACTGGAGCATCACGATCGTCGGGCACCCGATTCTCAGCGCGATGCTGATCGCATTCATCGGCGCCGTGATCATTCTCATGGTCCTTAGGCTTTTCAACGCAAGCGGCATTAAGCGACGCGCTTACGGGAGCTGAGCGGGAGCTCCCGATCGTTGGCGGCATGACGCGGCGCCTGGTCTCCAGGCGCCCGTCGCC
>VBIU01000008.1 GCA_005880945.1 Chloroflexota bacterium | reverse complement strand
TCCAGCGCACCCGCAAGGCGACCGAGGCCATCTTTCTGCTCGCGGGCCACGCGTTCGACGACCTCGGGTATCGCAGGCTCGAGTGGAAATGCGACTCGCTCAACGAGCCGTCGCGGCGGGCCGCTGAGCGGTTCGGCTTCGTCTACGAAGGTGTTTTCCGCCAGCACATGGTCGTCAAGGGTCGCAACCGGGACACCGCGTGGTTCTCGATGACCGACGGAGAGTGGCCGGTGAGGCGAACGGCGTTCAAAGCGTGGCTGTCGCCAGAGAACTTTGACGAGAACGGCCGCCAGCGCAGATCACTGGCGGCCGTCCGCGCCTCGATTGGATAACTAGCGGGTTAGCTGCAGCCGGTCGTGGCTCCGCAGTTCAGGCATTTGTAGCAAGCGCCCGAGCGCACCGTGATCGCGCCGCAGTCTGGGCAGGCCGGGGCGTCGGTGTTGACGAACGCGAACTTCTGGACGGGGTTGCCGCCGTTCGTGGTTGGTGCTGCGATCACCTTGATCTCACTTGACGATCCCTGGGGCTGCGCGGCCGGCGCGGGCGTGGACGCGGAGGGAGCTGCCGGCGCCGATTCCGCAGGCGCGTCCCTGCGGATGATGCCGACCGCGTCCTGCTCCTCGACCCCGAGGAAGTGGCTCGCCATCCATCTGAAGATGTAGTCGACGATCGATTTCGCGATAGGGATCTCCTTGTTCTTCGTGAACCCGGAGGGCTCGAATCGCATGTGGCTGAACTTGTCGACCATGAACTTCACAGGAACGCCGAACTGCAGGGCGTACGAGGTCTGGGTGGCGAAAGCGTCCATCAGGCCGGAGATGGTCGAGCCCTCCTTGGCCATCGTCACGAACAGCTCGCCCGGAGTCCCGTCCTCGAACAGGCCGACGGTGAGGTAGCCCTCGTGACCCTGGATGTCGAACTTGTGGGTGACCGCCTTGCGCTCGTCGGGCAGCTTGCGTCTCATCGCGCGGTACTCGACCTCGGCCGGCGCCGCTTTCTCCTTGTCGCGGGAGGTGGAGAGGGGCTGTGAGCGCTTGCAGCCATCGCGGTAGATGGCGATGCACTTGAGGCCAAGCTTCCAGGACTCGAAGTAGGTCTGCTCGATGTCTTCCACGGTGGCGTCGGTCGGGAGGTTTACGGTCTTGGACATCGAGCCCGAGATGAACGGCTGGACGCCGGCCATCATCCGCACGTGTCCCATCGGAGCGATCGACCGCGTGCCGTTGACGGGCTTGAAGGCGCAATCGAAGACCTTCAGGTGCTCTTCGGCGAGGTGCGGAGCACCTTCGATGGTGTCGTTCTCGTCGATGAAGATGACGATCTCCTTCACCTGGTGCTCGTCATAGCCGAGCTTGCGCAGGGCAGCGGGCACTGTGCCGTTGACGATCTTCAGCAGGCCGCCGCCTACGAGCTTCTTGTACTTGACCAGGGCGAGGTCGGGCTCGATCCCCGTGGTGTCGCAATCCATCATCAGCCCGATGGTGTTGTGGCTAACGAACCCGTTGGCGACATACGTGACGTTTTCTGGGACTGAGATGTCGTACGTGAGCTGCTCATCTCCGAGCTCGGCCTTCTCGACCGAGTCGTAGAAGAAGCTCAGCATCTGCTTCAGCTCAACGCTGCCGGTTCGCTCGAGCAGCGCGGTTGCGGAGCGCCGCGAGACTGCGCCGTGACGGCGGATCGACATCATGAGGACCTGTCGCAGGCGGTCGTTCTCAGGCGCGAGCTGGTCCACCATCTCTTGCGAGAGCGGGATGTTGTCGTAGCGCGCTGCCTGCGGGTGGTCGGCAGGAGCCACCAAAGCCTGCTTGCGGTTCGAAACAAAGCCGACAGTTTGTCCGAAGAGCCCTGACACTGACTGGTTCAGCAGGCGGAGAACGTACTTCTGCGACCCTCCCCAGCTTCCAATCGTGGGCTGGTCAACCTTCCGCGTCGTTACAAAACCGAGTGCAAGCAGGATCGCCTGCACATCTCGGCTGAATTGCTCGGTGACAGTCGTGAATGACACGTAGCCGGACGAGACAGTACCGTCGGCCTCGAACAGCCCGCGCACAAACGAGCCGTATACAGCCGGGTCGTTGGTGTGCAGCACGGCGTCGGGAACGTGAGCCTTGTATCCCTTTCCCTGATGCTCAGCGGATGGCGCCCGCTTGGCGAAGCCACAGGCCTCCCACCAGAGCACGAGCCGGACCGAGTTGAAGGCAACCTCCGTGTAGCCCTTCTTTTCAGTGACGGCAGCCTTGAGGCCGAAGAGAGACTCGCCCAAGCCGGTCAGGTGCTCGACGACGTCGCGGTCCGTGGCCGTGACTGAGAAGCGAATGCCTCTTGCATGCAGCGAGCCGTCGCCCATGAAGTAGCCGACGAACTCAGCCAGGTCGGATGTCATCTGCCGCGGTACGAAAGTGCGGTGATCCGACGTCCAGTAAGCGTCGGGAAGTGGGGGCAGCCGCACCTCGGTGGGGTCGCCGACCATGCCCCCGAGCATCATCGGGACGCGGTCGCCGGCGCGAACGTCGCTGAGGCGCCGCCACGTCCACTGGCCCGCTCCGTCAACAACCTTGATGCGATGCGTTGTGGTGCCTTGAATCCGGTAGCCACGGCTGGTTTCAACAGTGACGACAGGTTCTGCGCCGTTTACGAAGAATTTGGTGGCAGTCTTGGGTCCCTGATCTGTGGAGACTTGGGCGCTCAAAACCTGCCACTTGTCGCCGTCCGGATCACCCAACCCTTGCAGCCTGACGAGGCCGCGATCGGTGAGTACCAAGGAGTCGCCGACGAGACATCCCGTGGGCGCGAGGACTGTGGCCTGTGCGTTGCGGTAGCCGTGTGCGCGTCCGAGCTTGACCGCATCGTCCCATGTGTCGCGCGCAGCATCCACGACGTCGGCCGATTCGGGTGAAGTGCTCAGCTGGTGTGCAGCCTGGCGGTGCTTCTCCATCACCCGGAGCATCGGCTCGCGGTTCTTGGCGAATTCGCTGAACGGTCCCTTGACCTGGGCCATGCGCGCCGATTGGGCGAAAGCCTCGCCGGTCATGATCGCGGTGACCGCACCAGCGAAGCGCGCGCCTTCGGCCGAGTCGTATGCCAAGCCCATCGACATCAGCAGCGCGCCGAGGTTGGCGTAGCCGAGGCCCAGAGGGCGAAGCGCTTCGGAGTTCTTGGCGATCGCGGGAGTGGGGTAGGAGGCGTTGGAAACCAGGATCTCCTGGCCCGTAAAGCAGATGTCGACTGCGCGCTTGAAACGATCGACATTGAACGTCCCGTCGTCCGACTGGAACTTCATCAAGTTGAGCGACAATAAATTGCAGGCGGTGTCATCCAAAAAAACGAATTCGGAGCAAGGGTTAGTAGCATTTATTCTACCAGTGTTGCTAACACAATTCCAGTCCTGGATGGTGGTGTCAAATTGGAGTCCGGGGTCGCCGCAGATCCATGTCGCGTCGGCGATCTCGCGCCACAGGGTGCGCGCTTTATACGTGTCGACAGTCCTGCCGCCAACGACCGCCTTGGTCTCCCACTCCTTGTCGGACTCAACCGCTTTCATGAACTCATCGCTGACTCGGACCGAGTTGTTCGCGTTCTGGAACTGGACCGAGTCGTAAGCGCCGCCGGGCACGTTGAATCCAACGTTGTAGCCGGCCTCGATCAGCGCCCAGGCCTTCTTCTCCTCCTCCGCCTTGCAGCGGATGAAGTCGAGGATGTCCGGGTGATCGGCGTTGAGGATGACCATCTTGGCCGCGCGCCTTGTCGTGCCGCCCGACTTGATCGAGCCCGCGAACGAGTCGTAGCCCTTCATGAAGGAGACCGGGCCCGACGCGGTGCCGCCGCCCGAGAGCTGCTCCCTCGACGACCGCAGCACCGAGAGGTTGGTGCCGGTCCCGCTGCCGAACTTGAACAGCATGCCTTCGGTCTTGACCAGGTCCAGGATCGACTCCATCGAGTCCTGCACCGAGTTGATGAAGCACGCCGAGCCCTGCTGGGCGCGGCCGGGCACGCCGATGTTGAACCAGACGGGGCTGTTGAAGGAGGCCTGCTGCGTGACCAGGAGGAACCGCAGCTCCTCGGCCCAGTTCTCGGCGTCCTCGTCGGTCGCGAAGTAGCCGCCCTCGCGGCCCCACTGCGCGAGCGTGTTGACGACCCTGTCGATGATCTGCCGCACACTCGTCTCGCGCTCGGGAGTGCCGTTGCTGCCGCGGAAGTACTTCTGCGCGACCACGTTGATGGCCAGCTGGGACCAGGTGCGGGGGACCTCGACGTCCTTCTGCTCGAAGATGACCTGGCCCTTCTCGCCGGTGATGCCGGCTGTCCGCCGCTCCCACTCGATCAGGTCGAAGGCGTGGCTGCCTGGAGGAGTGAAGAAGCGTTCGAAACGGAGCCCAGCCACCTTGGCTGATTGTGCGCCCTGGGCACGCCCAGAGGCGGCAGGCTTGTGGTTACCGTTCCGTCGGGCTCCATCGGCGAGGTCGGTCACATTTTTGGCCATTTTCTTGAGAACGCCTCCTTAATTCATCCCCGTTGCGGGTGCTTTCAAATCGGTTGCTGGGTCGTCTGGTGTGACGTTTTCTATGTCGTTGAACTTGTACGTTTGGGGATGCAAGAGGCCCCAGAGCATGCCCGCCACGTTATGCCCCAGGGCCTCGATGTAACGCTTCGAATGTTACGCGCAGGCTTTTGGCCTTGTCAAGCCCCAAACACAAGATATTAGGTCTCTGCAGGCTCTCAGGCCCCACATGTAGGTGCATTACCTGTGGATAACCCTGCTGAGGAGTTGGGCACAGGCTGGGCATTGGCTGGGGGAAACCAGGCAAAACCGGCTTACTGAACTGTGTCGACGAGCGCCAGGCCGCGAGGCTCTGTGGAAAGCTCCTCTGCGCCACCGTCGGCCACCTGCACGCTCTGCGTCGACGCGCGGATCTTGGCCGAGACCTGCTTGCCCTCGCCGTATGCGTTTTGAAGCATGGTCACAGCCCTCTGGAGCTTGTTTTCGAGGATCCCCTCCAGCGTGTCGAGGTGCCTTTCGACGTCGATCAGGGCGGACTGCAGCTTCTCCATGTCGACGCTGCGCGCGAACTGGAGGTGCAGCTGGTAGAGAGTGAGAAGGTAGGGGAGGGCCATCGCGTAGCCAACGACCATGACGTGCCGTTGATGGGCGCCGACGATCGCCCCGCGGCACACGTCGTAAGCGGCGTCCGGGATGACCGCCAGCACAAAAGGCGAGGTCGTGGCCGGGTCGATGTACTGGCTGACCTCGCGGACCCTCCGCTCCACCTCGCGCTCGACCTGGCCGGTCAGCTGAGCCCGGCGCTGGGCGTCGAGCCCGGGCTCGGCGAGCTGCTCCAGGGCGCCGCTCGACACCCACTTGGAGTCGATCGGCAGGAGCTTGCCGCCGGGCAGCCGCAAAGCGAGCTCCACGACCTTGCCGCCGACCCACACGTTCCGCTGGAGCATCTCGGGCGGCAGGTGCCGCAGGGCTTCCTCGAGGATGTTCTCGCCGGCCGCGCCTCGGGTCGAGCTGCCCGCGATCACGCTTTCGAGCCGCCGCAGGCTGGCGCGGGCCTCTTCCTCGACTGGTTGGCGCGCCGTCAGCGCGGAGCGCAGCCCCTCGACGACCGACTGAGTCTGGGTCAGCCGCTCGCGAAGCTCAGCCGCCTGTGATTCCTGGGTCACCCCTCCCGACTCGAGGCGCGAGCGCAGCTCGGCCACGTCCCGAACCTGGCCGTCCGCCCGCCGCACGAGGCTCCAGACGAGCGCGACGACGACGCCGACCGCGAGCAGCACACATACAAGTAGGAGGGCGAACAAGAGTTCGAGCAGCGACATGTTGGGCATTGTAGTCCGGGAAGTGGGTATAAACAAGCCTGTTAATCTGACTTCGATGGCGCACCCGATACACCTCCCCGAAGACGAGCCCGCGCCCGACCGCATACCTCTGGAAGAGGTCTACATGCGGATGGCCGAGGAGCTGGCGAAGCGCTCGACCTGCGCCCGACTGCAGGTCGGCAGCGTGATCGCTTCCAGCGATTTGACCCAGGTGCTCGGGATCGGCTACAACGGCAATGCCCGCGGCCTGCCGAACCGCTGCGATTCCACCCAGGCGGGGGCGTGCGGATGCATCCACGGGGAGCTCAACAGCCTGGTCAAGGCCGGAGCCCAGCTCCCTGGAAAGGTCATGTTCGTCACCGCCTCGCCGTGCGTGATGTGCGCCAAGTCGATCATCAACTGCAACGTCGCGCGCGTCTATTACAGGGAGGCCTACCGAGACCCGGCCGGGCTCGACGTCCTACGCCAGGGCGGCGTCGAGGTCGTCCACTACGACCGCTGGCGCGATCAATGGCGCTAGGGAGTCACCCCTAGCGGACTATCTCCCAGCCCTCGGCGGTCTGCACCAGCCGAGGCTCGACGGTCGGGCCTTCACCCTCCCGCCGCGCCCGCGAAAACAGGGCTGACGCATCGGCGTGGCCGGCTACCGACTCCAGCACCGACCTCGTTGCGTAGACCAGGGTTATCGCGGGGTCGGTCAGGGCCTTCGCCGGATTGATCCACATCCAATCCACCACCTCTCCCGCCTGGGGATGGACCGCCTGACCCGCCGGCAGCCGCGCCAGGAAAAACCGGGCGTCGAAGCGGCGCCGCAGCAGCGCCGGAGTGACCCAGCGGGCAAATGGGACCAGCCGGTCGTTGGCAGGCTCGAGGCTGAGCGTCCCGAGCGCCTCGCCAAACGTCTGGCCTTTCGCCAGGAGCGCGCGTATCCGCTCGCAATCGGCGGCGCGCGCGAACCGTCCCTTCCGGCGGGCGAGGAGGATGCCGACCTCCTCGAACAGCTCCCGGACCGCCGTGGCGGCGATCGGGTCGGCCCACTCGGAGTCATCAGCATGGACGGCGCCACCTGGAAAGACATATGCGTCCGGCGCGAAGTCGGCGCCGCCCGGCCGCCGCATCAGAAGCAGCTCCCAAGGCTGCTTCCCGTGCACCAGGAGGACGGTGGCGGAGGGACGCGGGAGCGCCGGTGGTCCGTCGAGGTTGAGCTGGCCTGCGAGGCCCGGCGGGGTGGAGATGCAACTGAGTCTACGATTCGAAACGTGGACCTCGGAATTTCCGGCAAGGTCGCACTCGTCACCGCCGGCACTCGTGGGATCGGACTCGGAATCGCCAACGCACTTTCAGCCGAGGGCGTCCGCGTGGCCGTAGCCGCGCGCACCGAGGTGGACGTCAAACGTACTGCCGCCGCTCTGGGCGGCCTGGGCATCGTCGCTGACCTGCTCACCGAGGACGGCTGCCGTCGCGCCGTCAGCGAGACCGAGCAGTCGCTCGGTCCGATCGACATCCTCGTCAACAACCTCGGCGTTCGCGCCGGGAGCTCTTGGAGCGACACCGGGCTCGCCGAGTTCGAAGCCGCTTTTGCGGGCAACGCCGGCGTCAGCGTCCGGATGACCCAGCTGGTGATCCCGGGGATGCTGCTGCGGGGATGGGGCCGCGTCATCGTCATCTCATCCATCTGGGGCCGCGAGTCTGGCGGCGCCCCCGCCTACAACGCCGCCAAGGCGGCTGAGATCAGCTTTGTCACCGCGATGGCGCGGGAAGTTGCCGCGAAGGGGGTGACCGTCAACAGCATCGCGCCGGGCTCCATCCTCTGGGAAGGTGGCGGATGGCACCGCCGCCAGCAAGCCGACCCTCATGCGATCGCTGAGCTCGTCCTGCGCGAGATGCCGCTCGGCCGCTTCGGCACCGTAGAGGAGGTGGCGGCCGTGGTTACGTTCGTTTGCTCGCAGCAGGCGGGCCTCGTCAACGGCGCGTGCATTCCAGTGGATGGCGGACAGTCCCGCTCGAACATCTGAGTTCATCCATGGTGGCCCGGCGCGCGGGGTGCGCATCTATCGTCGTGGCCGCGCTGACGTTCGCCGCGTGCTCGCCCGGAAGCGCCTCGGCGCCGAAGCCAGCGCAATCACAGCCTTCGGTTCTCAGTGGGACCATCGGAAAAGCCGCCTACAGCATCGAAGTCCCTGTCGGATGGAACGGCACTCTCTTCCTGTACAGCCACGGCTATGTGGCGCCGGGGAGCGCCAACCCGGCGGTGGCCGCGCCCGGTTCGGAGGCCACCACGTGGCTGGTCGCACACCACTACGCGATCGCCGGCTCCTCCTACAGCTCCACGGGTTGGGCGCTCGAGGACGCGTTGAAGGACCAGGTCGCGCTCCTCGACCTCTTCGATTCGCGAATCGCGAAGCCCGCCAGGGTGATCGCGTGGGGCCACTCGCTGGGCGGGATCATCACGGCCGGACTGGTCCAGCTGTACCCCGACCGCTTCGCCGGCGCGATCCCGATGTGCGGCGTCCTGTCCGGCGGCGTCGCGAGCTGGAACACCGGGCTCGACAGCGCCTACGCGTTTCGTACTTTGCTCGCGCCCGGCTCGGCGCTGAAGCTCACGGCCATCACCGACCCGGTGGCCAACCTGCAGGTCGCGCAGGACGCCTTCAACCGCGCCAGGGGGACGCCCGCAGGAGACGCACGTTTGGCCCTGGTCGCCGCGCTGGCGGATCTTCCCGGTTGGTTCGACCCCACCAAACCGCAACCGGGGCCGGCTGACTTCAAGGCCCAGGTGGCGGCCCAGGAATCATGGGAGTCGCGAGTCGATTTCGCCTTCGAGTTCAAGTACCGGGCAGAGCTCGAGAAACGCGCGGGAGGCAACCCGTCATGGAACACCGGGGTCAATTACCACCATCAGCTTGCGATCTCGCCGGACGCCGTCGAGGTCAGTGCGCTCTATCGCGGAGCCGGCCTCAACCTCGAGGCCGACCTGCGCACGCTGGAGGCGGGCCGGCGAATCAAGGCCGACGCCGCGGCAGTGGCCTACCTCGACCGCAACTTGTCGTTCGACGGACGGTTGAGCCTGCCAGTGCTCACGATGCACACAACGGGCGATGGCCTGGTGATCCCGCAAAACGAGAGTGCCTATGCGGATGTCGTCAGGGGCGCCGGCAAGCAGGATTCCCTGCGCCAGACCTTCGTGCACCGCGCCGGCCACTGCGCCTTCACGCCGGCCGAGACGCTCGCCGCCGTGCAGGCGATGATCGCCCGTCTCGACACAGGGCGCTGGGACGACAAAGCCCTGGAGCCCGCGGCCCTCAATGCAACCGCGCTGGCCCAGGGCGAGAGCTACAACGCGATCTTCGGTTTCGCGCTACCGGCGGCCTTTGTCGCTTTCGAGCCAGGGCCATACCCCAGGCCGTTTCCGAAGGGCTCACCCGGGCCATAGAATCCGGCTCGGTGATCAAGTTCAAGGGCGTGCTCACTCCGACTCCGCGAGGTGGCGGCGGCACGCTGGTGCCGATACCCGAGGCGGTCGCCGCGAGGCTCGGCCTCAAGGGCATGCCCAAGGTGCAGGCCGTCATCGCCGGCACGCCGTACCGCGGCTCCCTTATGCCGATGGGGGACGGGACCTACTGCCTGGGTGTTCTGAAGTCCATCCAGGAGGCTGCGGGCGTCGGCCAGGGCGACACCATCTCCATCGAGATCGAGCTCGACGCAGCGCCGCGCACCGTCGCGATGCCCACCGACCTCGCCATGGCCCTCGCCCACGACAAGAGTGCGTCTGCTGCCTGGGAGGCGCTGTCCTACACCAACAAGAAGGAGATGGCCCGCTCGCTCGAAGAGGCCAGGCGCCCGGAGACTCGCGAGCGCAGGCTGATCCAGGCGCTCGCGTCGCTGCGGCGCTAGCCCGTCAGGGTCCGAAGACCGGGATCGGAACTCCCAGCTGTCCGGCGATCAGCAGGGTGGTGGGGTAGAGCCCGAGCACCAGGGAGAGGGCGCCGCTCAGCGCGATCGCCATCGTGCTGCTGATCGAGGTTTCGAGCCGGTCAGCCCTCGTTGAAACGGACCAGACAGGGATCAGCACGCGGACGTAGTAATAGACGGACACGACGCTCATCACGACCGCGAGCACGACAAGCCAGGTGTAGCCGGCACTGACTCCGGCAGTGAAGAGGAACAGCTTTCCGAAGAAGCCGACGAACGGCGGGAATCCAGCCAGCGACAGCATGAAGACGGTCATGAGAATCGCCATGAGAGGGCTGCGCCTGTACAGGCCGTCCAGGTCGGTCAGCCGGTCGCGATCGCCATCAGGCCCCGCCAGCAGAGCCACGACAGCGAACGCGCCGAAGTTCATGAACATATAGGCGAACAGGTAGAAAAGCACAGCGGACAGGCCGTTCTGACCTCCGGCGACGACTCCGACGAGCACGTAGCCCGCCTGCGCGATGCCCGAGTAGGCCAGAAGGCGCTTCAGGCTCGACTGCGCGATCGCCATCAGGTTGCCGACGATCATGCTGGTCGCCGCCACGAAGGCGAGCAGGGCCTGCCACTCGGGCGCGAGGTGCGGCAATCCGCCGGCGAAGACGCGCACGATCATCGCGAACGCGGCCGCCTTGGTGCCGACCGACATGAACGCGGTGACCGCGATCGGCGAGCCCTGGTAGACGTCAGGGGTCCACATGTGGAACGGCGCGGCCGAAACCTTGAATGCGAAACCGACTCCCATCAGGACGATGCCCAGCAGGATCATCGGATTGCCCGAAGCAGACTCCTGCAGCCGGTTGGCGATCTCGGGGATCAGGGTCGTGCCCGATGCCCCGTATACCAGGGCCATGCCGTACAGCACGAAAGCGCTCGCGAAACCGCCGACGAGAAGATACTTGGCGGCCGCTTCCTGCGAGCGCGTCTCCACGCGCGAGTAGCCGCACACGATGTACAGGGCGATCGACAGCAGCTCGAGGCCGAGGAAAACAGTGACCAGCGAGGTGGCCGAGGCGACGACCATCATCCCGATCACGGCGGCGATGATGAGGATGTGGAACTCGCCCTCGCGCATCCCCCGGCGGCGCAGGTACGAATGCGAGACGGCGACGGTGAGGATGCCGAGGATCGCGAAGAGCATCTCGAAGAAGAGCGCGAACCTGTCACCGGTGGCGAAGCCGTTGTAGGCGGGTCCGCCCTCGGCGTAGAGCCAGCGGTAGGCCGCGGTGCCGAGCGAGTAAGAAAAGCCGACTGTCGCGAACATCGCGACCACCCCGCCCCGCCGGGATTTGGGGAGAACGAGGTCGGCGACGATCGCCAGCATCATGAAGCCGGTCAACGTGGCGATGGGGGAGATCTGCCCGAGGTCGGCGAGCGCCTGGCCCCAGGTGTAGTCGAGGCTGGACGTGCCGAGCGCGTGCATCATCGCGCCAACCCGGTCTGGCCGAGCGCGGACATCAGCTGCGTGAGGAGGTTGGGGTACAGCCCGATGACGAACATGAGCAGGATCAGAGGACTCAGCAGGACGAGCTGGCCTGTGTGGATGTCCGACATCGGCCGCTTGTCAGCGGGCTCACCATGCATCGAGCCCTGGAAGAGACGGAGCATGTACACGGGCGCCAGCACCAGCCCGACCGCGCCGAACACCGCGAGCACGGGTGCGCGCTCCCACGCGCCGAGCAGCGTCATGAACTCGCCGACGAAGCTGTTGAGGCCGGGCAGCCCGAGCGCGGCCAGGACCACGACTATGAACACGCCGGCCATCACCGGCATGCGCCCTGCGAGGCCCGCGAGAACCGAGCGGTCACGCGTGCCGGCGCGATCTGCGATCCAGGCGACGAGCAGGAAGAGGGCGGGAACGATGATCCCGTGGTTCACCATCTGGAGGACCGCGCCCTGCTGGCCCTGCACGTTGAACGCGAAGATGCCCAGGACGATGAAGCCCATGTGACTGACGCTCGAGTAGGCGACCAGCAGCTTCATGTCGCGCTGGGCGATCGCCATCAGCGCTCCCCAGATGATCGCTGCGACCGCGAGCACCGGGATCACCCAGCGCCAGTCCCACCACAGCACCGGGTTGGGGAACAGCGGGATCGCGATGCGCAAGAAGCCGTATGCGCCGGCCTTGCCCATGACGCCCGCGAACGTGATCAGCATCGGGGTGGGTGCGGCCAGATAGGCGTCAGGCAGCCAGCTGTGGAACGGGAACAGCGGGGTCTTGATCGCGAACGCCAGCGCGAACACGAAGAAGAGGCCGAACTGGATCGATGGGGAAGGCGCAAGCGTCGCCAGCGTCGCCAGGTCGAATGTCCGCTGGCCCGTCGCCACGTACTCGCCGATGACGCCGACCAGCATCAGCAGCGAGCCCGCCAGCGTGTAGAGGACGAACTTGACCGCCGCCCGACCCGGCCGCTCGCCCTCGCCGAACAGCCACAGCAGGAAGTAGGCCGGGATGAGCATCGCCTCCCAGAACACGTAGAAGAGGACGAGGTCGACGGCCATGAAGACGCCGGCGAGACCGGCCTCCATCGCGAGGATCAAGCCCAGGAACCGGTTCGCGTGCTTCATCGACAGCGGGGTCGCGAGCACCGCGATCACTGTCAGGAAGGCGTTGAGGACGACCAACCAGACGCTGATTCCGTCCACGCCGAGGCGATAGAAGATCGCGAGCTGCGGGACCCACGGCAGCTCCTCGGAGAACTGGTAGCGGTGGCCTGACGGATCGAAGAGGAACGCCATCGCGATGGCGACCCCGAGCGTGAAGATCGCCGTCACCGCGCTCATCAACTTGCTCCAGCGCGGGGGCATGAAGGCGACGAGGATGCCGCCGATCAAGGGGAGCAGCCAGAGGATGGTGAGCGTCATGAGGCTGCCCGCACCAGGATCAGAACGGCCGCGATGCAAGCGCCCGCGAGGAAGACGAGCACGTAGTTTCGGAAGTAACCGCTCTGCGTGAGACTCAGGCCGGTGGCGCTTGCTTGCGCTGCCTCACCGGTGACGACCACCACTCCGTCGATGAGAGGCTGTTCGACGTCGCTGAGGCCGCGCTCGGCGGCGACGTCCATCGGGCGGACGAACGCCGCGTTGTAGACCTCGTCGAAGTAGTACTTGCGCTCGAGCAGGTTCTGCAGCCATGGCACCGACGCGCTCCACGGCTTCCATGCCCTCGTGACGTAGAGGCGGTAGGCGGCGAGGAACAGCAGGCCGGCCAGGAGCATCGTGATGAGGGAGACGATGACGTCGGCGATGTTGCCCTCCCATGGCTGCACACCGACAGCGCCGGCGAGGAAGTCCGATACCGCCTGAGGACCGAAACCCAAGGCGCGTGTCTGGATCAGGCCGCCGACGGTCGCCAGGGCGGCCAGGATGAAGACGGGGATCAGCATCACCGGCGGCGCCTCGTGCGGGTGCTCGACTGGGCGTAGTGGTGAGGGCTTGCCGCTGAAGGCCATCCACCACATGCGGCCCGTGTAGAAGCCGGTGATGAGCGCGGTCACGAAGCCGATGCCCCAGACGATCAGGGCGAGCGTGTCGTCGGGCTTCGAGAAGGCGGCGCCGAGGATCTGCTCTTTCGAGAAGAAGCCGACGAACGGGATGATGCCGACCAAAGAGACGGCGCCTATGAGAAATGACCATGAGGTTCGCGGCAGCTGGCGCAGCAGACCTCCGTACTTACGCATGTCCTGCTCGTCATGCATCGCGTGGATCACGTTGCCCGCGGCCATGAACAGGAGGGCCTTGAAAAATGCGTGGGACATGAGGTGGAAGAACCCGGCGGAGTAGGCGCCGATGCCGACCGCCAGGAACATGTAGCCGATCTGGCTCATCGTCGAGTAGGCGAGGACGCGCTTGATGTCGACCTGGACGATGGCGATCGAAGCGGCAAAGAGCGCGGTGGCGGCGCCGACGATGGCGACAGCGGCGTGCGCGTAGACGGCGATGTCGTAGATGGGATGCATGCGGCCCACCAGGTAGACGCCCGCGGTGACCATCGTTGCAGCGTGGATGAGGGCACTGACCGGAGTCGGGCCTTCCATGGCGTCTGGCAGCCACGTGTGCAGCGGCAGTTGGGCGGACTTGGCTATGGCCCCGACGAGGAGCAAGAACGCGGCGAGCTCCAGTGAAGGCGAGTCCCCTGAAAGGCACGATCGACCGAACGTGCACGGTATGGCGTGAAAGACTTTGTCGTAGGTGAGCGCGTGATAAGTCGTAAATAGGACGAATGCGGCCAGGATCATGCCCACGTCGCCGATCACGTTCATCACGAACGCCTTTCGTGCCGCGAGGACTGCTGAGCGCCGGTGATACCAGAAGCCGATCAGGAAGTAGGAGCTGAGGCCGACCAGCGCCCACCCGACGATGAGGAACACGAAGTTCCCGGCCAGGACAAGCAGCAGCATCGAGAAGATGAAGACGTCCATGTAGGTGAAGAAGCGGGCGTAGCTCGGGTCGTCCTCTTTGTCCATGTAGCCAACCGCATACGTGAGGATCAGGCCGCCCACGCCGGTGATGACCAGACACATGAAGATCGACAGGTTGTCGACGAGCAGGTTGAACGGCACGACGAAGTCGCCGCTCTTGATCCACGTGAAGTAGGTGAAGTCGCCGGTGACCTTGTTATCGAACAGGACCAAAGTGGCAACGAACGAAGCCCATACCACGCCAGGGCCGATGATCCGAGTCACCACCCGAGGCATTCGCCAGCCCCTGCCGGCGAGCACGATCGCGCCTGCCGCCGGCAGCAAGAGAAGGATCAGCGTGACCTGGCTCGAGGTCATCCTTTCAGCTCGCTGAGGTCGTCGATGTCCTCGGCGTCACGCACGCGGAAGATGTCGACCAGGATCGCCAGGCCCACCACCGCCTCCGCGGCGGCCACAGTCATCACCATCAACGCGAAGAGCTGGCCTTCGAGGTTCTGCAGCTGGCGCGAGAAGGTGATCAGCGTGAGGTTGACCGCGTTGAGCATCAGCTCGATGCAGATGAGGATGACCAGAGGGTTGCGGCGCACCAGCACGCCGACGGTCCCGAGCGTGAACAGGATCGCGCCGAGGAGCAGGAACCAGGACGAGTCCAGCTGCGAGCCGCCGATGTCGAGAGTGCTCAACGGTCGTCCGATTCTCTTCTGCTGAGGTAAATCGCCCCGATCGCTGCGACCAGCAACAGGATCGAGGTCAGCTCGAATGGGTAGAGGTAGCTAGTGAACAGGCCGACGGCGATCGACTGCACAGTGCCGAAGACGTTCAGGTCGGCCTGCTCGGGCTGCCGGTACTGGACGCCCTGCAGCATCGCCCACGCCAAGCCGAGGAACACCAACGCGAAGAGCGCCGAGAGCCAGCCCTGGAACCGGAGCCTTCCCCGTGCGAGCTCGCGCGCCGGTCCAAGCAGCGCGATCACGAACAGGAACAGAACCATGACGGCGCCGGCGTAGACGATGATCTGGACGACGAAGACGAACTGCGCGCTCAGCAGCAGGAAGAGGATCGACAGCGCGATCATCACCACGACGAGGCTGAGCACGCACCGGATGGGCTCCCGGAAGGTGATCACGGCAATGCCGCCCGCCACAGCCATCGCGGCGGCGACGAAAAAGACGACGATCGCCACGCTATCGGTTAGGTGCCCTCCCCCCCTCGGGGGGAGGGTTGGGGAGAGGGGCGTGAGCTTGGGACAACCGCGCCTGCACATCAGGCGGCAGTGGCTCCAGCAGCTTCTCCTTGGTGTAGATGAACTTCTCGCGGCTGGTGTCAGACAGCTCGTACTCCGGGCCGAGCACTATCGCCTGCACCGGGCACGCCTCCTCGCAGTAACCGCAGAAGATGCAGCGGAGCATGTTGATCTCATAGGTCTTGGCGTACCGCTCGCCCGGCGAGACACGGTTCTCCTCGGTGTTCTCGGCGGCGATGACGAGGATGCACCCGACCGGGCAGGCGGCCGCGCACAGCTCGCACCCAATGCACCGCTCGAGCCCGTTGTCGTAGCGCCGCAGGTAGTGGCGGCCGCGATAGCGCTCGGAGCGAGGGGTCTTCTCCTCCGGATACTCGGTGGTGACCACCGGCCGAAAGAACTCCTGGAGCGTTGTCTTCAGCCCGCCCGCGAGAGCGGCCACGTCGGCGGCGACGCTGGTCTTGGGGCCTTCCGGCTTGGGTGGAACGCCCTCGCCCGGCCGCCTCAACGGCGTCGGATCGCCCGACCCGTTCTCGTCTTCGTCCGTCATCGCTACCCCTGTACCACCACCAGAACGACCCCGGTGACGATGATGTTGGCGATCGCCAATGGCAAGAGCACCTTCCACCCGAGCCTCATGAGCATGTCGTAGCGAAGGCGCGGGAGGGTGCCGCGGAGCCAAATGTAAAGGAAGAGGAAGAACACGACCTTCAGGAAAAAGGCGAGCACCGGCGGGACGATCCACAGGTACCAGCCCCCGAAGAAGAGGAGCGTCGCCAGCGCCGCGACCGTGATCATGTTCACGTACTCGGCCAGGTAGTACATGACGAACTTCAGGCCGGAGTACTCGGTGAGGAAGCCGCCGATGAGCTCCTGCTCCGCCTCAGGCAGGTCGAACGGAGCGCGGTTGGTCTCGGCGACCGCCGCCATGAGATAGATGACGAAGCCGATCGGTGTGAGGATGATCAGGGGGAGCGGCCCGGTGTACGGCCCCCAGTGCACGGTGTAGTCGACGATGTCGCGCAGGCGCAGCGAGCCCACGATCATGAAGGTCGGCACCAATGAGAGGCCCAGGGCCATCTCGTAGCTGATGAGCTGGGCCGCGGACCGAAGGCCGCCCAGCAGCGAGTACTTGTTGTTGGACGAGTAGCCGCCGAGCATGATCGCGTAGACGTTCAGCGAGCTGAAGGCGAAGACCAGAAGGACGCCGATGTTGAGGTCGGCGATCCAGTACTGGACGTTGTACCAGATGCCGATCGGGATCACGGCCCACGACAGGAAGGCGGCCGCGACGGCAATCGTCGGCGCGACGACGTACATGACCTTGTCGGTCTTGGCCGGGATGAAGCTCTCCTTGAACGCCAGCTTCACGCCGTCTGCCGCGAGCTGCAGGAGCCCAAAGGGACCCACCCGATTAGGGCCGGGGCGCCTCTGGATCCGTCCCAGCGCCACGCGCTCGAACCAAACGGTGTACGCGGTCGCGGTCAGGACCACGAACAGCAGAAGCGTCATGGCGATCGCGACGACCACCCAGTGTCCGATCGCGTTGTTGTAGAAGTCGCTCACGGGCGCGCCGGTCCGAGGAGAACCGGAACGGGCTCCGGCTCAGGGCTGGGCGGCTGCGCCAGCGCCGCAAGCGCGGGGAGCTTTGCGGCCATCTCGCGCTGAATGGCAAAGATCCCGGTGTATTCAAGGTCCAGGCCGAGCGCGGCCCCGAGCTCGCTGAGCGCCTCCCACGCCTCTTT
>VBIU01000147.1 GCA_005880945.1 Chloroflexota bacterium | reverse complement strand
ACGAGAGACCCAAGCGTCCAGCTGCCGGCGCTAACGAGCCCAGCAGCGTCGCTCGTGTCCTTCGCCGCCCCGACGACGCCGCCGCCCCCTGGCGCAAAGTCGACGATCACACCGGCCACGCCGTTACCGTACTGGTCGACGACCTTGACGACGGGCGCCGCAACGCCGGTCGCCACCGCTCCGGTCTGTGGATCGAGCGATTGCTTGACGAACCGTGTCGGCGCGCCCGCGAGCGCGTTGGCGCTGAAGACCACCGGAGAGCCCGACAGCCCGCCAACCGAGGCCGTCGCCGTTTGCGTGCCGGCGACAGTACCCAAGGTGCGGATCGCCGTGGCGATGCCGTTGATGTTAGTTGTCGACTGCGCGGGCGCGATCGTCCCACTATTTGGCGGGACCGCCCAACTCACCGGGACACCCGCCACCGGCAAGCCAGCGACGTCCTTCACGACCACGGCATACGGAGTTGCCAGGGAAATTCCGACGGTGCCCGTCTGTAGGTCACCACCATTAAGTGCGACGCTGCTTGCCGTGGACGCGATCCCTTGAGCGCTGAATGTCAGTGTCGGAAGGCCGGTCGCGGTCGCGCTGAGCGTGTTCAAGCCGGCAAGGAGGCCCAGGGTCCAGGTGGGCGACCGCGCGATCCCGGCGGTGTCAGTCGTGACGGTCGCGGGAGTCGCGAGGCTGCCGCCTCCGAGGCTGATGCTGAAGGTGACCGGGATGCCGCCAACCGCGTTCCCATACTGGTCGCTCACACGCGCGGCGGGGTTGATGGACACCGCACTCCCGACGAGCGCCGACTGGCCGTCGCCCGCGAACGCCACCAACTGCGACGGCACGTCAACGAGACCCGTTGCGCTGAACGTGATCGGACTGCCGGTGAGTCCGGTCCCGCTCACTTGGACAGCGTTCGCGCCGACGAGCGTGCCGAGCCGCCAGCCCCCGACGCTCGCGATACCCGCTGAGTCCGACACGGGGGTCGCGTTCACGACGCTCCCGCCTCCCAAGGGCACGGCCGCGCCCAGGGTCGTGCCGGAGACATGATTGCCGAACTGGTCCACGATCCTGACTTGCGGGACAATGGGCACGACCGTGTTCACGATCGCCGACTGGAGATCGCCCGCGACCTTGACGATGCTGGCTGCCGCACCCGCCAACCCGGTCGCGGTGAACACCACGGGTGTCACACCCGGTGCGCTCGCCGTCAGGGTGTTCGGACCCGCGATCGTGCCGAGTGTCCAGCTGCCCACAGTGGCGACGCCGGCGGCGTTTGTGAGCTGCGTGCCGCCCGTCAGACTTCCGCCGCCGCCGCTCACGGTGAACGTCACGCTCGCCCCGGCGACGGGATTGCCACCCGCGTCCTTGAGCAGCACCGCAGGACGTGTGAGCAGCGCAGTCGCCACGGTCGCGAGCTGCCCGACGCCCGCGACGGCGAGAAGCTGCGCGGGTGGTCCGGCGAGCGCGACGACGCCAAAACTCACGGGGCTGCCGCTGAGTCCCGCGGCGGCCGCCTCGAACGTCTGGCCGCCGGGCAGCCCACCCAAGGTCACGGTCGTGCGCGCGTGCCCGGCGCCATCGGTCACGACGACGGAGTCTGTCACGCTGCCACTCCCGGTGAGCGCCCGGAAGTGCACCGAAACCCCACCCACACCCAAGCCGTCGGCGGCGCGGGCTAGGACCTCGAGCGGCAACCCAAGCAGTTGGCCAACTGTGTCGATCTGACCGCCTCCCGCGAAGGCGAGCAGCTGCGTGGCGGGGGGCGTGAAGGTCGCCGTCACGGAATCGGTGGCGCCCGAGGGCGTGCGCACCCGCACCCACACGGCACCGCGGGCGGCGGGCGCCCGCAACATCCCGAAGAAGTTGATGGGTGCGGCCGTTGGGTCGCTCGTGCTCCACGACACGAAGAACTGCGACACGGGGACGCCGCCGTTGAAGGCCTGCGCTCCAAGCCGCAACGAGTCATTCAGAAGAATGAAGGGGCTACGCGGCAGAATCACCACGCTGTCTGCCGCAGGGCCGATGTAGGTCGTCACAGGAATCACGGGCGGCGGCGGGGGAGTGGGCACGCGCACCGGGCTCGTCCCAGTGAACAGCGGTATCGTACCGCTCAGCGCAACGACCGAGACATTCAGCGTCTCAGGAGAGGCGACGAGCGGCACCCGGAGCTCGAGCGCGAGCTCCGTGGCGCCGGGCGGCAAGGCGACCGTCGTATCGGCAAGCGTATCGGACACAGGCCGCACGACCACGAACCGGACGTGATCGATGGTCAGACCGAAAGCGGCAAGGGCCGCCCTGGACGGCAGTACCGGCGCGACGGCGATTCGGGCCAAGGCGTGAGGCTCGAATGCGTCGCGGCAGGTGGCGAGGGTGAGCAGCAGGATCAGCGCCGGGACCGCGCGGGCGCACCCGGCGAGCAAGGGGTCACGGCGGGACATTAGAGCCAGCGAATTGACCTCCGTCCACACTGCCGGTCAAGACGATATCTTTGGCGGTCATGCGTACCGCACGTCGCACGCACGGCTTCACGGAATCGGTTATTCGTGGGATGACCCGGCTCGCGAATGAGCACGGGGCCATCAACCTGGCTCAAGGCTTCCCGAACTTCCCCTGCCCCGACGTCTTAAAAGACGCGGCGGCCCGCGCGATCCGCGATGACGTCAACCAATACGCCATCACTTGGGGTGCTGCCCGCCTCCGGAACGCGTTGGCCGCGAAGTACCAAGATTGGTATCGCATGGCCATCGATCCAATGACGCAGGTCACAGTGACCTGCGGGGCGACCGAAGCAATGGCCTCATCGCTACTTGGGATCGTGAACCCGGGCGACGAAGTCGTCGTGTTCGAGCCGTTTTACGAGAACTACGGGCCGGACGCGATCCTCTGCGATGCCAAGCCGGTCTTCGTCCCGATGCCCGCCGAGGGGCCGATCGACCTGGATCGGCTCGGCAAAGTCTTCAGCGCGAAGACGCGTGCCATCATCGTCTGCACCCCGAATAATCCCACGGGCCGGGTTCTGTCACGCGCCGAGCTCGAGGCCATCGCGGACCTGTGCCAGCGGCATGACGCCTTCGCGGTCACCGACGAGATCTACGAGCACATCTACTACGAGGGCGAGCACATCCCCATCGCCACACTGCCCGGCATGGCGGATCGCACGATCACGATCAGCGGCGCGTCCAAGACGTTCAGCATCACCGGGTGGCGCATCGGTACAATCGTCGCACCGCCCGACGTGACCGATGCGATCCGCAAGGTGCACGACTTCCTCACGGTCGGCGCGCCCGCTCCGCTCCAGGAAGCCGTGGCCGTGGCCATGGAGACGCTGGGCGATGATTACTACGACGGCTTGGCGCGCGATTACCGCCGGCGGCGCGACATCTTGTGCGCGGGCTTGGTGAAAGCGGGATTCAGCTGCCGGCCCCCCCAGGGCGCCTACTACGTCATGGCCGACTTCTCGTCCATCTCGGATCTTCCTGACGACCGGTTCGCCGAGTGGCTCACGGCCGAGCACGGCATCGCGCCCGTGCCAGGCTCGAGCTTCTACTCGCGGCCCGAGCTCGGCCGGAAGTACGTGCGGTTCGCGTTTTGTAAGACGGACGACATGCTGCAGCAGGCGGTCGAGCGGTTGCAGCGGGTGCGCGACTAGAGCGCTTCTTCAGCCTCACGCAGTCCCTCGACGTGTCTCCCGATCTCGCCCGCGATCTCGCGCGCGAGCCCGAGATCCGTCGTCAGACTCTGGACCGTTCCCGTGCCGGCATGCAGTCGCAGCAGATTCAGGCGGATCGTTTCGAGTGCTGCGACCGCGTCTTTGAGCCGTTGTTGTACGAGATCACGCTCGGCGGTGAGATCGGCGACGATTCGGTCGTGCCGCGCCGCGATCGCCGGATCGGGACTGACGCGCTGGTCGGCGTCCGCCAACGCCTCCTGCAGTTCCTCGAGCCGCGCCCGCATCTTCTGCGCATCCTGCTCGAGTCGATGTACCACGTCAGGCAGATCGCGGAGCTGGTTGCGCGTCTCTTTGGGCAGCGACTCGTACAGCTGCTCGGCAGCCATGCCCAGCGCGAGCTCGGTGGGCCGATGGGTCAGCGACGCCGGTAACGCGCGCGACGGCGTTACGGCTCGGGCCAGTTTGAAGAGCCAGCGACCAATGCGACCCGCCCACACGTTTCCCCAAAACTCGGTGTCGACGTCGCGCCGCCGCTGCAACAGGATCAAGGCCCCCGTCATCCCCCACATGCCGACACTGAAGCCGATCAACGCAGCCCCCGGGACGAACACGCCCACAAGCAGCGGGACAACCGTCAGGTGCAGGCCGCCCGAGATGAAGCCGCCGAGCCCGATTGACTTGAAGATTCTTTCGAGCCACGACGGCCCGAGCCGTCGACCACCGGCGCGTTCCTCGCGATCGCGATCCAGCTCGGCTTTGAATGCAACCTCGAGGTCGCCGTGGTCGAACCCTGCCTTCAACAAACGCCGCGCGCGCTGTATCAGGACAGCGGCAGGCACCAGCGTGATGCCCGCAGCGAATAAACCGTACCCGAGGGCGACCGAAGTGATGGGCGAGGCCGCCACGACCGCCCCGAGCAGGACGAACGGGTAGAGCAACGCTCCGGCATCGTCGAATCGAGCACCGCGCTTCACGAACACGCGTAGCGCGAGCGGCAGCTCGCGGCGCTGCTCCAGTGCCCGACTGAGTTGATCGGCGAGAACCGAAGTCCCCTCAGGCCGGTCGTCACGATCCTTCGACAGACAGCGGTCGATCGCCTGCGCGATCCGGCGCGGCACACCGGGAGCAACAGACGCGAGCGGCGGTGCGGGCTCCGTCACCTGTTTCGCCAACACCTCCGTCGCCTTTTCGCCCTCGAACGGCAGTGTCCCTGACAGCGCGAAAAAGCCTACGAGGCCGAGCGAGTACAAGTCGCTGCGCGCGTCGACCACCTCGCCCAGCGCCTGCTCGGGACTCATGAACTCGGGCGTCCCGACCACTTCTTCGCTCGTGAGCCCACCCGCGCCGGCGACCACGCTCGCAATTCCAAAGTCGGCCACCAGCACGCGGCCGTTGTTCTCGAGCAAGATGTTGTCGGGCTTCACGTCGCGATGGATGACGCCCTGTCCATGGGCGTAGGCGAGCGCCCAGGCGACGTCCCGCAGCACGCGTGATGCCTCAGAGGGCGCGAGAGGTCCGCGGCTCCTGACGCGTTCCGTCAGCGTCTCGCCTTCGATGTAGGCCATCGCGAAGAACACGAATTCGCCGATCTCTTCGACCGCGTGAATTGGAATCACGTTGGGGTGGGAGAGCTTCGCGGCGGTGCGCGCCTCGCGCAGAAACCGCTCGCGCAGTTTGGGATCGGTTGCCTTCGACGGCGGCAGCAGTTTGATCGCGACGGGCCGATCCAACCGGACTTCCCGCGCCAGATAGACGACGCCCATGCCACCACGGCCCAGCTCGCGCTCGAGCGAGTAGCGGCCGGCGACCGCACTCTGGAAGTCCAGGAACAGCCGATCAGGGGAGGGGTGCGTCATCGCATCCTAAACTAACGCTC
>VBIU01000086.1 GCA_005880945.1 Chloroflexota bacterium | reverse complement strand
TTATCCCGTGCGGCGCTTCGCGGCTTTTGGCGCCTTGCCCGATTGCTGCTCCTCGTATCGGGCGAGCACGAACAGCAGGAGGCTGAGGCGGTTGAGCCAGCGGCGGACCTGTGGGTTGTCGTAGCCCCCCGCGCGTTCGAGGGCAAGGCATCGGCGCTCAGCCCGGCGCGTGATCGCCCTGGCCAGGTCCATGGCTCCCGAGGCGGGGGTCGAGCCGGGGAGAATGAAGCCGGCCGGCATGGCGACCGAGCTCTCGAGTTCGGCCATCACCTCCTCCAACCGCTCGACGGCAGCCGCCTTCGTGGTGGCGAAGGAGGCTTTCGAGGACGGGCTGGTGGCGAGCTCCGCGCCGAGTGCGTAGAGCCCCTGCTGCAGCTCTTCACAGATCGCGCGCACGCGCGCGTGCGAGGACAGCGACTTCGCGAGGCCGATGGCGCTGGAAGCCTCGTCGACGGTTCCGTACGCCTCGATCCGCGGATCGTCCTTGCGCGCGCGGCCGCCGCCAAGCAGGCCCGTCGACCCATCGTCCCCGCCGCCCGCAAGGTCGAGCATTCGCTTCTTCCTTGTGGGCGAGGCCGTCATTCGAAGACCTTGCTCAGGTCGTAGAGCTCCTTGGGCACGCGTCGCGTCTCCTTGACCACGTCCGCGAGCGGAACGATGTCGACCTCTCCGTTGCGCCGTATCGGAATCACCCCACTCTGGCCTTCGGCGATGAGCTCCGCCGCTCGCACGCCCAGACGCGTCGCCCAGATGCGGTCGGTCGGCGTGGGCGAGCCGCCTCGCTGAAGGTGACCGAGCACAGTCACCCGCGTCTCGAAACCAGTCTCGCGTTCCACCCGGCGCGCCAGGGCGTCGCCGATGCCGCGCTTGGCGAGCTGCACGTGGCCGAATGCGTCCTTCTCCTGGCCGGCGCCGGCCTCTTCTTCGAGCTCCGGTATGTGTGCGCCTTCGGCGATGACGATGATGCTGAAGAGCTTGCCGTCGCCTCGCCGCCGGTAGAGGTGGCCGACCACCTCCCTGAGCGTGAGCTCGAACTCGGGGATCACGATGAGGTCGGCGCCGCCCGCCAGCCCGCCGACCAGCGCCACCCATCCCGTGTCGCGACCCATGACCTCGACCACCATCACGCGGTGGTGCGCGGACGCTGTGGTATGCAGCCGGTCTAGCGCTTCGGTCACCACGCCCACCGCGGTGTCGAACCCGATGCAGAACTCGGTGAGCGACAGGTCGTTGTCGATGGTCTTGGGCACCCCCACCGTCGGAAAGCCCGCCTCGTGCATGGCCGCCGCGACGCTGAGGGTGTCGTCGCCGCCGATGGGCACTATGCCGTCGATGCCGTTGCGGCGCAGCACGCGGATGACGGTCGCGACGCCGTCTTTCACCTTTAGCGGGTTGGTGCGTGAGGTGCCAAGGATGGTGCCGCCGAGCGGAAGGATTCCTCGGACGCCCTCCGGGGAGAGCTCGTCGATCATCCCGTCCTCGAGGCAACCCGCCCATCCATTCTGGACGCCGCTGACGCGGTGCCCGAGCTGGAACGCCCTCCTGGCCACGCCGCGGATGGCGGCGTTGAGACCGGGTGCGTCGCCTCCGCCGGTGAGGATCCCGATTCGCACTCGGATAGGTTAGTTGCTGGGCTGCAAGCGTTGGAGGAGCTCGGGCAGCGTGAGCTCCGACAGCGAGCGCAGCACCAGGTCGGCGTGGCTGAGGTCCAGGCTTGCTGTGATGTTGTTCGGGATCGCGACGCAACGGATGCCTGCTTGCTTGGCGGCGATCACTCCGTTGGGCGAATCTTCGATGGCCACCGCCTCGGAAGCGCTCACGCCCAGGCACTCGAGCACCGCGATGTAAAGGTCAGGTGCAGGTTTCGCGCTGGTCACGTCGTCACGGCAGCGCACGCAATCGAACCGGCCCAGGATCCCCAGCCGGTCGAGGTGGCCGCTGACCCAGTCGCGCGTGGAGCTCGACGCGACGCCGAGCTTGAGGCCCATGGACCTGGCCGCATCGATGTGCTGGACGATGCCCGGCAGCAGCTGTTGAGCCAGGATGAGCTCGGTCCGGCGCCCGATGCGCCGCTCGATCACCTCCTGCGACAGGGGCCGGCCCAAGCGTTCCTCGAGGTGGTGCTGAGGATGGAAGACCTCCGTGGTGGAGCCGACGATCTTCACCCACCGCTCGAAGGGGAGGTCCTCACCATGCGCCTCGTAGACCTCGAGCCAGGATCGATAGATCGGCTCCTCGGTGTCGAGGATGAGCCCGTCGAAGTCGAAGATGATCGCGCGAATCACAGCAACCTCTAACTATGCGGTGCCAATCGCTTAGGATCGCCGTGGCCGTGTTCTTGGGATCAATCGATGGCTGACGAGGCGGGGCAACCGGCCGCGCGGCAGGCGAACGAAAGCGGAGCTCGAGGCTTCTTCGGCGCCGGGCTGTCCGGACTGGCCCTGGTCACCGTCTCGGTGATGCTGGTCATCCTCTTCGGCTTCCTGGACGCGATCCACTACACCTCGATCAGAGATTTCTTCACGCCTGACCCTGCGGCCGCCGCCGGCACGCTTGGGCTGGCTGGCGGAGCCGAGGGCGTGACCCTCAGCATCGTCATCGTTTCAGTGGTTTTCGGGATTCAGACGACCTCGTCGCGGTACTCGCCCCGGATCATGGGGATCTTCACGCGAAACCCGCTCAACGCCCTGGTGCTCAGCTTCGCGCTCGCATCGATCCTCTATACGTTCCTGGTCCGGGCCGAGGTCAAGGTCAACTACGTACCGACGTGGAGCGTCGCCGCCGCCGTGATCCTGGCCCTGGTCAACTTCGCGATCCTGCTGCCTTACGTCGGCTACATCTTCGAGGTCATGCGTGCTGAAACGCTGGTGAGCGGGATCATCCGGCGGGCTCGGCGCGAGCTGCGAGGCGCAGTGAACAGCCGCCACGCGAGGCGCCGGCGCAACGCGCTCATGACATGCATCGCACAGGTGACCGACATCGCGTTCGGATCCATCCAGCTTGGTGACATGCCCATCTGCGTCCTCAGCATCGACGTGCTCGGACAGCTGATCGCGGACGACTATCTTCCGGTCAGGAAGGACATCAAGAAGGACTGGTTCAAGGTCGGCCACGCCGAGATGCCTGGCGCGTCAGACCAGATCCTCGCCGAGGTGAATCGAGCAGGGACCTGGTTCACCTACTCGATCATGTCCAGCTTCGTCGACATGATCGGCCTCACGCCGGTGCACCGCAAAGAGGCTGTGCACGCGATCGCCGTCGCCACTCGAAAGGTGGGATTGGCCGCGATCCAGGCCGGCGACTCCGAGGTGGCGGAGCTCTGCGTTCGATTCTTCAACACCTACCTGAGGGCGGCGATCAACCAGTCGGCGCCGACCTTCGCCTCGGCGATCATGAATGAGTACAGGCGCCTTGCCATCGGCGCCCTCGAGTGGCGGCCGGACCTCGCTGTCGAGGCCGCGGCCCACCTGCTCCGCTACGGCCGGCACTTCGACGAGGCGGGCATGCCGGCGATCTACGGCGCCGCCGCTGAGGACGTGACGGATCTTGCGATCGAAGCCCGGGCGCGCGACCCCGAGGTCACGCACCGGCTCGCCCTCTTGATGGTCCGAAATCTCCTCGACCGGATTCCGAACGCGCGGCCCATCGGCCTCAACGGCCTGTTCAAAGGGGTCGCGAAGCTCACGTTCTGGGCCATGGCCGCCGATCAGAAGGACGTCGCTCACATCCTGGTCGAGGGCATCGCCGCAGCTCCCCCCGACTTCGTCGACGCCGCGCTGGATCGCATGGAATCGATGAAGAACGGCCTTTTCTGGGAGGTCAACGAGCGCGTCATCGCATTCGACTGGGTGGAGCAACCGCTGAGGGCGGAGATTCCACGCCTCCGCGCGGCGCTGCGCCGGGCCAAAGCCAGCGGACACGGCCTCGCCCTCGAGCTCGACGCAGACCCCGCCGTCGCGCAGGACCTGGTTCAGCCGGCGCCCACCGCCGCGGCCGATGGAAGCCAGGCAGCACCGGCGGGGAGCGCGGAACCGCCGGCGGCTGCCACCCCGGCGACCGCTGGCGCGGCCGCGCCCGTCAGCGCTGACCCGGCTGGTTGATCATCGCGGTCGACGCGGTCTCGAAGTAGTCGAGCAACGCTTTGCGTACCGCCGGCGCAAGATCCAGCGAATCGACGGCCCATGTCATATGTCCGAACCATGCGTCACGCTCCGCTTGACCGATCGCGAACGGCTGGTGGCGCAGCCTCAGCCGGGGATGGCCGCGTCGCTCGTTGTACGTCGAGGGCCCGCCCCAGTACTGGATCAAGAAAAGCGTCAGCCGCTCGGTGGCGCTGGCCAGATCCTCATCCGGGTACAGCGGCCGGAGCAGAGGGTCGCCGGCGACCCTGGCATAGAACCGTTCGACAAGCAGCCTGAAAGTCCTGTCTCCTCCGGCCGCTTCATAGACGTTTCCGACCGACAGTCGCCCGCTCACCCTGCCGCGAACTCCCAGCACGTCGGCCCCACTCAGCTCTTGTCTTTCAGCGTGATCCCGGCCGCCTTGAGGATCTCGGATTTCGGACGGACGATCGCCTGGGCGGCTTTCAGCCCGGTGGCGGCCAGGTAGCGTTCGACGATCGCCCTGCCAACCGCATAGCCGCCCATATGCGGCACCCCGGCCGGTCGGAGGCCCATGCGCCCCGCCACCTCGTCGCCGAGCACGTACGGCGTCCAATCGGGAAACGAATGTCCCGTGCCGAAGGCGGCGGTGACCTTCTGCCACGTCGCTTCAAGCACTTTGTCCTTCACCGAGGAGTACCACCTGCCTGTGGAATCGGCGCCGCACACCTCGACGGTGAAGACTTCTGCCAGGCCCTCCTGGATCACCCATTCCGCCAGGTCGAAGTGGCCCTCCACGTTGGGGGTGCGCAGGTTGTGCGCGAGCTCGTGCACGCCGCATGCGCCGATCCTCGACACGTTGTAGTCGGTCGGCCACGCGACCATCCAGATGCTGCCGGGGATGGCGCCCATGCCGTAGTACCCAAGCGTGCGCTCCATGAAGATGGTGTCGTCAGGGTTGCCGAGGGTGAGCACGACATCCACCGTTTCGGCATGGTGGATTCCGGGGAGGACCGCACGCTGGTACTCCCACGCACGCGCGAGCTCACGCTTGACCTGGCCCCAAGCATCCGCCTCGACGAGCCGGGCCAGCGCGCCGGCATACCGTGGATCGTCGACTCCAACCCGGAAGCCATCGCCGCGCTCGTGGATCTGCCGGAGGTGCTTCATGGCGGCCTCGTCGAATTCGGAAACGCCGCGCATCGCCGCCAGCGCACCGAGCCTTTTCTCGACCGGCAGCTTGAGGAGCTTGGCCATCGCGACCGCGTCGTCGTGGACCACTATCTCCATCTGCTCGCCTGTCGTCAGCACGATTCCCATTGTCATGGAGTCACCGCGGGCTGAGCTTCCTGCGCGACGGCGGCATGGCGTTCGATCTCGTCCTCACGCGGTAGAAACCACGCGATGACGATCGTCACGAGAACGAGGATGACGTGCGTCATCAGCGACTTCTGCAAGCCGATCGCGTCCGCTATCGCTCCGTTGATCGGGACCCCAACCGCACCGGTGACGAAGCCAAGCCCCATCACCAGGCCCGAAGCGAGACCGGCGCGCGAGGCCATGAGCTGCTGCGCCATGAGCAGCATGAGCGGCGCGGTTGAAGCGGCCAGGAAGCCGATGAGGATCGCGCTCGCGAAAGCCCAGGGACCGGGGAACATCGTGAACAGGAGGATTGCCGGCACGCTCAGGACCAGAGTCACGAGGATCACGGTGCGGCGTCCGTAGCGATCGGCAAGCGATCCGCACCCGACGGTGCCGACCGCGCTCGCCAGCACCAGCGTGGTGACGAGCGGGCCGTAGAAGCCCGGTCCGTAGCCGAGCTGCGCGTACCAGGTCGGCGTGAAGGACTGAAAGACGTAGACGGTCCAGCTGCGCGACATCATCACGCCGATCACCATCGCCAGGGCGAATACCGGGGCCGCCTCTCTGGCCGCCCCCACCACCCGAGCCCGCGTCGCGGGAGCGACGGCCGCGCGCATCCGCCACAGGAGGTACGCGCCCGCGGCAACGCCGGGAACGACGAGAACGCCGGTGCCGTGTATGCCCAACGTTGCAAACAGCGCGATCCCGACCAGTGGACCGATGGCAACGCCGACAGTTCCGGCGGTCACATACACGGACATCCCGAAGCTGCGCCGCCAGGCCGGCAGGAGCGCGCGTACGTCCAGGGCCCCGAACGGGTGAAACGCGCCGGAGCCGAGGCCGGACAGGCAGGCGACCACCACCAGGAGAGGGAACGTCGGAACGAAGCCGATGAGCGCGAAGGTGAGCGCGGTCCAGGCGAGCGCGACGCCGGTCAGCCGGGTTCCAAAACGATCCGCTATCACACCGAACAGCGGCTGGGATATCGCGGCCGTGCCGGCGTAGCCGAGGCTCACGAGTCCGACCGTCGCCAGGCTGAGGTGGAATCGCCCGATCAGGAGCGGGTACAGGACAGGGATGACTCCCACATAGCTGTCCACTGTCAGGTGGCCGAGCATCAGGGTGAGCAGCTTGCCGTTGCGCAGGAAGTCCATCAATGCCCGGTTATCATGCCGGGCGATGGGCGAGCTTCTCTACCTCTCGCGCGCGGATGTCGAGCGCCTCCTCGACATCGATGCGATGCTCGAGGCACTTGCGCACGCCCTGGTGGTGCTCTCCTCAGGCATCACCTCGGTGCCGCCCAGGACGGCGGCCCGCGTCCCAGACCTCGGGCTGATGGGCACGATGGCGGGCTACGTGCCCGGGGTCGCGCTGGAGGTCAAGCTCGTGTCGGTCTATCCCGGGAACGACGCGCGCGGGCTGCCCAGCCACCAGGCGCTGATCGCGCTCTTCAATGAAGACGATGGAGCGCCGATCGCCGTGATGGATGGCACTTACATAACCGCCATCCGCACCGGCGGCACCGCCGCCGTCGCCGCGCGTGCCCTGGCGCGGGAGGATGCGAGCGTGCTCGCGATCCTGGGCGCGGGGGTGCAGGGCGGCTCGCACCTCGAGACCTTTCCGCGGGTACGGGAGTTCAAGGAGATCAGGATCGCTTCACGCGACAGCGTCAAGGCATCGGCCCTGGCCGCCCGCCATCCGATGGCGCGGGTGGAGGCTTCGTTCGAGGCCGCCGTACGCGGCGCGGACGTGGTCGCCTGCTGCACCGACGCGCGCGAGCCGATCATCCGGCGCGAATGGCTGGAGCCAGGGGTCCACGTCAGCTCAGTCGGCGGAACTTTCGGGCCGGAGCTGGATCCGGAGACGGTCGCGACCGGCAAGGTGTTCGTCGAATGGCGCGGAGCGGCCTTGAACGCGCCCCCGGCGGGCTCTCATGAGCTGCAGGGGCTCGACCCGAACACGATCACCGAGGTCGGCGAGGTGCTGGCCGGGACCAGGCCGGGCCGCACCTCAGAGCGGGACATCACCGTCTACAAGTCGATGGGTCACGCCGTCGAGGATGCCGCCGCCGCGCGACTGGTCTACGACAGGGCAAAAGCAGAAGGAGCCGGCGTCACGCTCGCCCTCTGACTGTTCATATCTCGATAAGTCGCGAGGGCACTGCGTTGACGACCCGCGTGCCGGCCAATGGGCGCTCCGGCTCGCCGTGGCCGTAGGGGTGCACGTGGCCGTGGATGAGCACCTTTGGCGCCAGCACCCGCGCGAGGCGCTGGAAGGCGGCGAACCCGCGGTGCGCAACGTCGTCGCGCTGCCCCCAGCCCAGCGGAGGAGCATGCGTGAGCAGCACGTCCAGCGTCCGCGCCCTTCGGGCAGGATTGAGCTTGACTCGGACCTCGATGCTCAGCGCGCGCCAGCGCATCTCGGCGTCGGTGTACTGATTCGGGCCGGGCCTGTATCGCATCGAGCCGCCCATTCCCGCGATGCGGACGCCGGCCGCGGACACGACGCGGCCGTCCGCGTTCTCACAGCCCTGTGGCCCGGGTATCGGAGCGTCGGCGCGAAGAGGCATCCAGGTCGGGTCGGGTGACCTCACCTCGGGATCGTGGTTGCCCGGCACGTAGACAAGAGGAACGTCGAGGCGGCTGACGACGTACTCGAGGTAGTCGAAGGGCAGGTCACCACACGACAGCACCAGGTCCGGTCGCAGCTCGATCAGCTTCTCGGTGTACAGACCTTCGTCGACCTCGTCGGCGATCGCGAGGATCCGGGTCATTGCCATTCGCCGCTGAACGCCGGCGCCCGGCTAAGCCAGGACCTCGTGCCGGTTCCTCAAGTGCTCGATCTCCGCCTCGCGAAGGGCCTCGAAGCCTTCGCTGAGGCCCTGCTTGAGGGTGCGCGCGAGCATCGGCGCCGACTGGAGCCGCGGGATGTAAACGAAGTCGGCCCCCGCTTCGTAGAAATGGAGCGCTTGCGGGATGTGCTCGGTGGTGAGGACGACGCGAGCTTTCGGGCTGCTCGCGCGGATGTTCTTCAGCATCCTGAGGTTGCTGGTGCCGCGAAGGATGTCGTCGGTGATGCTCGAGATCACCAGCTCGGCGTTCTCGATGCTCGCGTGACGGAGCGTGTCGGCGTGCGCAACGTCGCCATAGATGCAGCTGATCTTGCGGCGGCGAAGCTCGCGCATCACGGTCGGGTTGAAATCGATGACCAGGATCTTGCGCAGGAAATCCTTGGCGTCGGAATCGGGGCCGTCGTTCTCGAACTCGTGGAGGACGGAGCTGGCGTCACGGAAGAAGCCGAGAAAGACGACGGTCTCCTTCCGCTCCTCGCGCTCCTCTTCGCCGGTCGGCGCGACATCCAGGTCCTTGACCCCGACCAGCTTCAACACGCCGCTCATCGCCTTCTGAACTCGGTGGCTCGCGTTGATCATGTAGGTCGAGAGGACCGCAGTGACCGCGAACGTGATGATCACGACGGTGACGACATCGGCTGGGATCTGCTGGCGCGCGAAACCGAGCGACGCGATCACGATCGAGAACTCGCTCACCTGCGCGAGGTTGATTGCAGGCAGAAGGCTCGCGCGGTGGCCCAGCCCCAACGCGTACAGGATGGGCACCACCGCGAGGCGGCTGACCATCACGAACACCGACGCGGCGAGCGCGACGCCAACGACCTGCCAGGTCGGTATCGGGATCTGCATCCCGAGCGCGACGAAGAACAGCGTCACGAAGAAGTCACGGATGCTGACCGCCTTGGCCATGACATCCAGGTTGTAGGGGAACGTCGACAGGCTGACGCCGGCGATCAAAGCGCCCATCTCGGGGGAGAGCCCTATGTAGCTCGCAACACCCGACAGGAAGAAGCACCACGCCAGGCCGCTCACGAGGACCAGCTCGGGCGCTTTGGCGACGGAACGGAAGAGAAAAGGCAGCACGTTCTTGGAAAGGAAGAGGCTGCCGACGACCATCAGCGCCCCTTTCAAAAGCGAGAACGCCAGGGGCAGCAGGTCGGGGTTGGTCAGGTTGGGCTGCACAGCGAGCATGCCGACGGCCCACAGGTCCTGGATCACCAGGACGCCGAGGGTGATGCGTCCGGGCAGCGTATCTAGCTCGAACTTGTCGTAGAGGAGCTTGACCACGACGAGAGTGCTGGAGAGGCTCATGCACGCGGCGAGGTAGACCAGCGAGTAGTCGTTCGGCCCGTTCCGAGTGCCGATGACGTAGAAGAAGCCCAGCCCGAGCGCGATGCAGATCGGGACCTGCAGAGCTCCTGTGAGCAAGACGGGAGCCCCGGCGGAAGCCAGCTTCTTGAGGTCGATCTCGAGTCCGATGACAAAGAGCAGGAGGATGAGCCCGATCTCGGCGACGGTCTTGATGCTCTCGAGGTGGGGCACCCATTGGAGCCCATGCGGGCCGATTAGAACGCCGGTCAGCAGATACGCGAGGATGAGCGGCTGCCGGAGGCGCCAGCCGACAACCGCCAGCAGGGCCGCGGCGCTGACGCAGATCCCGATGCTCGAAAGGAGGTCTGTCGGCGGGGTCACCGGGGCGCTGCAGCCAACTGGCCGGCATTGTCCCAGCGAGCGCGAAGCGCGTCCGCCTCGGCAGGGTCACCCACGATCAGGAATCGTGGGTGGTGCATCGATTCGATCAGGCCCGTGACAAGTGGGTCGAGAAGCCGCGAGCTATCGTCGCCCTGATCCGCGCCACCGAGCCAGCGCCCGACGCCGCGCGACCTCGTGTTCTTGCCGATGCGGGGGCTCTTCGAGCCCGGGCAGTACAGGGACACGAACACCCCGGTCCCGTTCAGGTGCCGCGCCAGGCCTTCGGTGAACGACGCCAGGGCGGCATGGCCGCTGTCATAAGGGACGGTCATCGGGTCGCCGGGCACCAGGCCGCCGTACGAGACGGCGTTGACGATGTGACCCGAACCGCGCTCGGTCATGTGCGGCAAGAAGCCGGTCACTGTCCGCACGGGGCCCAGGAGGTTCGTCTCCAGCATCCAGTTCCAGTCGTGGGTGGAGATCTTGTCGAGCTTGCCCTGGAGCAGCACGCCGGCCGCGTTGACGAGGATGTCGACCTGGCCCATCGCCTTGATCGAGTCGCGCACCAGCGAGCGCACCGAGGAATCGCTGCGAATGTCGGTCGATATGGCGATTGCCGAGTCGCAGGTGCCGAGCTTCAGCACCTCCTCCACTGTCTTCTCCATTCGAGGTACGTCGAAGTCCGCGACGACGACGTTGGCGCCCTGGCGTGCAAGGGCCTTGGCAATCGCTTTGCCGATTCCACTGCCGCCGCCTGTCACGACCGCGACCTTGCCCCCCAGGGCACCCCGTGGAGCTGCCTTCGTCGCATCGAAAACTGACGGCACGGCGAATACTATGCACCGCTGTTGCGCGAAGCCGGTCGACTAAGGGACTGGCGTCAGCCGGACGACTGGAATCTCGCGGTCTGTCGTCTTCTCGTACTTGGCGTAGTTGGAGAACTCCGACACGACGCGCTGCCAGGCCTTGGCGCGGTCAGCCCCCTTCACCAACTCGGGCTTCACGCGCACGCGGCGGGTGCCGGCCTGCACCCAGACCTGGTCCGGGTGACGGGCCATGTTGAGATACCAGCCCGGATGCTTGGGGTCGCCACCCTTCGAGGCGACCACCAGCCATGCATCGCCTTCGGCAAAGCTCATCAGGTGCACGTCGCGCTTCTTCCCGCTCTTCGCGCCGACCGTCGTCAGGACCACGGTGCGACCCATGCCCCGGCCGCCCAGGAGACGGTAAACGGGAGGTATCAGCCCCATGATCGCGACCGCGGCGCCCGGCATTTTTTCGCCGCGGGTGCCTGGAGGTGGGATCTCGAGCGACATCGCAGGTAACTCTATTCGGTGCGCTTGAAGCGCAGCGCCGTCCAATCGTCGTCGATCTTCACAAACGCGACGGGCTTGTAGCCGGTCTCGGACGTGATCTCTCCGAGGACGTCCCGCTTCACCCACCACGGTGTCGCCGGCAGGTCGGTGACGCCTCGCGTCTTGCCGCCTTTCGGATACGTGATCCACAGCAGGCCGTCCTGCTTGACCGCTCGAATGGCGGCAGGGCCCATGTCTCGCAGCTCCTCGACCCCGTTGACGAAGAGCTGCACCGCATCGAGGGCATCGGCCGGCTCGAGCTCGGTGCGCAGGTCCGCCGGACCTGGGGCGAGACTGTCGAGGTAGCCCGCCGGCGCGTTCAGGATGGCCACCCTGTGATTTGGTTCGAGGCGGAGCTTCCTCGCAAGGAGGCTGAGGACGGGCCGGTCCTTGCCGAATGCCGGCAGGGATCGCTGTGACTGGAGATGGCGCATTTCTCGACGAGTCACTGTAGCGGGAAGGGCGGCTGCCACCACCATGGCAGGCCTTCCTCCTCGATCGATGTGACCCACTTGACCCACGTGAAGCCGCGTTTGCCCGGAGCCACCAGGCGCACCGGGTAGCCGTGCCCCGTGTCCAGGGGACTTCCGTCCAACCGAGTCGCCAGCAGAAGCCGTTGCGCCTCGTCGACGTCGAAGCGGCGGCTGTAGCCGGTGATCGAGCGCACGTTGAGGCTGGAGGCGGAGGCGCCGGGCGGGAGCAGCCTGTGCAGCCAGACCCCCTCCCACGCCTGCTCGGAGTACCAGCCTCCGGTGCAATCGAGGACCGCCGTCACGCTGTCGCTGAACGCCAGGAGGTCGTCGTAACGCCACGCGGTTCCCGCCACCATCAACTGGAAAGTTTGAATGTCGACTTCCGGTGTGCTGTCGAACATCCACTGCGTCGGGATGGCGTTGGCGGCCTCGAATGAACCCGTCGGGGCGCGACGCGCGGCCGGCACCGCAGCCACCCCGAGCGCCGATGCGCCCAGGAGAGCGGCGCCCTTCAGGAAGTTGCGGCGGCTCAGATCCGCCGGACGCAGCCTGGCCGGCCTCGCCAGCACATGCCAGACGACGAAAGGCAGCACGCCGATGGCGGCGCCCACATGAAAGTCCATCGCCGTCAAGTAGCCGACGTCCGGCCGCCCGAAGCTGTGCAGGAAGCCGAACACGAGCGACACGGCCACGCCTGCTGCAAGGACCAGCGATGCCCAGCGCATCGTGCGCGGCCGGCGCAGCCCGCGGCGGGCGACCAGCGACTTCCAGGGTACGAGCAGGACGATCGCCACGCCGGCGGCAGCGTGGACGAGGAGGACGGCCCGCGCAGGCTGTCCGCTCAGCTCGAATGCGACCCAACCGCTGGCGAAGGCCACGGCGAGCAGGCCCAGGAGCGCGACATTGGTCAGCCGGCCGCGCATATTCTCAAAGGTAGTCGCCAACGAAAGAAAAGGGAGATTGGGATGGAGAACGACGCGAGCTCATGGACCTCGCGGATGCCGTTAGCGTCGATGCTCGGCGTCGAGGTCATCGCTGCGAGCGCGACCGAGGTGCGCGGCGGACTCGATTGGCGCCCAGATCTCTGCACCACCGGCGGCATCCTGCACGGCGGCGCGCTCATGGCTCTGGCCGACTCGCTTGGAGCCGTGTGCGCGGTTATGAACCTTCCCGAGGGAGCCGGCACCGCCACCATCGAGTCCAAGAGCAATTTCTTTCGAGCGGTTCGGGGCGGGCGCGTCGACGGGATCGCCCGGCCGCTTCACGTCGGAGGAAGAACGATCGTCGTCCAGACCGACTTGCTCGACCCGGAAGGACGGCGCGTGGCGCAGGTCACCCAGACGCAGGCGGTCCTTCTCGCTAGCCCGCCCTGATGCCGGCCTGGCCGCCGTCGCTGACCTCGAGGTCCGCCCACATCCCGCTCGCCTCGCTGCCCACGACAAGCGATGCGATCCGGTAGCTTCCTGGTTTCGTCGGCGTGAAGACGAACGCCGCAGACCCGCCAGGAGCGAGGCCCTTGGCCGGTTCGGGCGTCGACCACCCAGGCTCGAGAGGTTGGGTGTCGCCCTTGCCTGCGACCACCGCGCATGAGTTCGGAACCGTGCTGTGGTTCTCACACTGCACCGTCACCTCCCAGCCCACCGGAATCGTGATGACGAGGCTGCCGCTGCCGTAGCCGTCGTAGTTGAACTGATAGTCGGTGGCCGGGTAGCCGGCGATGAGGGTGAGGATCGCGGTGCGCGCTGACGGATCGGCGCGCAAAAAGGTCGTCGGGTCGGGCGGAGTGCCCGGGCCGGTCCCCGTCAGGGGGTCACAGGCCGCCGCATATAGAAGGAAGGCGCTGAGCACGATGGAGATCGCCGCGCGCCTCATCGACCAATGGTCCGTCATCGTCGACCAGAGCACCGAATATCATCGACCGGCGATGAACCAGCCGTCGGGCTCCTCCAAGCCGCCGCCGCCGCCGGCGATAGTCCTCTGGTGGGAGGCATTGGAGACGTGGGTGCAGCTCGCCATCTCGTTTCCGATCTTCGCGGTGCTCACGTTCCTGTTGAACATCGGACCCTTCAATCAGCCGATCTTTCGCTCGGTCCTGTACGGCCTGTTCGAGGGCGGCGTGATCGCCGGCCTCCTGGCTGTGGCGACCGCCACCGAGCGCGGCCGGCGCCGCTCGTGAAAGCGTGAGAAGGCCCCTTGGCGGGATGGTGGTGATTCTGCTCGTGATGGGCTGTGGCTCCGGTTCCGGGGACTTCACCCTGAGCAATGCCACAGTCGATGCCAGCCACGCGTGTGCGTCCGGCTCCAACAACTCGGCCTACGCGCTGCACGCGAGTGTCGCCAGCCACAACGGCAGATCGAGCCCGGTAACGATCAAGGCGGTGTCCGCGGTCATGACGCTCTCGGCCGTCCATGGCGGGTGGCTGCAGCAGGTCGGGTACCGGTACGACGCGGAGAAAGTCGCGTTCACGCCGAACAGGGTTGGCGCGGGGTCCAGCGCGACCATCGAGCTCACCGTCCCCAGCGCTTGCACGAATCAATCGAAGGCGGGTGGTCCTGTCAGCTATGGCGAGTACTCCGTCGCCCTCACAGTGACCACCTCGGCCGGCACTTTCAAGATCGGAAGCAGCAACAAGCACCGAATCATCGCGGCGTAATCCCACTGCGGGGTCTTGGCGGCGCTCAGGCGTTTGCTGGGTGGAGGGACGAAAGCTGTACCTACCACGCGCCTCTGTCCTCGTTGCAGGCTTTGTCATCGCCGGCCTGCTCGGCCTGACGGCGTACTTTTTCCCGATTTTTCAAGTTGCGGCGACCTCGGCCGTGAGCTCGGGGTCGCTACCGGATGCCCTGCCGGGACCGACCCAGCCCTTCACTGTGCTGCTGCTGGGATCTGACGACGACGCCAAGTTCGTCCCGGATCGATTCAACAGCCAGTCGATGATCCTGGTCAGGCTGGACCCAAGCGCGAAGCGGGCCACCATGCTCTCGATCCCAAGGGATCTGTGGGTCCCGATCCCCGGTCACGGCACGGGCAAGATCTCCACCGCGTTTCAGCTCGGCGGGCCTGCACTCGCCATGAAGGCTGTGGAGACCAACTTTCGGGTTCGTATCGACGACTATGTCTGGATCGGTTTGAAAGGGCTTGTCAACCTGATCGACAGGCTCGGCGGGGTCGACGTCGTGGTCACAAACCCAGTCATGGACGACTTCTACCCCGCGGACGTGAACACGAACGACCCATACGGCTACAACCGTGTCGCGGTTCTGCCCGGCGCCGTCCACCTGGATGGCATCCACGCGCTCCAGTACGTTCGATCGCGTCACGGCGACCTCCGCGGGGATTTCGCTCGCTCAGAGCGCCAGCAGCAGCTGCTGCTCGCCATCAAGGACGCTCATCTCAACGCGGCTGACCTGCCGTTCCTGGCAAGCGCGTTCAGCGGCGAGATCAAGACCAGCATTGGGCTGGATCGCGTGAGACAGCTGCTCGCCCTGGCGGGCGAGCTGGGTGGCTCCGGCATCACTCGCGAGGTGCTCATGCCGCCGTACACCTCCGAAACCACCATCGGCGGACAGGATGTGGTGCTTCCGAGCTGGAGGCTGATCCTGCCGCTGGTCCATAAGACCTTTCCATGAAGCAGGCTGCGGTATCGGCGGCGGTCGTCCTCGCGATGATTGCATTCGGTGTCGGCGCATACAACACAGTCGGTTCGCTCCGAGGCGGCACGACCGCGGTCCAGCGACCGACGTCGAGCCTGGTGGCGGTGCCCGGGACCATCTACGTCGCGCAAGGAGGGGCGCTCTACCGTCTTCGCGACGGCTCGTTCAAGCAGATCACACCCGACGACGGCTGGACGCAACCGGCAGGCTCACCCGACGGGAAGCAGGTGGTCGCCGTCAAACAGACAGTCAACTCAGGCGACCTGTTCCTGCTGGAGGGTGACGGCCGCGTCGTCGCCCAGCTGACACACAACGACGCGAGGCGCGCGGAGCGAAACCACTGGGCCTTCTACCCGCGTTTCAGCGCTGACGGCGCCACCATCTTCTACAGCTACGACCCGAAGGATCCGTTCAACAGCTATCGCGTCGACCTGGCGATCTTCTCGCGCCCTGCCGATCCGGCCTCCCACGGCGAGACGGATTGGACGCTGCCCAACCAGTACACCGGCGGAGACACCAATCCAATGCCTACGAAGGGCGCCCTCGTCTTCACCCGTTTTTCGATCGACGAACACTCGGTGATGCACTCGCAGGTCTGGCTGCAGGGCCGGCCCGGCAGCCCGGGGGTGGCGCTCACCGCGGCCGCGGACGATTGCGCCCAGGCGGCAGTGTCGCCGGATGCAAAGCGCCTCGCGATGGTCTGCAGGCACGGCGAGCTTCGGAGCATGCGCCTGGTGGTCGTGCCGCTGGACCTGGTCTCGGCTTCGATCGGCCCACCTGCTGCAGTGGTCAGCGGCGGGCTGGTTGCGTCGCCCGCCTTCTCTCCCGACGGCCAGACCCTCGCCTACCTTGCCCCGGCATCGCCAGGAGGCCCCTTCCAGCTCTGGACGGTCACCCTGTCTCCAGCCACCGGGCCGGCCAGCCCGCGCCAGGTGACGCAGAACCTGAGCCTGGACTCCAGCTCCCCTCCCGCATGGGTGGCTTCATAAATCCATACAACGGTGGTAGCCGAACCGGGCTTTGGCGCGCGTTGTCTGATCAGAGTGAAGAGCAAGCCCGGTTCAACAGAGCCCGATCTGCACAGCCAGCTCGAATCGCTGTTCGACCAGGTATGGCGTTCGGAGGCCGACTGGCGATTGTGGGATCGTCTTGACGCCGCCGTGATGTTGGAATCTCTTCGCGCGAAGCGCGCCGGCAGGCTGCCCGATGAGAAGGCAGCTTGAGGTCGCGCTCCACTCCATGGCGATGAGCCGTCGCGCGCCCCAAGTCGAAGGCAAGACCGCTTTCGTGCTTTCCGGTGGAGGCAGCCTGGGCGCCATCCAGGTGGGGATGCTCCAGGCACTCATGGAGGCCGGCGTGCGGCCGGACTTCATGATCGGCACCTCGGTTGGCGCGGTCAATGCGGCCTGGCTGGCAGGCTGCCCCGACGTCGATGGCGCCCTCAAGCTCGCGGAGATCTGGTGTGGTCTCCGCCGCCAGGACATCTTTCCGTTGAACGCGTGGGCCGGCGCCCTCGGTTTGTTCGGGCGGACCAACCACGTCATCTCGAGCGCGGGGCTGCGCTCAGTCCTCGAGAAGAACCTTCCCTATGAGCGGCTGGAGGACGCGTGCGTCCCCGTTCACGTCATCACCACCGACCTCAAGAACGGAGAGGCGGTAGTGCTGTCGTCAGGCCCAGCGGTTCCGGCCCTGCTGGCGAGCACAGCGATCCCCGGCGTGTTCCCGCCGGTGACGATCGGGCGCCGCGACCTCGTCGACGGTGGGGTCGCCAACCACACTCCCATCGCGGCGGCCATCGAGCTTGGAGCCCAGCGAATCTTTGTCCTGCCGATCGGGTACCCCTGGGTCCGCAACCAGCCCAGCAACGCGCTCAGCATGGCGCTCCACGCCCTGGCGCGATTCGTCGAGCAGCGCCTCGAGGCGGAAGTCCGGGCGCACCGAGACTCGGCCCAAATTGTGATGCTGCCGGGCATCGACGAGGTCGCGGTCTCGCCGGCGGACTTCAGCCGAACCCAGGAGCTGATCAAGCTCTCGCACCGCGCGACCCGGCGCTTCCTGGCCGGGGCGGCAGCACCGCCGCCGGCCGTCAAGACGGCGGCGGCGGTGAAGCTGGCCGGAATGACCGGGGTGTCCGCGCCGGCGGCCTAGTCGCTTACAGCGCTTTCGTCGCGCGCTGCAGGGGCTTCTTGAGCTGAGCGACCAGCTCCTCAGGCAGGTCCCAGAACGAATCCGGGATCGCGTGGTGCACGCGCCGCACCACCGACTTCCGCTGCCGGCGGCGATACACCATCAAGCCGACGCCGAAGGCCGCGGCCGCCGCAATCGCAATCCCGGCGGCAAGACGCCCATGCCGCTCGGCCAGCATCCTGGCCTTCGTCTCGATGACGGCCAGCTGCCGTTCCACTTCCTGCCGCTTTGAATTCACAAGGGGCCGTTCGAGTTCGTCTTGATCTGGCATTGCACGCATACTCATTTCCTCCTATTTGGGCTCGCACAAATAAGAACGCGCGAGGCCTTGTGGCGACCCGGCGGAATCACTCAAATGCAGTAGGTAGCAACTCATACGCGTTTTATTCAGTGAGGCGCATAAGGCGCGTGCCACGTGCGCCTCACACCTCAACGAACAACGCGGAAGGAGGACTGCACTGTGAAGTGTGATCTCTGCGACAAGGAGTTCAACAACTCTGAGGAGTTGAAGCGACACAAGGAGCAGGTCCACCCCATGGACGAACGCGAGACGCCGGACATGGACGTGGAGAACCCCGAGGTCAAGCGCGAGCAGTCTGTCTCCGAGGTCGAGATGCCGCAGCCGGTGGAGCGGACGCGCTAGCCGGCGGTACGCGATTCGGACACGTGATCAGCGGCGGGCCATCACCGCCGCTGATTTTCTATGTGATGGTTCCCGACATCTGCGGCTGCTCGGTCGGAGCGTCCGACCCGGCAGGCCCAGCCTCACGCGTGACGGCCATCAGCGAGTAGCCCTCCAGCGACCGGTTGACCAGCACCACCTTGCTGCCGTTGCTGTCCGGCACGAACACGGCCGCGGGGTCTGCCCGGCCGTCGGAGGTGATCAGCCAGACCTCGTATACCTTTCCTGACCGCAGAGCCGGCAGGCCGTTGAAGTCCACAAGCACCACGCCATCGCTCTTCAGGTCGATGACCGTCGCCCTGGCCCCAGCCAGCTCCTGGTTCCCGACGACCGCGAACCGTGCGACGGTGCTCGTAGGTGGGCGAACCGAGTCGCGGCCGATGAGATCGCCGGCGACGGCGCCGACGACGAGCGCCAAAAGGATCGCCGCCGCGGCCGCATAGATGGGCAGTCGCGCCCGAGTGGTCGCCCTCGGCGTCATCCGGACAGGACGACGTGGTTCGTTCCGCCGCGGCGCGCTCGTTGCCAGCGATCCTCTCGATGCCGCCGCGGCCGTGAGAACGCGCTCTCGGAGCCGCGCGGGCGGCGCGACGTCATCGGCGGCGAGGGGCAGCGCGCCGGCCGCCCGGCGAAGGCGGACGGCCGCCTCCCGGCATATCGCGCAGGCGTCGATGTGCACACGCATCAACTCGGCCTCGTCCGTATCAACAGCGCCAAGAACCCATGCCGCCACGGACGCCTCGAGCTCTTCGTGCTCAGACATCGACCAGACCTCTGCCCTGGAGATACGAGCTCAGCTTCTCGAGGGCGAGCCGCATGCGGCCCTTGACTGTGCTGAGAGGCACGCGCGTCATGTCCGCGATCTCGCGATGTGTGTAGCCGCCGAAGAACGCCAGCTCGACAGCCTGGCGCTGCTCGGCCGGAATGCTCGTCAAAGCCTCGCGAACTGCGGTGCGCTCCAGCGACAGCGACACCTGCCGCCATGGATCGGAGCGCGCTCCAGCCTCGACCAGCTCAGGCACGAGCTCCTGTTCCTGCCGCTCGTGTGCAGCGCGCCCGCGCAGATAATCGATCGAGCGGTTGCGCACCGCGGTGAGCAGCCAGGTCCGCAGCGACCCGCGCCGGGCATCGAAGGTCGACGCGCCGTTCCAGATCTTCAGGAAGGCCTCCTGGACGGCATCCTCGGCCCGCGCCGGGTCACCGAGGACGCGAAGCGCCACGCCGTAGGCGAGGGGCGCATAGCGGTCGTAGAGCTCGGCGAGCGCGTCCTGGCTCCCGGCGACGAGCGCCGCCGCGAGATCAGGATCGGCCAAGCCTTCCATCGCCCCGGGCGCCACCTACGCGCGTTCGCTGTGTCGCCAGGTCATCCCTATGCCTCGATCAGGGCGGCGGCAGCGTCAATGCCTGAGCGCCTGGTGGTCAGCTCGCCCGGCGACTTCTTCGGTGGGGCGATCGCCCACTCCTCGTCGTCGATGAGCCGCCAGCCCCAGCGCGGGTTCGCGCTGGCGCGCTCGCGCGCTGCGTAGAGGGCTTTCGACATCAGCTTGATGCCGGAAAGGCCCGGGAGCCTGCCGATCTTCTCGTCCAGGTTGATGAGGTCTGCCTCACCCTGGTCGTCGTCGAACAGGTACAGGGCCAGCGCGTCGACCTCCTCCTGCGTCTTGACTCCCTGGCCGACCGGAACCCACACGCGGTCGAGCATCCACCTGTCGACTCGCTGCGCCTTCTCATTGCCGGTGAGCCATTCCTTGGCGGAGTTGAAGTAGAACGCAAAGTGCCGGCGCTCGTCCTTGACGATCCGGCCGAGCAGGTCGCCGAGCACTGGGTGCCCAGACTTGCGGATCAGAGCGCCATATCCGGTCAGCGTCGAAAGCTCGTTGATGGCGCCGATCGACAGATAAACGGCCGAGAAGTCCTTGAAGAACCAGGAGCCGGCCATCGTGGAGAGGATGCTGAGGCTGTTCTGCAAGCCGAGGTTGGCGCGGACGTTGGCAATCCGATCCTGAGTGTCGAACTCGATCCCATAGAGGTTCAGGAGCTTGCCGATGTTCTCGCCGTGCCACAGCTCCTCGTAGTTCCAGCAGGCGAGGAACGCTGTGAGGATGGGGTCCATGCAAGCACGCGTCACGAGCAGGTGCGAGAGGTACAGCGGGACGTGGTTTTCGATGTCCATCATGTAGTGCAGGCAGAAGAGGTCGCCCTTTGACAAGGGGTGCTCTCTGACCGCCGCCCACTCGATCCCCGCGGTGTCGAGCTTCTTGGACTCCTCTTTGTACCGCTCGATGCTGAAGCTCATCGTTCCTCCTGTCCGGCTTGCACGCTAACTGGTACGAATGACATCAGCCGCCGGATCATTCTGCCTTCGTCACGGCAACTTCACAGCGAAGGCACACCAGCCGCTGAGGCTTCGCGGTCAATCTCGGAACCAACGCTCCAAGAGCGAATAAGTCCGGAGGAGAGACGACATGATCGGAGTTCGCAAGACAGTCACGGCGGCCGCCATCGCGGGGTCAATGCTAGTAGGAGGTGTGACCGGGGCGATCCTGTACGGGATGACCACGATCGGCGCTGCCGCGGCGACAACGGCCGCCACACCGACACCGACACCGAACGCCAACACCCCGTTCGTACCCAATGAGGACCCGGCGCACGAGGCCACTGAAAGCGCCGCGCGCGAGGCCCAGGAGAACGCGGGCATCCGCCCGACGGTTCCGTAGCGTCCCCTCGATCAGCCGCCAGGCTGGTCATAACCGCCGCAGGGCAAGGGGTCGGTGAAATGCCGGCCTCCCGGCCCTGCGGTACCGGTTTCCCAACCAACTCGCAGGAAATCCCCCGCAGCCACCCAGGCTCGGCTGCCACCATCAGGACATGAACCTCGCCTCCTCGAGCGTCCGCGCATGAGGACGCGCGTCCTGATTGGAGCCGGGGCCGTGCTGGCGCTGCTCGCCCTGGTTGGCGGCGGCGCTTACGTCTACTACTTCTCCGGCCTCCGGACCTCTCCGGCGCAGCTTGGCCTTACCGCCACCCCGACCGCCACCCCCACAGCTTCCAGCACTCCGGCCACCTCCACCGGCCTGACCGGCACATGGACCGTGACGTCAGGATCCGTGGCCGGCTACCGGGTCAAGGAGCTTTTCGCGGGACAGGCCTCCAAGCACGAGGCTGTAGCTCGTACACCGACAGTGAGCGGGGCTCTGACTGTGCGCGGCGGCGCGAGCGGCTACCAGGTCAGCGACGTCACCGTCACCGTCGGGCTCGCTGACCTACAGAGCAAAGACCAGGTCGTCGGTCGCGACGTCTCGCAGCGCGACGGCGTGGTGTCGCGCCAGCTCGAAGTTCAGCAGTTCCCGACCGCCAGCCTCACCATCACATCCGCGAGCGTGCCCGCAGGCATCACTGGCGGCCCGGTCGATGTGACCGGGGCCGGGATGCTGACCATCCACGGCGTGACCAAGGACGTGACTGTGAAGGTGAGAGCTCAGCTGGTCGGGGACAAGGTCGAGATCGCGGGAAGCATCGCCATCAACATGACCGACTACGGTGTCTCGCCGCCCCAGGTGCCGTTCGTGACAGTCGATTCGGCGGTCACCATCGAGTTCGACATCTTTTTAAAGAAAGCCTGACCGCTGTCGCGGTCAGCGCGAGGTTGCGGCCTGCTCCTTCGCCGGCACGCCGATGTCCGACGTGGCCACATGGCACGCGGCGGTGTGGGCTGGGCGGAGCAACCGCAGGCGCGGCGTGACGAGCGCGCACTCTTCGATCGCGTAAGGGCAGCGCTGGCGAAACCGGCAGCCCTCGCCGGGATCCACCACCCGCGGAGGCTCTGCGACCGATGAAGTGGCGGGGAGCGAGATAGGCGCACGCGGGTCCGGCACCGCCGACAGCAACAGCTGGGTGTATGGATGCTTCGGATGCGCGAGCACATCCTCGGTGGGGCCGCTCTCGGCGATGTGCCCTGCGTACATGACGATCAGCCGGTCGGCGACATACCTTGCGCTGGCGATGTCGTGAGTGATGTACAGGAACGACACTCGCATCTCACGGCGCAGCGTGGCCATGAGGTTCAGCAACCCGATGCGCACTGAGACATCCAGCATCGAGACCGGCTCGTCGGCCAGGATGAGCTCCGTGTTGCTGGCCAGCGCCTGTGCGAAGCCGACCCTCTGTCGCTGACCACCGCTGAGCTGATAGGGATATTTGTCGAGGAAGTCGCTTCCTGGCGTCAGCCCGACCGACTCGAAGAGCTGCGCAGCAACCTCATCGCGCGCCGCCTTGCTGAGTGCAGGGCGGTGGAGCTTCAGAGCGCGAAGGACACCATGCGACACCCGGTAGACAGGACTGAGCGAACCGTAAGGGTCCTGAAAAATCATGGGTACACGGCCGCGATACGCCAGCTGCTCAGAGCGCGAGCGCATCGCGCTCAGAGGCCGGCCGCGGAAGTAGATCTCCCCCCCGGTCGGCCTGTACACGCGCGCGATCAATCGAGCGATGGTGCTCTTGCCGCTGCCGCTTTCGCCTACAAGAGCCACGATCTCCTGCTCGCCGATCGCCAGGTCGACGTCGTCGACGGCATGCAGGATGCGGTTGGAGAGGTAGCCGCCAAGACGGAAATGCTTGGTGAGGCCGGCGGTCTCGAGCAGCGGGGCGGAGTCAGCGTTCATCGGTCGTAGAGGTGACACCTGACCAGGTCGGCGGGCTCCTCGTAAAAAGGCGGCTCCTCGGTACGGCAGCGTGGCATCACGGATGGGCACCGCGGATGAAACCTGCAGCCGGCGGGGGGCTGCAGCAGGTCCGGAGGGCTGCCGGCGATCCCCACGAGGCGCTCCTTCGGTCCGGAGATGGAAGGAAAGGATTGCATCAAACCCTTCGTATACGGATGTTTCGGATCTTCGAAAACAGAGCGCGTCGCCCCGACCTCGACGATCTGCCCCGCGTACATCACGGCAAGGCGGTCCGAGAAATGGCTCACGAGCGACATGTCGTGCGTGACGAACACGGCTGCGAACCCGATTCGCCGCTGCAGCTCTTTGATCTGAAGCATCAACGATCGCTGGGCGACGACGTCGAGCGCCGAGGTCGGCTCGTCCATGATCACCAGCTCGGGGCTGAAGACGAGCGCCATCGCGATCATCGCCCTCTGGCGCATGCCACCGCTGAGCTGATGCGGATAGCTGGCGAGGTGGATGGGATCGATTCCCACCAGCCTCATGACGTGCTCCGAACGCTCTCGGATCTTCTGCGACGACGCCGGCTCGTGGGCCTCGATTGCGTCCTTCAGCTGCGCCCCGATCGTCATCACCGGGTTCAGCGCGTTCATGGCGCTCTGCATCACGACCGAGTAGTCGCGCCAGCGCACGTGGCGCAGCTCATCCTCGTCCATGGCGACCATGTCCCGCCCGCGAAAGCGGACACTGCCCGCTGCGATCTCCGCCGGCGGGCTGAGCAGCCGGGCGATCGCGAACAGCAGCGTCGACTTGCCGCAGCCCGATTCTCCGACGATCCCCAGGAACTCCCCTTTCGCCACCTCGAGCGAAACGCCGTCGACAGCCCGCACGGCTCCCCGGTCGGTGATGTAGTCGACGCTCAATCCGTCGACGGCCAGGACCGGGGCTGTCACGACCATCGCTTCCGCCTCACCGGGCGCAGGGCCGGGTTTGCGATCTCGTCGAACGCGTAGTTGAGGAGCGCGAACGCGGCTCCGAGCAGGGCGATGCAGATGCCGGGGGCGAGCACCCACAGCGGTGAGCCTGCAAGCAGAGCGCCGTTGGCCTGGGCCCAGTAGAGCATGGTGCCCCAGCTCAGAGCGTTGGTGTCGCCAAGGCCGATGAACTGCAGGCCCGCCGCCGCCAGCACCGCATAGAGAGCGGCGCCGAGGAAGATCGCCACTATCAAAGAGGTCATGTTGGGCAGGACCTCGAACAGGATTATGTAGAGGCTCCGCTCACCTCGCACGCGCGCCGCTTCCAGGAACTCGCGGTTGCGCAGCGACAGCGCTTGCGACCGGAGCTGGCGAGCGCCGTACGACCAGCCCGTGATGACGATCACCGCGATGAGCACAGCCACCCCGCCGCTCGCCGCGTACGCGGCGACGACGATCATCAGAGGCAGCGTCGGGATGACCAGAAAGACGTCGGTGACCAGGTTCAGGACGTGGTCCCAGAGGCCGCCGAGGTAGGCGGCGGACACACCGACCACCACCGCGATGACCGTCGCCATGATGCCGGCCACCACTGCCAGAAGCAGTGACTCCCGGGTGCTCCACATCAGCTGCGAGAAGATGTCCTGCCCGTTGCCGGTCGTACCGAGCAGGTGGGCGCGTGACGGACCGAGGATCGGCTCGAACTGGAGCGCGTGAGGGTCGTACGGCGAGATCACAGGCGCGAAGATCGCAATGAGGGTGAAGGCGGCGAGCACCGCCGCGCCGGCGAGCGCCTTGCGGTTCGAAAGTAGGGCGCTGGCAAGGGTGCCGGCAATGCCCGACCGCTTGGAGACCATGGGCGTCTGCACCGGGGCCTGGTCGGTGAGGATTCGGATCGCCATCTTCGATCAGGCCTGTTCCCGGGTCCGCGGGTCGAGCCACGCGGTCAGGAAGTCGGCAGCGAGCACAGCGACCAGGACCGCAATCGTGATCAGGAGGAAGAGCGTCTGCATCAGCGCGAAGTCCTCGCTGTGGACTGCCTGCAGCAGGGTGAAGCCCACCCCCGGGTAGTTGAAGACGATCTCGACGAGAATCGCTCCGCTGATCACAAACCCGAGAGACATCGCGAAGCCCGTCAGGTTCGGAAGGATGGCGTTGCGTCCCGCGTACATGAACATGATGCGCACCGGCGAGAGGCCCTTGGCGCGCGCCATCTTTACGTAGTCCTCGGCCAGCGTCGTGATCATCGTGTTCCGCATGGTCAGGATCCATCCGCCGATCGAGGTGATCACGATCGTCAGCGCGGGCAAGAAGCCATGCCATGCGACCTGGCCGGCGAAATCCCACGAAAGGTTGATCGATGAGCTCAGGTCGTAGGCGAACCCCAGAGGAAACCAGCCGAGGGTGATCGCGAAGACGAGCAGCACCAGGAGACCCAACCAGAAGTAGGGGAAGGCGGAGATGACGATGAATGCCGGCGGCAATATCGCGTCGAGAAAGCCGCCGCGCCGCCACGCGCTCAGCATGCCGATCAAGGTGCCGAGCGCGAACGCGATTATCGTCGCCATTCCGACGAGCCCCAGCGTCCACGGCAGGCCCTGCTTGACGATGTCGCCCACCGGCGCCGGAAAGAAGGTCAACGATGTGCCGAAATCGCCGCGGAGCGTGTTGCCCAGGTACTCGAAGTACTGCTGAAAGATGCTCTCGTTGTTGTTGATTCCGAACGCAACCTCGAGCGCCTTGATCGTCTGTGGGCTCACCCGTCCATGGAAGCGGACGAGCATTGCCTGCCCGGGATTGCCGGGCATGATCCGCGGCAGGATGAAGTTGATGGTCAGGGCGGCCCAGACGGTGATGACGAAGAATTCGAGGCGCCGGGCGATGTAGCTCATCTTCGAATCCAGCCTAGCGTCGGAGAAGGGCGGCGGATGACGAGCATCGCGCCGCCCTGGCCATGACTAGCTCTTCTTGTAGACGTGAAGGAGTGTGACCTCCCAGTCGGGAAGGTTCCACGGCGCGGGCGCGGCGTATGGATCCGCCGGCGTCGGCCAACCCGCGAAATCCTTGGTCGAATACTGATACCAGGCCACTCCCTCGGTCACCGGGATCACCGGCACGTCCTCCAGCATGATCGCCTCGACCTGCTTGATCAGGTCGTGCTGCTTGGCGGAATCGGTGGTGGCGCCGAACTGGTCGAACAGAGTGTCCACCGCGGGATTCTTGTAACGCCCGTAGTCGCCTGCGGCGGTCTGGCCGATCGGGGCGGTGGTGCCGCTGTGCAGCGTGTTCCGGAGCTCGTAGTAAGGCGTCGGGCCGGGCGACGTGTCGAGGGAGCCGTACGCCAGCTGGAAGTTGCCGGTGAACAGCTTGTCGAAGTAGGCGTTGCTCTCGAGGTTCTGCGCCTTGAGCTCGATGCCGACCTGCTTCAGGTTGTCCTGGATGACCTGCACAGACGCCACCCAATCTGTGTAGCCGGCGATGTCGATGATCGTGAAGGAGAGCTTCTTGCCCGAGGCGTCCTGGTAGATGCCCGAGCTGCCCTTCGTGTAGCCCGCCTGCTGGAGGAGGGCCGCCGCCTTCGTCGGGTCGAACTTGTAGCCGTACTTGTCCGCCTGGGCCTTGTCGATCCAGCTGTCGAAAGTGGGCGACAGAACGCCGGTCTGGTTGCCGGGCGGCTCGTAACCGTACTCGCCCTTCTTGGAGACGCTGTCGCGGTCGATGCTGTAGGCGATGGCCTGGCGCACCGCCTTGTTGTTGAAGGGGGCGATCGTCGTGTTGAACCAGATGTTGATGTTGTTGATGGGCGGGAACCAGTACTTGTTGTTCTGGGGGTCCCGGGCGACGTAGTAGGTGTCGATGTTGGGGATGAACTGGCCGCCCCACTGTGCCTGGCCCGTCGCGAGGAACGCGTTCGCGGGGTCGTTGTCGAGGAACGCCGGATAGGTGACGGTCTGCAGGCGGGGAAGACCCGTCTGCCAGTAATTCGGGTTGCGGGTGAACGTGATGTTTTGCCCGGTGCACTGGCTCATCGTGAACGGGCCCGTCCCGACCGGGTCCTTGACGACCTGGCTCACCGGGTCTTTGAACGCCGACCAGATGTGCTGCGGCACTATCGCCGTTTGCCCGGCGATCTGATAGAAGTTCGGAACCGCCGACTGCTTGAAGGTCATGACGACCTTGCCGCTGCTGTCCTTCGTGACGCTGTCCAGGACCTGCCACACCGACTGCAGGTCGAGCTCCGAGTGCTGCTTGATGAGGTTGAAGGAAAACACCACATCGTCGGCGCTGAACGGCTGGCCGTCCGTCCACTTGACCCCCGACCGGATGGTGAACGTGAGGGTCTTGCTGTCGGAGCTCCACGTATAGTCGCTTGCCAGCCAGTTTGTCTTCTTGTCGTTGAGCAGGTTGTCGTAGACGAGTGGCTCATAGAGGACTCCGAACGACTGGCCGTTCACCGAGCCGTTGTATGGGTTGAAGTCGCACTGCCAGAGCGCGCCGCTTTCGTTGTCGATGGTCAGCGTGCCACCGATTGCCGGCTGATTCCCGTTGTTGTTGCTGGACGTGCCGCATGCGCTCCCGAACAAGGCCAGCGCGGCCAGCGTGGCCAGCAAACCGACGCGTCGATGCCGTCTCATCTCCCGTACCTCCAAAAAGTCAAATCCGGCGATGTCTTCTTGCTTCCGGATACATCGCTCATCCCGTTGTCACCTCCGCCGCCTGGCGCACTGGTGAGCGCGCAAAGACCCGTTCCCGAGCGACGTCAAGCGCGGTCGCCACCGCGCCCCGCAGCACCGCATCCTCACCGAGCGCTGAGACGACGACCCGTGGGCGGAAGGGAAGCAGCTGCCGGAGCTCCCTCTCGATCGGCTCGAGGAGCAGGTCTCCGTTGCGGCCGATGCCGCCGCCCAGGATCACCAGCTCGGGATCGAGGACTGGCGTGACCGTGGCGATCGCGAGCGCGAGGCGTGCCGCCTCTGTCTGAACCACGCGCGAAGCCACCAGGTGGCCGCGACGTGCCGCCATGAAGATCTTTTCCGGGCTGAGCGGCATCCGCATCCCGAGCTTGCGGGCGATGCGGACGACACCCGCCGCCGCGGCCGCTTCTTCGAAAGCCCCTCTCCGGCGGTTGGCTGGGTCGTGCGGGTCGCCCATCCCGAGCGGCATGTAGGCCACCTCACCGGCTGCGCCATGCGCGCCGCGGTAGAGCTGCCCGTCGATGACGAGCGCCATGCCGATGCCGGTTCCGACCGAGAGGAAGACGAAGTTGCTGACGTTGCGGCCGTGACCGTGCGCGCGCTCGGCGAGCGCGGCCAGGTTGACGTCGTTCTCGAAGTTGACGTTGGTGCCGAGCTCCTCGCGAACCGCCTCGACCAGCCCGTGCCTGCCCCAACCGGGGAGGTTGGGCGCCATCGCGACGTAGCCGTGCGCCGGGTCGAAAACGCCAGGGCTGCCCAGGACCGCGTGGGTGACCTGCTTCCACTGGACGCCGCCCTCGCCCGCGAGCCGTCTGGCGATGCCGCCGATCTGGCCGATCAGCGTCCTCGCGCTGCTCACCTTCGCCCGCTCATCCCGGCGCGCCAGGATCGTCCCCGCGATGTCGGCGATGGCCGCCCGGACCCACTTGCGGCCGACGTCGATTCCCACCACCCAACCTGCCAGTGGATTCAGCTCGTACTGCATTGCGCTGGGGCCGCGCTCGCCCCTCGACCGGCCCACCTCGCGAACCAGGCCGGATTCCAGGAGCCCGGTCAGGGACAGTGACACCGTCGGCTTCGACAGGCCGCTGATGCGTGCGGCTTGCGCGCGGGAAAGCGGTCCCTGCCGGTGGATGAGCTCGAGCACAGTGCGCTCATTGATGGCGCGCAGCAGGCTCGGCGTGCCGACAGTGATGGTGTGGTCGCGCCGCAGGCTGCCCTCGCGCAGCTGACCGTTGTTCTGGATGCTTGACAGCGGTGGCATAGTTAGGAAGAATTCCTTACGAAACCATAGCCACAACAGGATTCGCAGTCAAGACCCTTCTTTCGTCGACCCCACCGGGAGCAAATCAAGTGCGCATACAGCCCCCTTCCGCGCGACCCCTCTTGTCGAGAGAGAGCCAGGACCCGCCGCGCGGATTCAGCGCTCGGGAAAGAACCGGCCGAGGTGGTGCCGGTTGGCGTGCAGGAGGGCGTCCAGCAAACCGCTGGCCACGGAGTACCTCCCCACGAGCGGGTTGGCCATGAGGGCTTTGAGGGCAGCCGGCCGATCGCCATGTATCGCCGCGCGCACCGCGAGGCGCTCGTACGCCTTCACCTGCTGCACCAACCCCAGCATCTCGGGCGGCAGCGGGCGGAAACCGGCGGCCTTGGCGCCTTCTCTGTCGATCCGCGCAGGGATCTCGACCACGGCGTCGGCCGGCAGGTCGGGCAGGGCGCCGTCATTTCGGATGTCGACCACCTGGTCGTCGCCGGTGCCGTCGTGAAGCGAGGCGATCAGCTGCGCCGCGGCCTCGCTGTAGAAGGCGCCGCCTCGCTGTTCCAGCAGCTTTGGCTTCTCGACGAGTGCGGGATCCCGATACAGCTCGAGCAGCTGCTGCTCGATGGCCATCACCTCTTCCGCGCGCGATCGCTTGGCACCCGAGAGCTGCTCCCGCAGCACCTCCTCGGTCAGGTAGAAGTAGCGCAGGTAATACGAAGGGATCGCGCCCAGCAGGCGGATCAGGGCGGCTGGAATTCCGATGCGCTCGCCGATTGCGTCGGCCTGACTCTCGATGAGCTCGGGGAGGCGGTCGACGCCCTCAACCCACGCCGCACGCTCCCAGGTGAGATGGTTGAGCCCGACGTGCTCGAGCGCGACGCGATCCGGCTCGACGCCCAGGAGACCCGCGATCTGGCGCTGAAAGCCGATCGCGGAGTTGCACAGGCCGATCGCACGGTGGCCCTCATCGAGCAGCGCCTGCATGACGATGCCCACCGGATTGGTGAAATCGACCACCCAGGCGTCCTTCGCGCCACGGCGCGCCGTTTCCTCGGCGAGCTCGAGAACCACCGGGACGGTGCGGAGCGCTTTGGCGAAACCCCCAGGACCGGTTGTCTCCTGACCGATGCATCCGAACTCGAGCGGCAGAGTCTCATCCATCAATCGGGCAGCCTGGCCGCCGACGCGCAGCTGGACGATCACAAAGTGCGCGCCATCGAGGGCAGCGTCGCGATCTCCAGTCAGGACCAGGTTCCCGGGCCACTCTCGCTTTGTGAGAATGCGCCTGGCGAGCCCACCTACGATTTCGAGGCGTTCGGAGTCGATGTCGTACAGGACCAGCTCATCGACGGGCAGGCGCTCGCGACGAGTCAGAAATCCCTCGATGAGCTCAGGCGTGTAGGTGCTGCCGCCGCCGACGACCGCTATCTTCACGCCCACGTCGGGGCATCCTACGCGAAAATGGACGGAAATGGTTAGGGAAGTTACCAATAGCCGGGTGCGCCGCAGCCGGCTCATCCTGGCCGTCGACGGCGGTGACTCGAAGGCTGACGTCGCCATCGCGGACGCGCACGGCAACCTCATCGGGGCGGCTCGGCGTGCCGGCTCCGCGCACTTTGGACTGGGGCACAACGGTTCGCTCGAGAACCTCGAGCGCGCGATTCGCGCCGCCTGCTCTGACGCGGGCCTCGAAGCCGGCAGAAAGCCGATCGCTGCCATCGCCGTCTACTGCGTGGCGGGGGCGGACATTCCCATCGACGATCGCCGCATCGCGGCGGAGCTGGGAGGGCGCGGGTGGGCGACGAGGACCATGGTTCGCAACGACACGTTCGCGATGCTGCGGGCGGGCACCGACCGCGGTTGGGGCGTCGCGGTCGTGTGCGGGACCGGGCTGAACTGCTCGGGAGTCGGCCCGGACGGCCGGGTCGTCCGCTTCCCTTCGTTTGGCGAGCTGTCGGGCGACCGGGCCCACGGCGGTGGATGGCTCGGCCGGTCAGCCTTGGGGGTGTCCATTCGTGCGCGCGACGGGCGAGGCCCGCGCACGATCCTCGAACGGCTCGCACCGGCGCACTTCGGGATGTCCAGCCCCACCGCCGTGATGGAGGCGGTCTACCTCGGAAAGCTCGATGAGGGCCGGCTTCGCGAGCTCGCCCCTGTGGTGTTCGCGGGCGCATCGCAAGGCGATGCTGTCGCTCGCGCCTTGATCGACGAGCTGGCCGACGAAGTAGTGGCCACCGCCAATGCCGCCATCCGTCGCCTCCGTGTGACGACCCGCGACGTGGAGGTGATCCTGGGCGGCGGGGTCTTCCGAAGCAACGATGAGGATCTGTTCAGGCGCGTCCAGGAGGGCATCGCCGATGTGGCGCCGAAGGCGGTGATCCGGCGGCTGGAGGCGCCGCCGGTGCTCGGCGCGGCGCTGATCGGGATCGACGCGGTTCGTGCCACGCGCGAGGCCAAGGCGCGCTTACGCGCAAGCCTCACGCATCAACGGTTGAGCCTGGGACGCCCAATGCGGAAGAAAAGGAAAACGGCGCCGCCGCGCTAGCGGGGCGCCGCGCTTCCCAGCCGCGGTCCAACCATGAATCTCTCTCTGATTAGAAAACCGCCTTCTAAGCTGGATTACCTGCCGATTCGAGGTGCTACGTGCGCCCTGGCTTCGAGGTCTCGACGTCGACCCCAAACCTCTTGGCTGCGGCCTTGATGCGCCTCCACGCAGCGTCACGCTCCGCCTCGCTGACACCCTCGACCTGGTTGAAGCGCGCGATGGCGTTGCGGACGTGGTTGGCATCGTTGAGCGGTTCCTTGCGCTCCTTCGGAAACGCGAAGCGCTGCGCCGGCATGCGCTTCCGCTTGGTGTTGCTGATGGCTGCCATGGTGACCTCCTGTGAATCAATCTCGCGATCAGGCAGGCGGGAAGGGCCGGCCCGCGGCCGACCCCTCCGCGTCCCCTGAGAAGGTTTAGGGCGACGCGCTCGGCAATGAGCTTGGCATCGCGCTCGCGGATGGAGCAGGCGATGCTGCAGTGCCGCCGCCGTTGTTCGGCGCGGGTGATGTGATCGTTTGCGTTCCACCCGGTGAGGACGAACGCGTTGTCGTTCCGAACCAGTTCCACTGCGTGAAGCCGAGGAACAGGATCACGAGCATCAGCAGCGCAAGCAGCGCCGCTCCAATCCCAGCGCCGGCCCCTGTGCCGGTCTCGCTGGTCTCGACGACTTCAGAGCCCGCAGGGCTCCAGTAGCGCCGAACGCTGTATCCCCCCGCCCCGAGCAAGACCAGGAGCAGAAGAATGACGAGCACGATGAACAGAAACGTTCCCAACCAACTACCTCCTTCTGGTATCCGGGCGCCTCCGTCTTGACGGCCAAGAGAAAGGCCCCTACCAAGTTCAACGCCACAAGCGCCAGGTCTACGCGGCGCCGGGCTTCGGCCTGCGTTTCTCTTTCTTGATCTCGTCGATCGGCCGGCGAACCTCTTTGGATTCATCGGCCGGGCTTGCAATCAAACCCTTCTTCATCGGCTCTCCAAGCCGGAACCGGTTGTATACGGCCCCCAGCAGCAAGACCTGGCAGAGCAGGTACAGCCAGGCGGCCAGCAGGAAAAAGAGCCCGAATTGCGCGCCGTAGGTGTTGAACCCGCGCGAGATGCTTTCGTAGACCGGAAAGCCCAGGGACAGCGCCTCGATGAGGACGCCCGCCAGGATCGCTCCAGGCAGCACGTCCCTCAAGCGGAATGTGCGGTTGGGCACGAACCGGTACAGGAGCACGAGAAGGGCCACCATCACGGCCGCCCCGACGACGAGGCTGGTCACCCACGCCATCGGAAACAGGCCGGCGATGGCGTTGATCGCCACTGTCGCGCCGATCGCGACCACCAGCAAGAGCATCATCACGAGCCCCATGGCCTTCTGTCTCAACATGTCGCGCTGCTTGGTTCCAAAGATCTGCGTCAGGGCGAACTCCATCGTCGAGAAGATCCCGCTGGCGGACCAGATCAAGCCTGCCAGCGACACCACGCCCATCCAACCGGCCGACTGCCTGACGCCACGGAGCGCCTCCATGAGCTGGGGCTGGGCGGTGTTCGGAAACAGCTGGATGAGCAGGGTCTGGAATCTCGTCTCCGTGCCAGGGTCGCGAATGAGGAACCCGACTATCGCGAGCGCGCCCAGCATCATCGGAAACATCGCAAGGAAGCCCGCAAAGGCCACCGCCGCGGCGTAATTGCCGGCCTTGCTCGAGCCGTACGCGCTCAGGACGCGAACCGGCAGCGAGGATCTGATGCGGCGGATCATCAGTCGGACGCTGAGTCGTCGTCCGGCGTCCGCCGTGTCCTCCCAAACCTTGCGAGCAACGCCCCTGTCGCCGAGCCGGCCACGGCGGGAGCGACCTTCTGCGCGATGTCTGCCCAGGTGCTCGGGGCGCTCTCCTCGTGAGCCTTATCGGTGACCACGACCTTGATCGGCAGGCGTTCCTTGAATCGCGAGATCGCCTCCGCGGGCAGGTTCGGGATCGACTCCGAAAGCATCTTGTGCAGGCGCCTCACAACTGAACGCTGGCGGCGGCGCCGGTAGAGCACCACGCCAATGGCGATCGCCGCCACACCGGCGGCCACCCCTGCCGCGATGCGACCGTAACGCCGCGCACCCGACGCCGCGCGCTTCTCGAGCAGCGCGAGCTTCTCGTCCAGCTGGCCTCGGGTTTCCCTTATTTGCCGGTCGATCTCAGCTGATGAAGCGCCCATTCCTTGTTCTCCTTCAGGCTTTCGATTGTCCTGGTCGGCAATCGAAGGCTGAGCCGTGACCTTCCGTAGAGGGCGAGGCCTCCGCCGATGGCCAGGTACGCGATCGCCCAGACCAGGGCCGCCTCCCAGTGCCATGGCACCAGGACGACGACGAGGACCGGCACTGCCACGAGCACAGCGAAGATCGCGAAGATCCCGGCGGCTGCGAGGCAGGCGGCCGCGATCAGGTTGGTCGTCACTATCTCGCGCAGCTCCTGCTTCGCCAGCGCGATCTCGAGGCTTACCAGTCGATGCGCGTCCTGCATCGCGTCGCTGAGAAGCTCGCCCGATTTGGGGCGGGCGTCAGCGCGTGGTCGTCCGTTCAGAGCCGGTTGCACATTCAGCCTCAATACAAAAAGACAACGCCTCAACCCTGAGAGCGACCCGAGCCGGCTCTCAGCCGGGCAGGCCTTTGGTGGCGATCTGGTAGGCGACCGCGACGTCGGCCAGGACCATGACCGCGGCGGCCGACCACCCGATCAACTTGGTGGGCGTTCCGTTGACGAAGTCGCCCATGAGCTTCCGGCTGGACGTCAAGACGAGCATCAGCACCACGAGAACGGGTGCGATGACGCCGTCCAGCACCTGCGAGTAGAAGAGCGCCTTGATCGGGTTCACCGAGGAGATCGCGAGCTCCACCGCGATGAGAAACGCCAGGCCGATGACCACATAGAACTGGGGCGCATTTTTCGCGTGACGGCCGAGGCCGCGGCGCCATCCGGCGAGGCCCGCGACGCCGAAGGCGGCCGATGCAGCGAGGACAGGGATCGCGAGCAGGCCGGCCCCGATGATGCCGATCGCGAACAGCACTGTCGCGTACCGACCCGCGAACGGCTCGAGGGCACGAGCGGCGTCGGCCGCCGTTCGGATCGTCGCGTGATGCGAGTAGAGGACGGCGCCGGTGGCCACAATGATGAAGAAGGCGGCTACGTTCGACCAGATCATGCCTGCCGTTATGTCGACGTTGCGCCGGCTGATGCCCTGCACGCCGCGCTTCTCCTCGACCTCTCCGCTCGCCTGCCAGAAGAAGAGGTATGGCGTGATCGTCGTGCCGAGCAGAGCGACGGCACCAAGCAGGTAGTCCGGCGTGAAGGTGAGCTGCGGCACCACCGTGCTTCGCAGAACATCCGCCCAGTTGGGTCGAGCGAGGAAGGCCGCAAGGATGTACGTGGCGAAGACCGCGACCAGCCAGAGCAGGTATTTGCTGAGAATCTTGTAGTCGGTGAATATGGTGACGAAAGCCATCGCCGCGGCCAGCGGGACGATCCAGTAGACGAACCTGATTCCCGTCAACAGCTCGAATGCGGCACCCATCGCCAGCAGGTCCGCGCCCATCGTGATGACGTTCGCGACCACCATCAGCAAGACTGCAGGCGTGGCGACGCGGGCTCCGAAGGACGTCCGCAGCAGCGTCGCCAGGTCGCTCTTGGTGACGTTGGCAACCTTGGCCGACATCTGCTGAATCACGATCAGCATCGGCGTCGACAGGAGCAGCAGCCAGTTCTGGGCGAAGCCGGCGGTGGCTCCGACGATTGAGTAGGTGGCGATCCCCGCGGGGTCGTTGTCCGCACCGCCGGTGATCACGCCTGGCCCGATGGCGCGCAAGAGGTCGGGCACTGAGAGGCGTTGAGTCGTCAGGTCCCGCGCCGACACGGGCCGATCCGCCCGGCGCGACCGGGATGGCGGCTCGGACACTAACGTTTCCCGCTGCGCGCGGGGACGGGCGGTGCGGCGATCGTCCACACGCTGCGCGTCTCTTCGGCCAGCAGCTTGCGCGCGTCGAAAGCGGAAGTCTCGTCGACGCGCATCATGAGGACGGCCTGGCCGGCCTTGAAGGCCTTCTCGACGTCGCCCATGAAGTCTGTCGGCACCAGCTCACGTGCCATGTCTTCCTGCCCGGCGTCCAAGATCTCCAGGAGCTTGGGCTCGATGCGACGGCTCTCGACCATGTACCGGCGCGCAAACTCCGCCACGTCCCGGTTTTCAAACGCCGCGATCAGCGTCTGGTCGAGAATGCCGGGCTTCTCTTTGCGCCGGGCAACCCTCAGGTGCTTCGCGTCGATCGCATCGACGCCACGCCCGACGACCTCGCCGGCCTCCTCGAGCAGGCGCTGCCGGTCGTCCTCCGATGGAAGCTCGCCCGACAGGTGCAGGACGCCGCCCTTGAAGGCCACATCCAGGTTGGCGCCGTACAGGGGATGGGGATCGTCGACCTGCCCTGCGAGGACTGCGGCCCACCAAGACCTGGTCCGGCGCTCGGCGGTCTCCGGCGGCTGCACGCCTTTCATGTTGTCCTTCCCTGGCCGTGTCGTGAGCAGGAGCGGGGGGAGTCTGGTGGAGCGCCCGGTCCTCGCGGGCCAGGCACCCCAACTCAACAACGCCACCCCCGGTTCAGGTACCCGGGCCCCGGTATGCTCCGCGGATGGTCGTCCGCAGCGAGCTGGCCGGGCTGTCGAACGCCGACGCGAGGCGCGTCCTCGGCGGGTTGCCACGGGCCGGGGACTACGAGGTTGTGATCAAGCCTCTCCGCTACCGGACCCGGCCGCACCTGGCGGCCCTGTGCGAGTTCGAGGAGAGACGCATCGTGCTCCAGGTGCCGGTGCCTTTCCGGCCCTTCGACGAGCCGGTCCTCTTCGCCGCCAGGCGCAAGCGAGGGCACGGGATCCGTTTTGCGTGGGCGTCCGAGACAGTGCCATTCCGGCGGCGCCGCGAGGTTCTTCGGTTCCTCTACTGCCACGAGTGGATGCACTGGTATCTCCATGAGGCGCTGGGCAAGCGCTCCGCGGCGGAGACTGCCTGCGACCGCTTCGCGTTGAGAAACTTCCGGCGCCCGCGCGTCACAACCGAGGACGCTGACGCGGCGCTCACGAGGCGAAGAAAAACCGCCCGGCGTTAGTCGCAAGCTGCTCCGCGCGGCCAGACATAGACTTGCCGCATGGCGGTTTCGCGAAGCGCCACGATGAGAACCACGAGCTCGATCGCGTGGATACTCGCGGCGGCTGCGCTGGTCTCCGCTCTCGTCTCTGTCTACGTGATGGCCTCGAGGCCGTGGGGTTGCTCCATCTCCAGCTCGTCCCCGGCCGTCAGCTGCGACTGGGTGACGTCCAGGTGGGTCGCCGCGGCCTGGCTCACGGCCGCGCTCGTCATCTCGCTCGTGTCCTGGAAGCGATGGACGATCGCGCTGGCAGCCGTCTCGCTGCCGCTTCTGGCGTTCAGCATGATCTCGTTCGCCGGTGTATTCACGCTTGCCCCCGCTGCGCTCTGGCTCGCCTGCGCTCTGTGGTTGTGGAGCGGTGAACGCCGGCTCTGGATCGCGCTGAGCGCCCTCGCGACGGTGGTGCTCCTGTGGCTTGGGATATTCGGTGTGCTCGCGCTCTTCTACCTGTCGGCGGCGCCTTTCTAGGGCGCGAAGAGCGCGCGCATCTTCCGGCCGCGTAGAAGCCAGATCACGGCCAGCGGCAGGGCGACGTTGACCAGCAGCGACACCAGCCCGTGGTTGGAGCCGACCGGGACGGCAAGGAGCAGGATCGAGCCGCCGAGGCAGACGGCCTCGAGCGCGATCGCCCACCGCCGCGACCGGCGCCAGCGACGCACCAGGCCGATCGCAAGCAGGCAGCCGAATGACGCCAGCAACAGAGACGCTGCCCCCAGGATGGCCATGAAGACCTCGCCGGCGATGGCGAATGGAAAGGCGGAGATGCCGGCCGCGATCCAGAAGGTCGACTGCATGAGCAGCAGGACGAACGCCGCTTCGGGCCTGCTCGTGTTGGCGTTCATGCGCGAGCCCTCACCGCTGCCACTGCCGATGGGTCGATGTCCACGGCGAAAGGGCCTCCAGGGTTATCGACGATCCAGACGTGGAGCATCGGCGGCGCGCTGAGGTCGATCGCGCCGAGAGGACACGTCGCGAACGGAGTCATCAGGCTGAACTCGAAGCCGAACGGCGTGAAGCAGATGTTTTCGTGCTGGTGCCAGGCGGTCAGCGGACCGCCCGGGTCCGGACCGAATTCGTTGAGACGCGGCATCTGGAACATCGCGCCGAGCAGCACCGGGCCGCGCCGGGTGTTCGCGTAGACCAGCCCCTGCGGCCGGCGCGGATCCATCACGTACCCGGCCTTGACGTAAGCCTCGTTCATCCAGTGGCTCGTCGGCATGTTGGTGGGACCTCCGGGCCGGTAGCCCGCCGCCCATGCCTGGTGCCAATCATCGAATGGAAGCATTGCGGCTCGCGTGTCGGAGAACAGGCGTGAGGCCGCTGCCGTCTGCTCGGGCGTCGCCACGTCGTTGGTGGCCTGAAGGATTGCGCCCGCGTGAACATGCCGTGCATCCGGCGTGGCGAGGTCGATGCCCCAGATCGTCGCTCCGCTCACGATGGTGAGCAGAGGCAGCCCGGCGGCGAGTGCGGCCCAGTACCACGCCCTGTCGCGGGGGCGTGACTCTCCGCGCACGGGAACCAGCACGAGGCCGAGCGCGACGAGCTCGATCAGCTTGGTGGCCAGGGCGACCTGGTCCGGAGTATCGAACCCCAGCGCGATGTAGAGGAGATATCCGAGGATGGTCGAGGTCAGCAGGGCTGACGACGCCAACCGCCACCACCGCCAGGTGAACGCTTGCGAAAGAGCGACGTACGCGACGCCGTTCATGAGGAACAGCGCGGACGTGATCGGCTCCTCGAGGTGCGTGGACACGAGTCCGAGATGGATCGCGCCGGACACCGCCATGAGGACTGCGGCGGCCTGCGCGGTGCCGGGTACGGTTCGCCGGGCGGGCCTGAGCCACAGCGCGATCAGCGCAATGGGAAGGGCGAGGAAGCCTGCATACAGACCGATCGCATGATCCGCCGAGATGTCAAACATGACATCAGCGTCGGGGACCTATCTAAGAACTTCGTAAGAGCGGAAGGTCGACGAAGAAACCCGCCCCGCCCGCGGGGCTTTCCGCGGCGACGATTCGACCATGGTGCTGATCTGTGATCCAGCGCGCGATCGAGAGTCCGAGTCCCGCGCCGTGCTCCTTTCGGTCAGCACCGACGCGCGCACGCGCGGCATCCATCTTGAAGAAGCGCTCGAAAACGCGATCGCGGTCGGCAGGCGGGATGCCGGCCCCATCGTCGCCGACCATCAAGCGTGCCCATTCTCCATCGACGCTCACGCTCACCGAGATCGCCGATCGTGCATGCCTCATCGCGTTGTCCAGGAGGATCCACGCCAGCTGGCGCAGCGCGTCCTCATCGCCTGCCACCGTCGCATCCACAGCATTGAAAGTGATCTTGGTTTCGGGATGGACCGCGCCAGCCTGGCGACAGACCTCGCCCAGCAGCGATCGCAAACCGACAGGAGTCAGCTCCAGCTGGAGGCCGGAGTCGGCCCGCGCCAGCGTCAGCATGCGATCGACCAGGCGAGCCATCCGCTCGCTCTCAGCCGCGATGTCGGCAGCGGCTGCTCTGCGAACCGGCTCCGAGATCGGAGGGCCCTGCGCCAGCAGGCCGGCGTTGCCCTGGATCGTCGTCAGCGGCGTTCGGAGCTCGTGCGAGGCGTCTGCGACGAAGCGCCGCTGCGCTTCCAGCGCGCTGCCCACGCCGCGGTATGCGTCCTGGAGCTCTTCGAGCATCCGGTTGAAGCTCGCGGCCAGCAAAGCGACCTCGTCCCTGCTGGGGCGGCTGGCCAGGCGGCGGCCGAAGTCGCGTGTCCGGCCGATGTCATCGGCGGCCCCCGCCACCTCCTTCAACGGCTTGAGCGCACGGCCGGCAACCAGCCACGACGCGACCAGCGCCGCCACCAGCGTGGGCACGCCGGAGATGATGAGAAAGCCGACGATGCCGGAAAGGTTCGACTGCGGTACTCGCGTCGATTGTCCGGTCACGACGTAACCGCCCGCGAAGGGCTGGACAAAAAAGCGGAGCTGCGTCCCGCGCTTGGCGTCGCCCTCGGTCGCGAATGCGCCGCCCTTGCGGACCGCGTCTTCTCTAACCGAGCTCGGCACGGCCGGCGGCGCGCCGCCCAGCACACCCGTGGAATAGATCACGGATCCGTCTCGCGCCAGGACCTCGACAAACACCTCCGTGCTGCTGCGGAGATCGACCGGCGCCACGGGCGGGCGGGGCGCGAGGTCGGGCGCAGGCGTGGAGGTGAGCCCGGCCACGGCTGCGCGTGCCCGGCTTTGCAGCTCTTTGTCCTGGTTGGTCTCCACGCTCCTGGCGACAAGGCCGTAGACCGCCAGCCCGAACAGCACCAGCGCCAGCGCGACGACGGCTGCCCCGAAGAGGGCCAGGCGCAGCCTCAGGGACATGTCGCTCAGTCCTCCCGGAGCGAATAGCCGGCGCCGCGGATGGTGTGCAGCAGCCGGCTTTCGCCGGCGGCTTCCAGCTTCTGCCGCACATAGCCGACATAGACGGCGACCACGTTGTCGCTGTCCGGCTCGCCTTGCCAGACAGCCTCCAGCAGCTGCTCGCGGGTCAACACCTGGCGAGGGTGGCGAATGAAGTGCTCCAGCAGCTCGAACTCCGTCGCGGTCAGGACAATCGGCCGCGAGCCCCGCCACGCCTCCCGGCTCGCCGGTTCGAGCACCAGGTCGGCGAACCGAAGGTGATCCGCGGGGCCGGCCCGCCGGAGGAGGGCGCGCACGCGAGCCAGCAGCTCCTGGTACGCGAATGGCTTCACGAGGTAGTCGTCGGCGCCGCTGTCAAGGCCCCGGACGCGCTCTTCGGTGCCGCCCAGGGCAGTCAGCAGCAGGATCGGGAACTGCGCTGTCGCACGCATCCGCCGGCAGACTCCGATCCCGTCCAGGCCAGGGAGCATCACGTCCAGCACGACAAGGTCGGGCGGCTGCTCGCGCGCGCGCCGAACGGCGTCCAGCCCATCGCCGGCGAGCTCGACATCGTGGCCCTCGGCCTCGAGGACCCGCCGCAGTGTGGCGGCGAGGCGGCCGTCGTCTTCGACGATGAGAATCCTGGGCCGTCTCATTGGTACGGATATATAAGCCTGTGGTGAGGATTCGATAAGAACTAGGTTTGCGTTTATAGGGCACGGCCGGTGCGGACGTCCCCTCCGGGCTAGCACCCGCGCACCACGAGCGCGGGGACCCCAAAGGAACATCCATTGGAGCGCCACCTCCCCATAAATGGGGAGGAGCCGGACTCTAAACCGCGTACTCCAGGTTGGTCAGCGTCACTCGTTTGTGCGTCATGAGGCGCCCCGCGACGCGGGACAGGTACGTCCCGGACGTGGGCGCGACGTCCGAGTAGTCGGCGCCGACCGCGATCGTCACGTACTCGAGGCCGCCCCGGCTGGCGTGGGTCGGATCAAAGGCCCATGCGATGCCGTCCCCTGTACCATCTCCCGCCGGAAGAACCACCTCCACCCAGGCGTGGGTCCCACCCTGCCCGACCAGATGGCCTGACACGTATCGGGCGGGGAGCTCGGCGGAGCGGCAGACGGCAAGCATCACGTGCGCGTAGTCCTGGCAGACGCCGTAACCCTGCGCGAGGGCCTCGGAGGCAGTCGTTCGGACCCCGGTGACCCCGCCCTTGTAGGTCATCGACTGGTACACCCAGTCGTTGATCCTGTCCGCCAGCTCGAGACCCCAAGCGGCCGAATCCGCAAGCTCATCCGCCGCCCTGTCGATGGGCGCGTCGGCGGCCGTCAATCGTGTCGGCTCGAGCAGATAGCGGTCCTTCTGCCACCCGTCGGGCAGCCGGTTCGGCTGATCCGAGCTGCGCTCGACCGAGATCTCGGCCAGAAACTCGATCGCAGAGCTCACCCGGGGGGCGAACGCGTCGACGATCACGTTGCCGAAACGATCCTGCCGGTCCTCGAAGCGGACGCCATCGAGGGTCGGCGTGGCCGAAATGCGGTGCCGAAGCCGGCGCTGGTCGCCGAAGCGCTCGGGCGGTATGACGACCAGCCGGTGATTCAAGTCACGGATCGGAGCCGGGTACTCGTACCGGAAGCTCTGCGTGATCTGGTACGAAGCCCGCCGCGCTGAGGACCAGTCGACCGCCACACCCTCGGGCGGGATCACGCCGCCTCCTTCGCCAGGTCGGCCCAAACTGTCATCGAGCGGAAGCTGGCGGGCCCGAAGGTGGTGAGCATGGCAACATCCAGCGCGTCACGGCCTCGTCCGATCAGCACGCGCCCGACCCGCCGCTGATTGTTGCGCGGATCGAAGGTCCACCAGCGGTCGGCGAGCCAGACCTCCATCCAGGCGGCAAAATCCATCGGCTCGGGCGGCACGGGGACGTAGATGTCGGGCAGGTAGCCGAAAACGTAGCGAGCGGGGATGTTCATCGCGCGGCAGAAGGAAATGGCAAGGTGCGCGAAGTCGCGGCAGACCCCGATCCGGGCTGTGAAGACGTCCATCGCCGTGGTCAGAGGGTTGCTCGTCCCGTACTGGAACTTGATGTTGTCGTGGACCCAATCGCAGATCGCCTGCACCCGCGCCCCGCCCGGCCCGGTGCCGGAGAACAGGTCCCAGGCGGTGCCCATGAGCTGATCTGACAGGCAGTAGCGACTGGGAAGCGTGAAATGGAGGATCTCGCCGGGAAGCTCCTCGACCGGGACCTGGAGCGCCCCCGACCCATCAGGGTCGGGCTCGTCGGGGACCGCGCACGTGGCGTCGTACTTGAGCACCAGGGCACCTGCCGGCATGACCAACCGCTTCACGGGGTTGCCATAGAAGTCGTGGTACTCGTCGACCGGCAGCTGCGGCGTGGTCGCCCAGGCCTCGGTGATCAACCGGTGCCGCGCGTCGGAGCGTGGGCGGACCTGGACGGTGACAGGGGTGGGGGCGCTCACGTCGTAGGCGAACTCGCAGCCGACACGCAGATTGATCGACTTCCCTGACATCCGGATGGCGCAGACACTATAGCGGTGGCCTCCACTGAATCCCTTGGTTCCAACTACCAGACCAACGGCTTCTATGACGAAATGCTTGCGCCCTCCGGCCAACCGAGACCGGGCTACCGCCGACTCTACGAGCTGCTGAACCGGCTCGGCCCCAAGGAGCTCGCCCGCCGCCACGACCTGGCGATGGAGATGTTTCGCAACCACGGGATCACCTTTGCGGTGTACCCGGACGCCCAGGGCACCGAGAAGGTCTTCCCCTTCGACATCATCCCGCGGGTGATCTCGGCCGCGACCTGGCGCCGGCTGGAAGCCGGCCTGAAGCAGAGGCTGTCCGCCCTGAACCTCTTCCTCGAAGACGTGTACGGCCGCAAGCTCATCCTGCAGCAGCGGGTGGTCCCGCCCGAGATCGTGCTGACAAGCCCCCAGTACCTCAGGGAGGTAGAGGGCCTGCCGGTGCCGCACGGCATCCACTGCCACATCGCGGGAATCGACCTGGTCCGCGACCACAAGGGCGATTTCTTCGTGCTCGAAGACAACCTGCGCACGCCCTCGGGGGTTTCCTACGTGCTCGCCAACCGCCACGTCATGAAGCGCGTGCTCCCCGATCTGTTCGCCGGCTACCCCGTTCGCCCGGTGGAAGGCTACGTCCACGAGCTGCTCCGCCACCTGCGGTGGCTGGCCCCCGCCGGCGTGGACGACCCGGCGGTGGTCCTGCTCACGCCCGGGATCAACAACTCCGCCTACTACGAGCACCTGTACCTCGCGAAGCAGATGGGGATCGAGCTGGTCGAGGGCACCGACCTGGTCGTCGACCAGGACCAGGTTTTCATGCGGACGACCCGCGGCCTCAAGCCGGTACACGTGATCTACCGCCGGCTCGACGACGACTGGATCGACCCGATCTTCGGCCGGCAGGAATCGCTGGTTGGGGTGGCCGGTCTGATCAACGCCTACCGGGCCGGCAACGTGGCCATCGCCAACGCCCTGGGCAACGGGGTGGCCGACGACAAGGCCGTTTACGCCCTGGTGCCCAAGATCATCAGGTACTACCTGGGCGAGGACCCGATCCTGCCCAACGTTGAGACGTACCTGTGCGCAATCGACGAAGACCGCCGGTACGTGCTCGAGCACCTGGACGATCTGGTGGTCAAGACAGTCGACGCCTCCGGCGGATACGGGATGCTGATCGGCCCCCAGTCGACCAAGGAGGAGCGCGCGAAGTTCAAGCTGCGCATCGAGGCGCGGCCGCGAAGCTTCATCGCGCAACCTGTCGTGGCGCTTTCCGTGCAGGGGGTCTTCGACGGCGGCCGGCTCCGCCGGGTGCACCAAGACCTGCGCCCCTTCGTCCTCACCGGCCCTGACACTCATGTCACGCCAGGGGGATTGACTCGAGTTGCGCTCAAGGACGGGTCATTGATCGTCAACAGCTCGCAGGGCGGCGGCAGCCGCGACACGTGGGTCATGGCGGAAGACGAGGCCGAGGGCGTCGATGCTTAGCCGGGCGGCAACATCGCTCACGCTGCTCGGCAGGCATCTCGAGCGCGCCGACCACCTCGCCCGAATCCTTGGCGTGCACGTCGCCCTTTCGCTGGACCGCACTGATGAGCCCGGCCCAAAGTTCTGGAGCCGCTTCATGGAGCTGGCGGGGTGGCCGGGAAGCGACACCAGGCGTCGAGACCAGGCCGTGGAGGTCGTGGTCACCGGAACGCTGGGCCCGTCGGTTCGATCGAGCGTCGCCGCCGCCCGTCTCGCCGCCCAGGCGGTCCGGCCGTCACTTCCCAGCGAGCTGTACGAGCAGGTCAACGCGCTGCACTGGCGGGTGCAGGAAACCGCATGGCAGCCCGACCTCTATCCCTTCCTCACCGACGTGCAGCTCAGCATCAGGCTCGTCGACGGTCTGCTGATGGAAACCATGCCGCACAACGAGGCGCGCGATTTCGTCCGCCTCGGCAAGTTCCTGGAGCGAGCCGCCAACGTCACGGCAATCGTGACGCGAAAATCGGCGGAGCTTGCCGACGCGCCCGAGGATGCGCTCGAGTGGTCGGCGGTGTTGAAGTCCTGCTTCGCGTTCGAGTCTTACCAGGCGCGCTACTCGGGCGGGGTGACGCCGGACCGCGTCATCGAGTGCCTGCTCCTCGATCCGACACTGCCACGATCCGCTCGATTCTCTGCGCAGGTTGCGCTCGACTCCGTATCGAGGATCGACGGCCCGGGCCGCCGCTCGAAGCCGAGACGCTTGCTGTCGCGCCTGCACTCGATGTTCGTCGAGGCGGGGGCGCAGATGGTCGCCGAGCATCCCCGCGAGTTCGAGACCGACTGCAGAGCCGTGCTGAGGCAGCTCGAGCTCGCGATGCGTGAGAGCTACTTCCACCCGAGCAAGGTCCCCGCGAACGTGATCGGCGACGAGGGCCGGGCGATGCCGCAACAGCAGCAGCAATCAGCAGGGGTTGCCGCTCCGGCTCGCCGGCCATGAAGCTCGAGATAGTGCACAGCACCCGCTTCCGATATTCCGGCCCGATCGCCGAAACTGTGATGGAGGTGCGCCTCCGACCCATGGACGGCGGCGGCCAGCGCTGCCTGGACTTCCAGCTGGACGTCAGCGCGGGCATCAAGCCGCGCGCGTACCGCGACGGCTACGGAAACAACGTGCATTACTTCAACCTCGTGCGCCCGCACACACGGCTGAGGGTCGTGAGCACGTCGGTCGTCGAGACCGGGCGCGAGCTCGACACCGACCCCGGCGAGGACCTCGTGCACGACTATCTGCGCTTCCGCTCGCCGGTCAAGGAAGTGGCGGGCGTGCGCGAGCTGGCCGGCCGCCATGCGGTCCCGGACGCCGGCTCAGGGCCGGCCGTGGAGAACGCGCTCGACGAGCTGACGCTGACGATCAGTCGCGAATTCGCCTACGACCGCGCGGTGACGAACGTGTACAGCGCTGTCGACGAGGTGCTCGAGCTGCGCGCCGGCGTGTGCCAGGACTTTGCGCACCTCTTCATCGCCGTCGCGAGGGCCATGGGCGTCCCCGCCCGCTATGTGAGCGGCTACATCCATGCACCCGGCGCCGCGACCACCGCGTCGCATGCGTGGGCTGAGGGCTGGGTGCCTGGGCAAGGCTGGGTCGGCTACGACGCTACGCACCCTGTGCGGGCCGGCGAGCACCACGTTCGCCTCGCTGTGGGCCGCGACTACAGCGACGCGGCGCCGACTCGAGGCATCTACGTCGGGTCGGCGACGGGCGCCATGGAGGTCAGCGTCCGGACGCGAGAGCTGTAGGGCCGTACTGGTTTCACGCCCCTGCGCGCATAGCGGCGGTAAGGATGGGACTTACTGATTGCTCCCCGACCCCTCTCCCCTGAAGGGGAGAGGGACCCTTTTTAGAATCGCCTTCCTCGGACGTGCTCTATCGAGAAGCTTGCCGTGTCCGCGATGAGCATCACTGCCATCACGCCCGCCTCGACAGGATCGCTGACCACGAGGTCGGCGGCGTCCGGCACCGAGCCAGCCATGTTGGTGCACAGCACGAGGATCCCCGCCTCCCTGATCTCACGCACCGCTGTGCTGATGTCGCCGCCCATGAGGGCCCCGGCGAGGACCAGGGCCCTCGCGCGGTGGAGCCGGGCGACCGCGCGAACCGCCGCGGCCAGCTGGTCTTCGCCGACCAGGGGGATCGTGTCGACCGAGATTCTCTCGCCCCGGATGTTGTGCCGGTCGGCCTCGGAGATGGCGCCTTGCGCCACCATGCCGACCTGCGCGCCGCCGCCGATGACGATCACGCGCTTGCCGTAGATGCGCTCGAAAGTCGGCACGAGGCTGACCTTCGTGATTCCCTGCAGACCCTCCAGGTCGGAGACCAGCCGCGCCGTGTCAGGAGCGCCGACGACCTCGAGCTGGAGCTCCGCATGCCCGGCTTCGCGGTGAGCGCCGCCGGCCACGTAGGTGATGTTCGCTCCGTGCCGGAAGATGGTCTCGGACAGGCGGTACAGCACGCCCGGCTCGTCGCGCGCCGCCACCAGCAGCCCAAGCACCTCAGGTTCGGCCACGCGCAGAGCTTAAGCTTCGGCGGCGTTGGTCCAGCGAGCACGAAAAGCGACCCGCGCATTTGTTGGCTGCAGCCAGACCGCAGACCGAGTCCATGCTCTAGTCTTCTCCCGATGTCCAAGCGGCGCTCATCGACGATCGCCATCGAGATTAGGCGGGGAGGTCCCCCGACTTAGCGCACTCCGCTGATGTCGCAGGACCTCCCGGCCAGAAAAGGCCCGGAGGTTTTTTTATGCCAAAGCCACCAGAAGACGCACCTCAACCAGGCGCCGCGCGGCGGATCGTGGTGTACGACACCACGCTGCGCGACGGCGCGCAGGGCCCAGCCGTGTCGTTCTCCGCGTCGGACAAGGTACGGATCGCCCGGGCCCTTGATGGCCTTGGATTCGACTACATCGAGGGCGGCTTCCCTGGATCGAACCCGAAGGACGAAGAGGTTTTCGCGAGCCTGCTGGCGGGCCCGCTGAAGCAGGCGCGGCTCGCGGCGTTCGGCGCGACTCGGCGGGCGGGCGGGACGTGCGATGACGACCCCAACATCAAGGCGCTGGCCGCAAGTGGAGCGGCGACCTGGACGCTGGTCGGCAAGAGCGATCCGTGGCAGGTGAGCGCAGTGCTGGGAACGACTCCCAACGAGAACCTGGCGATGATCCGCGAGTCTGTCGCGTATGGCGTCGCGCTCGGCAAAGAGGTGATCTTCGACGCCGAGCACTTCTTCGACGGGTTCGCGAGGGATGCGGAGTACGCGGTGGAGGCCTGTCTCGAAGCGGCGCGGTCGGGCGCGAGCTGGGTCGTCCTGTGCGACACGAATGGAGGCAGCCTCCCCGCGGAAATCCGCCAGGGAGTCGAGGCGGTTCGGCTCGGGCTCGGCGAGGTCGACCGCACGGTCGGCGTCGGCATCCACTGCCACAACGACTGCGAGCTGGCGGTCGCCAACTCGCTGGAGGCCGTGGCCGCCGGCGCCGGCATGGTGCAGGGCACCATCAACGGCTATGGCGAGCGCTGCGGGAACGCGAACCTTGTCTCGGTCGTCGCCAACCTGGTCCTCAAGCTCGGCATCGGAGCGCTCAAACCTGATTCGCTCGCGCGGTCGACCGATCTCTCGCGCACGGTGGCCGAGATCGCCAACCTCGCGCTGCCGCTGCAGCAGCCGTACGTCGGTTACGGCGCTTTCGCGCACAAAGGCGGCCAGCACGTCGCCGCGATGCTTAAGCACGCTGACTCTTATCAGCACATCGATCCGAGCGTGGTCGGCAACGAGCCGCACGTCCTCGTCTCCGAGCTCTCGGGGAGGGGCAACATTCTCGCCAAGGCTCGCGAGTTCGGGATGCAGCTCGATCGCGACGACCCGCACACACGGTGGCTCGTCCAGCACCTGAAGGAGCTCGAGCACCGCGGCTACTCATACGAGGCGGCGGACGCCTCTTTCGAGATGCTTCTGCGCCGGCTGCAGCCCGGCTACGAAGCGCCCTGGCAGGTGGCCGACTTCACGACGATGGTCCGCAAGGACGGAGGAGCTGTCCACGCGGAGGCGACGGTGAAGGTGGAGGTCGGCGGTACCGTCTATCACACAGCCGCCTCCGGGAACGGTCCTGTCAATGCGCTCGACGCCGCTCTTCGAAAAGCACTCAGCCCCAGGTTCCCGGGCCTCAAGGGCGTGAGCCTTCACGACTACAAGGTGCGAATCCTGGACGGGGCGGCGGGCACCGCGGCCACGACCAGGGTGCTCATCGAGTCGGGCCGCGGCCTCAAGCGCTGGACGACGGTCGGCTGCTCGAGCAACATCATCGAAGCGTCCCTGGCCGCGCTGGTCGACTCTTTCGAGTATGCGCAGTTCTCGGGGAAAACCCAAAAGCCTTGACGGGCACCGGTCGCAGGCTTCCCAGCTCACGCCCCTCTCCCCGGCCCTCCCCCCTGAAGGGGGGAGGGAGGGACCGCGCCCGACAGGAAATCCCCCCCGAGCTCAGGCGCGACGTCCGGATGCTCGGCGAGCTGCTCGGGCAGGTTGTGTCGGAGTCGGGCGGGAAGAAGCTGCTGCGCGACGTCGAGCTCCTGAGGCGCTCGGTGATCCGCGGGCGCGGCGAGGCCGCCTACGAGCGCAAAGCAGAGAAGCTCGTCGCGTCATGGTCGCTCGAACGGGCGGAGGCGGTCGCTCGCGCCTTCGCCTGCTACTTTCACCTGGCCAACCTGGCCGAGGAACATCATCGAGCTCGCGTCCTGCGCGAGCGGGAGCAGGGTCCGAAGCCGCTGCCCGAGTCCCTTGCCGCGACCGTCACAGAGCTCAGGTCTCGTCATGGCGAACGCGGCCTGCTGAAGCTCCTTTCGGATTTCGAGGTGCACCCGGTCTTCACGGCCCATCCGACGGAAGCTCGCCGGCGCGCCGTGGTGACCGCGATTCGCCGTGCGGGCGATCAGCTCGGCCGGCTTGACGACCCGAAACGCTCCGCCGGCGAGCGACTCGAGGCACGGCGCCGGCTCGTCGAAGAGGTCGACACCCTCTGGCGCACGGGGCAGCTGCGGACCACGCAGGTCCAGCCGCTCGACGAGGTCCGCTCGGTGATGGCGGTTTTCGACGAGACCCTTTTCCTGGTGGTGCCCGAGCTGTACAGGGCTCTTGATCGGGCCCTCAGCCCCTCAGACTCCGGCCGACGGCCTCCGCTCGCTCCGCCATTTCTGCGCTTTGGCAGCTGGGTCGGCGGCGATCGCGACGGCAACTCGTCAATCACCGCGGAAGTGACAGCGGCGACGTTGCTCGTGCAATCGGAGCATGTGCTGCTCGCTCTCGAAAACGCGACCAACCGCATCGGTCGCGCTCTCACCGCCGACGCGATGACCACGCCGGCCAGCCCGGCGCTGCGCCGCCGCCTGGCAGCGCTGCGGTCCGCCGATCCCGATCGCCATGCGGAGCTCGAGAAACGTTCCCCTTCGGAGCAGCACCGTCAGTTCCTGCTTCACGTCGCGGATCGCATTCGAGCAACGCGTGTTGGGGACTCAATGCGCGCGTTTCGGTGTGCAGACGACCTGCTCCACGATCTGCGCGCCACGCAAGCATCGCTTGCGGCGGCGGGCGCCGCGCGCCTTGCCTATGGCGAGCTGCAGCACGTGATCTGGCAGGTCGAGACGTTCGGTTTCCACATGGCCGAGCTCGAAGTACGTCAGCACAGCAACGTTCACACCCGTGCGCTGGCGGAGATTCGCTCGGGCGCCGCGCGCTCCGCCGAAACGCGCGAGGTCCTCGACACGATGGGTGCGATCGCCTCGCTGCAGGCACGCTTCGGCCCCGACGCCTGCCGGCGCTATGTGGTGAGCTTCACCCGCGACGTCGATGACCTGGCAGCCGTGTACGAGCTGGCCGGGCATGCGACGGGCGGCACGGCACCCTCGCTCGACGTCATCCCGCTTTTCGAAACCGTCGCCGACCTGCGCCGCTCGCCGTCGGTGATGGAGGCGATGTTGACGCTCGATCCGGTGAGACGGCGCCTGGCACATGCCGGACGTCGCATCGAGGTCATGCTCGGTTATTCGGATTCGACCAAGGAGGTCGGCCCCTTGTCGGCAACGCTCGCGCTCTATGAGGCTCAGGCGGCTTTGACCGAATGGGCCGCCGGGCACCGCATCCGCCTCACGCTCTTTCACGGACGTGGTGGGGCGCTCGGCCGGGGCGGCGGCCCGGCCAACCGCGCCGTTCGAGCCCAGGCCCCAGGTTCGGTGGCCGGTCATTTCAAGGTCACCGAGCAGGGCGAGGTGATCTTCGCGCGCTACGGGAACCGGGCAATCGCCCGACGGCACCTCGAGCAAGTCGCATCCGCGGTGCTGGAGGCGTCGGCGCCTCCCAGGAGCAAACCCGCAAGGCCGGCCGCCGAACGTTTCCGCGGGCTGGCCCTCCAGGTCGACGAGGCATCACGCGCGTGGTTCGTCCAGGTGAGCCCAATCGAGGAGCTGAGCCGGCTGCGCATCGCCTCCCGGCCCGCCCGTCGATCTGGCGGTCGCGGCATCGAGGACCTTCGAGCCATTCCGTGGGTCTTCGCGTGGTCTCAGATGAGGCTGAACCTGCCGGGCTGGTACGGGCTCGGGAGCGGTCTCGCAGCCGCGCCTCTGATCGACTTGAAGCGTGCGTACGCGTCATGGCCGCTGTTCAACGCGCTGCTCGACAACGCGGAGATGAGCCTGGCCAAGACCGACCGAAGGATTGCAGCCCGCTACCTGGACCTCGGCGACAATCCCGAACTTTCCGCGCTCCTGTTGCGCGAATACGACCTCACCAAGGAACGGGTCCTCGCGGTGACGGGCCACCAACGACTCCTCGAGGACAGGCGCGTCCTCTCATGGGCGATCGAGCTTCGCAACCCGTATGTGGACGCACTTTCGCACCTGCAGCTGCGGGCTCTCCGCGCCCTTAGGGCGAAAAAGGGATCGGGCGCGCGAGACAGACTGGTCGCGGAAAGGCTGTTTCAGCTGACGGTCAACGGCGTCGCCGCCGGCCTCCAAAACACAGGCTGACCAGGATCACGACCGCGAGCGGTTGTGGACGTCGGCGCAGGCGGCGGCGAGGGCGTGGTTGAACGCCTCAGGCTGCTTCACGCAGACGAAGTGATCGCCCTCCAGCTCATGGACCGCTGGGTTGCGTAGCACGCGGCACAGCTCACGCTGCACCTCAGCCGAAATCACCTGGTCGCCGGCGGTGAGGACGACTGCGCTGGGTTTCGCCACCGCGCCCAGCCAATCGCTGGAATCGAAGGCTGTGGCCTGCGCGGCGGCCTGAAGGATCGACCTTGTGTCGTGCTTGCCGATCTGCTCCATAACCCACGCCGCCTGCCCTTCCCGACCGGACCTTGGAGCGAGGACGGCCATCATCAGCGCCCGGCGGACCGCCTCGGGCACGAGCAACGCCACACGACTCATCAGACGTGTCAGTGAACCTCCACCGGACTCCGCAAAGTTGTGTGCCGTCGCGCACAGGACCAGGCCCTTCACGAGGTCGGGATGCCGCCGCGCGAAGAGTTGTGCCACGAGCCCACCGATCGAATAGCCGACCACGATTACCTCGCCCAGCTCGAGGGTCCGCACGATCGCCGCGAGGTCATCGGCGCATTCCACCGCGTCGAAGCGGCGGGTACGGATTCCATCACCGTGTCCGCGCAGGTCAGGGGCGACCACGCGGTACGCGGTGGCGAGCTCGGGAATCGCGAGGGACCAGTTGAGATCGGCGCTGGCGAACAGGCCGTGCACGAGCAAGATCGTGGGGGCGCCGCTCGGGCCCTCCGCCTCCCGCACGAAGGTCGTGCCCCGACCTGCGAGCCGCAGGCGACGCCCGGCAGGCATGTGGTCGGCGAAATGCAGCTCGGCGAGGTCGAGGCGCTCGAGGCCCGTGCGCCCAGGCTTGCGACCGCTGCGAGTCCCGCTTCCGTGAGTTTTGAACACCTGGCTCCTCCTTCCGGGCCGGTAGGGCTCGGTCGAGGGGGAGCGTCGAAAGAGACCTCTCCACTGGAGGTCCAAACCAGGTCTTGAATGAGTCGGGGCACCGAAGCGAGACTGGTCCGGCGCGCGAGATGGACCAGTACAGAGGAGTCATGGCGTGAGCGCGCCGGCGCCGACGTCAGCCCGAGGTGGCTTTCTCCTCGAGCTCCTTGAGGCGGTCGACGAGGCGCCGAACGCCGTAGGAGCGGCGGTTGAAGTACGCAGCGCGGCTGAGGCCGACCCGAATCATCACTGCGTAATGGCCGCCGATGTGGCGGACGTAGTAGAGGTAGAGGATCTCGCCGGCCTGGGCGTCGACCTGCGCTGAGGACGAGCGAAGGGCCGATATGGCATCTTCCAGGAGCTGCCGCAGGGCAGGACCCGAACGATTCGGCAGGGACCGCATCCCGGCAAGAGGACTCTCGCCCAGGTCGCGGAGGTTGTTGAACACCTTGAGGGCATGCTCCAAGCGCTCAACGGTGATGTCTGGAGCCGACGGACTGGAGTCCTGCTCGAGAGGCGGCCACAGGACGGCGGCCGCTTTGGCGACCTCGCGCTCGGGGAAGGTCATAAACGAGATGAGCCAACCGATGAGGCCGCAGACAGCGATCGAGCCGTAGATGACGTCGGGCGGCCAGTAGGTGCCGGCGCCGAGCGAAACAACCAGCAAGTACACGCCGGCCACGAGCGCACCCATGCCCGCCGCGAACGCGCGGAGGTGCATCAGGCGATCCGACCTCGGTCGCGCCCAGTAAAGCAGTAGATCGCTCAACACGCCCACCGCGGCCGCGACCCCGACGAACTCGAAGTTCCCCATCTGGGTGCATAACAGGAGCGCTGTCAGGGTCAGCATCAACGTGATGCTGCCGACCGGCAGGCGGATCTGGCGGAGGACCAGGAGGACGACGCCCGTCACCGCGGCCGACTGCAGCATCAAGCTGAGCGTTCCGAGCAGCTCGCCGATGAACCCAAACTGATTGATTGGAAGCCCGTGCACATTGGTCGCCCACTGGTCGACGTACGGATGATCGAACTGGGTGAAGAACGAGACAGTGGCCAGCAGGAGGGTCGCCGAGAGAACCGCAGTCGGCCCCGCGAGGAGCTCTCCACGGGCGATGGCGGCGCGCAGCGGACCCGTAACGATCAGGCCTGCACCGGTGATCTGGATCAGGTTCGGCGGCCGGAAAACGGCCGGCACCGCAACCTGGTCCTGACCGAAGGCGATCTGCCACCAAAAGCCGATGAGCATGCCGATGGCAAACACGACGCACCCGACAGCCGACAGCTCGTAGCCCTCGGGCACGACCAGCTCCAGGCTGCGGCTGCGGAGCCAATTTCGGCTCCCCACCGCAACCAGGAAAAGGGTCAGCACCAGCCACGCACCCTGGGAGGCGGCGTGCGACCAGAGATGAACTGGTGGGTGGCGGATTTGCCAGGCGTCGACATATCCGGCGCACACGAGGAGCACAGCGAGTGCCGAGAAACCCCAATCGAAGTTGGTCCCCGGCCAGGTCGCAGGGCGAAAAACGGCGAAGCGGCGAACGGCGATCACTTGATGGCACACAGGATGCTCTGCGGACAACTGGGGCGCAACTGCTGCTGGAGTGATCGGGAGCTCTCGGCTGCGCCACCGGGTCAGGTACGGCCGAGAACCCAGCGATTCTCGCATCCCATCCGAGAGCCGCCAGGATGCAGAATTGGCCGGTGCAACGCGGCCTCGTCGAGATGGACGCCGCCTGGGACCCGTCCGACCCGGCCGGGCGGGCCGCCCGACAAGCACCCGATGGCGATTCTGTGGTGGTGCTGGAAGCGGTGGTCAAGCGCTTCGGCGACGTAGTCGCCGTCGACAGGCTGAACCTGAAGATCCGCCGCGGCGAGTTCTTCAGCATGCTTGGCCCATCCGGCTGTGGGAAGACCACCACGCTGCGCATGATCGGCGGCTTCGAGGCGCCGACCGAGGGAATGGTGCGGCTCGACGGTCAAGATGTGACCGACCTCCCCGCTTACAGGAGGAACGTCAACACGGTCTTCCAGTCTTATGGGCTGTTCCCTCATCTGAACGTCTACGACAACGTGGCCTTTGGGCTGCGCAGACACCACGTCCCCGCACAGGAGGTCCAGCGGCGGGTCACCGAAGCCCTCGATCTCGTGAGCCTGGCCGGCTACGGGAAACGGCGGCGCGCTCAACTGTCCGGCGGCCAACAGCAGCGCGTGGCGCTGGCTCGAGCGCTGGTCAACCGGCCCCAGGTCCTGCTGCTCGACGAGCCCTTGGGGGCACTCGACCTCAAGCTGCGCAAGCAGATGCAGCTGGAGCTCAAGCGGATCCAGAAGGAAGTCGGCATCACCTTTATATTCGTGACGCACGACCAGGAAGAGGCGATGACCATCTCCGACAGGATTGCGGTGATGAACAAGGGCCGGATCGAGCAGCTTGGTCCGCCGGAAGAGGTCTACGAGCGGCCGGCCACCGAGTTCGTGGCGGAGTTCCTCGGCGCCTCCAACCTGCTTGACGGTGTCTATCGCGGCAGCCACGACGGTCTGGGCCTGGTCGAGCTGAAAAGTGGCGCGAAGATCCGGATTCCTGACGATCCGGACCGACGCAGCGGCCAGCGGCTGCGGGTCGGCGTCCGCCCGGAGAAGATTCATGTCCTCCCGTCGGGCACCGGACCGACCGCCACCCAGAACACGGTTGCGGGTACCCTCCGGAGCGCGGTCTTTGCGGGGGTCAGCTTCCAATACTTCTTCCAGACGCCGGAGGGCCGGGAGATGTCAGCATTCGACCGCAACGCGACTGGGGGCGCCGTCGCCCGCCCGGGCGAAGTGGTTCGCCTGGCCTGGGCGCCAGAGCACACATTCGTGATCCCGATCGACCAGCCGGCAGCGCATCAGCAGGTTCAAGGAGAGGAATGAGCACAGACAAAGAGCTTCCGTTCTATATGGACCCGTCGTTTTTGCGCGGGTTGACTCAGGCCCGCATCTCGCGGCGCACCGCCCTCCAGGGGGCCGGCGCTGCCAGCCTCGCCGCCGCCCTGGCCGCCTGCGGCATCGGCAGCCAGCCGTCGAAGGCGGCGCACACGAACTGGGTGTGGGACAAGGCAACGAAAGCCGGCGTCCTCGACTTCGCGAACTGGCCGCTTTACATCGACGTCGTGGAGACCAAAGGGAAACCCAACACGTACCCCACTCTCGATCAGTTCAAGGCCGAGACCGGCATCAAGGTCAACTACAGCGAGCCGATCCAGGACAACGACAGCTTCTTCGCCAAGGTCGCGCCTCAGCTTCAGCAGGGCACACCGATCGGCTTTGACATCATCGTCGTGACGAACGGAATTTTCTTGACGCACTACATGGAGAAGAACTGGTTCACCGAGCTCGACCCGTCGAAGCTTCCGAACTTCACCCAATACGCCGCCCCGCGGGTCCAGGCTCGCGCCTTCGATCCCGGCAACAAGTTCACCATCCCGTGGCAGTCTGGTTTTACCGGTATCGGCTACAACCCGAAGTTGACGGGGCGCGAGATCACGAGCTTCAACGACCTGTTCGACCCCAAGTTCAAGGGCAAGGTCGGCATGTTCAGCGAGAACCAGGACACTGGGACGCTGGCTTTGCTGGGCCTTGGGATCCAGCCCGAGAAGTCGACCCCGGCGGACTGGCAGAAGGCGGCGGACAAGCTCAAGGAGCAGAAGGCCTCCGGCGTCATTCGCAAGTACTACGACCAGAGCTACATCGACGCGCTGGCCAAGGGCGACACGTGGATCAGCATGGCGTGGTCCGGGGACATCTTCCAGGCCAACCTGTCGGCAGGCAACGAGGATCTCAAGTTCGTCATTCCGAAAGAGGGTGGCGTGATCTGGACCGACAACATGGCAATTCCATTGAACGCCGCTCACCCTGTGGACGCGATCACCTACATGAACTGGGTGTACCAGCCCAAGATCGCGGCCACCATCGCTGAATACATCGAGTACATCACGCCAGTTCCCGGCGCAAAGCAGTTCATCGAGCAGGACGCCGCCGCAGCCAAGGGCGACGACAAGATCCTGCTCAACGAGGTCGCCAACAGCCCGAACGTCTTCCCGTCGGCAGACCTGCTCGCAAAGACGTCGTATTACCGAGTCCTCACCCCAAGCGAGACGACGCAGTGGAACGACATCTTCAACGCCGTAATCTCGGCCTGACGCTCATGTACGCGCACCCGGCCGCAGTAAGAGAGACGGGGGGCAAGTAGCCCAAGAGGTGGGGGCTTACAGCCCTGCAAGGCGGCCGGCGCTCAGCTCCCGGTGGGGGCGAGCGCTGGCGCCCTACTTGCTGATCCTGCCGGGAGGCGGCTGGATGTTCCTCTTCTTCCTTTTGCCAATCCTCACCCTCGCCATCATGTCGCTGCAGTCCGGCGACTTCTTCAACGGTTTCGTATTCACATGGAACGTCGGCAACTACTCACGTGGGATCAGCCTCTACTCGGAGCAGTACCTTCACGCAATCGAGTACGGCGGCGCCGCAACTATCGTGGCGCTCCTCGTGGCGTATCCCGCCGCTTACTGGATCGCGTTTCATGCCGGTCCACGCAAGTCTTCATATCTCCTGGCGGTGCTTCTCCCCTTCTTCGTTTCGTTCGTGATCCGCACCCTTTCGTGGGGAGTGCTGCTCGCCGACGACGGGCCGCTGTTTGGACCTCTGAAAAGCGCGCAGCTCCTGCCCCTCGACTTTCGAGTCCTGGCCACGCCGGTGGCAGTGACCGGAGGCCTTGCCTACACGTTCTTTCCATTCATGCTTCTGCCGGTCTACGCGTCGTTGGAGAAGATCGACCGCGGTCTGATCGAATCAGCCCAGGATCTCTACGCCAATCGCTTCGAGGTCCTACGCCGTGTGATCATCCCTCTCTCCCTCCCCGGAGTTTTTGCAGGGGTGCTCCTGACCGGAATCCCTGCGATCGCCGACTACGTCAACCAGGACCTGCTCGGGGGCGTGGGCACGACGATGGTCGGGCGGGTGATCGAGAGGCAGTTCGAGGTCAGCCTCAACTATCCGCTGGCCGCCGCTCTCGCCTTCGTCTTCATGCTCGGCTTGCTCGCAACGCTTCTGCTCTACCAGCGCATCTTCGGCACCGAGCAGATCATGGGTGACTGACGTGAGCACCAGGCGCCCCCTCCGCCTTGGACGTTTCGTCCTCCCCGCGTACACGCACCTGGTGCTGCTGTGGCTCTTCGCTCCGATCGTCGTGATGACCGTCTACGGGTTCAACGACACGCATGGCAGGTTGAACATCGTGTGGTCGGGCTTCACTCTCAAGTGGTTTACCGACCCGTTCGGAGTCACGGCACTGACCTCCGCCGTAAAGACGTCCCTGCTGTCAGCGACGATCGGCGCTGTCATCTCCACAGTTCTGGGCACTTTGATCGCGCTTGCATCTCATCGATACCGATTCCGCGGCAGGTCGCTGCTCGACGCGGTGATGGTCATGAACATCGCCGCCTCCGAGGTGGTCATGGGCGCGGCGCTCCTGACCCTCTTCCTCACCGCCAATGTTCCGCTTGGATTCCTCACCATAGTGTTGGCCCAAGTCATGTTCTCGATCCCGTTCGTGGCCATCACGGTGCGAGCGCGCCTGGTGGGCTTCGACAACGCGCTCGAGGAAGCCGCCCAAGACCTCGGCGCCACGCCGTTCTCGACCTTCATGCTGGTCACCCTTCCGATCATCTTTCCGGGTGTGCTGGCGGCGGCCCTACTCGCCTTTGCGCTCTGCCTCGATGACTACGTGATCACCAGCTTCGTGTCCGGTCAGACCCAGACGTTCCCTCTGTGGGTCTACGGCGCGACGCGACTTGGAGTGCCGCCGCAGGTCAACGTCATCGGCACGTTCATTTTCCTCGCCGGCGCGTTGCTCTCAGTCGGCTTCTCGCTCATGCGTGGCTGGCGCAACCGCCAGCTGGCACGCGAGTCGGCCGTTTGACGCCCCGCATCGGCGGGATGTACGGCCCGGATGTCACGTTCCTCGGGGTCGAGCGGTGCGACCTGGACGAGCCTTCGAGCTTTGCCGGGGCCGACGTGGTGATTATTGGAGCGCCATATGACGCGGGCACCTCGTACAGGCCCGGCGCTCGTTTCGGCCCCAAGGTCATCAGAACCGCCGATTACAACCCCCAGGATTCGTCGCGGCCCCACCTGGCTCTGCGTGTCGATCCGCTGCGCGACCTGCGAGTGGTCGATGCCGGAGACGTCGAGATGCCCGGCGTCGAGGCCCGCGTTCCGCTCGACGCGCTGGAGAACGCGGTGAGGACTGTGGCGGAATCTGGCGCGATCCCGGTCAGCCTCGGCGGGGATCACACGATCACGTGGCCTGACGTCACCGGCGTCGCCCGCGCCAGGGGTTGGGGACGGGTGTCGGTGATCCATTTCGACGCGCACGCGGACACCGGGCCGACCCAGTTCGGCAGCCTCATCGGCCACGGCCTGCCGATGCGCCGCCTCATCGAATCCGGCGCGTGCCGCGGCGATCGGTTCATCCAGATCGGTCTCCGCGGTTACTGGCCGGAGCCTGAGACACTTCACTGGATGGCCGAGCAGCACATGCACTCGTTCGAGATGCACGAGGTCGTCCGCCGCGGTCTCGATGACGTGCTCGACGAAGCCTTCGCGATCGCTGTGGACGATTGCGACGGCGTGTTCGTGTCAGTCGACGTCGACGTGGTCGACCCGGGTATGGCGCCCGGCACCGGCACACCCGAACCAGGCGGGTTCACGTCGCGCCAGCTCCTCGACGCGGTGCGGCGTATCGGGGTCGAGATGCCGGTTGCAGGCATGGACGTCGTGGAAGTATCCCCGCCTTACGACGCCGCCGAGATCACGGCGTTCCTGGCCAACCGCGTGGTGCTCGAAATGCTGGCCGGCATCGCGTTCCGCCGGCAAGGCGGGACCTGGGCGACCATCCCCGGGACGCTGCTCGAGGGCCGGACGTGAAGGACGTCCTGAGGCTTCTGCAAGCCGAACAGGAGACCGAACGGCGCTTCGTGCTGGAGGTGGCCGGCGATCCGGATCCCCCCACCGGTTGGTCGGCGGCGATGACGATGTTCCACCTGGCGCAGTGGCGCGACCGTCTGTGGAACGGGCTGACCGAGGCGGCCGCGGGCCAGCCGGTGAACGCGCCGCCCGGTGACATCAACGAGCTGAACGACGCGGAGATGGCCGGCGCGGCAGGGGTAACGCTGGCCGACGCTGCCGCGCGGTCAGACGCTGCGCTCACGTCCCTGATCGCCCTCTGGGAGACGATGGGAGACGTGCCGTTCAAGTGGTACCTGGCGAGCACGACCGGCGAGGCAATCGTCCGCAACAGCTACCTCCATGCGCGCGTCCATCTCGCCGAGCAGTTCCTGTTGCGGGGCGATGCGGAGCGCAGCCACCGTGTGACTGAGGAGACTGCCTCAGAGCTGCGCGGGGCGGACGCCTCGCCGCACATCCTTGGAGCGGCTCTCTACAACCTCGCAGGGGTGCGCGCCACACAGGGCCGCAGCGATGAGGCTTTGACGCTGCTGGAGGAGGCGCTGCCGATGCGCCCAGACCTCAAGTCAGGCGCCGCGGAGGACGTCGACCTGAATGCAGTCCGGGATTCGCCGCGCTTTCGCGCCCTGGTCGAGAGTACTTAGACGGCGAACGGCTTGACCAGGGCCGCGAGCTCCTCGAGCCGCGTCAACGCCTGATCGCGGCCGTCGGGCGGAACGTAGTAGATGCAGCGCTCGACGCCCGCATCCGCGTGCCGCCGGATCTCTGCCGCGTCCGCCTTCGGGTAGGTGGTCACAGGAAGACGGCCGCGGCCCGCGGCCTGGGCGAGCTCCTGCAGCTGTGGAATGCGGCCGAGGTCGTCACCGCGGTTGGGCATCCAGCCATCCGCATAGGCGACGGCGCGCTTCAAGACGTTAGGGCCGCTGCCTCCGAGCAGCACCGGAGGGTGAGGCTTCTGAACCGGTTTCGGCCAGCACCACATGGGTCCGAAATCCACAAGCTCACCGTGGTATTCGGCCTCTTCCTGGGTCCAGATCGCCTTCATCGCCTCCACGCGCTCGCGCATCAGCTTGAATCGCGACTCGAAGTCGGTTCCGTGGTCGGCCATCTCCTCCTTGTTCCAACCCGCCCCGATCCCGAAAAGGAACCGGCCGTTGGAAACGTGGTCGACGCTGGCGACCTGCTTGGCGGTGTGGATCGGGTCGCGCTGGACCACGAGGCAGATGCCTGTTGCGATCAGCAGCTCCTTCGAGGCAAGGGCCGCCTCCGTGAGGGCGAGAAACGGGTCCATCGTGTGCCAGTAGTGCTTGGGCAGCTCGGCGCCGCCGGGCCACGCCGAAAGGCGGCTGGCCGGGATGTGAGAATGCTCGGCGACCCACAGCGATTCGAACCCGAGCTGCTCGACGGCCGGGGCGAGCTCGGTCATGGAGATCGCATAGTCGGTCGGAAAGATGGCGATGCCGAACTTCATGCCTCAATCGTGACAGGCCCAGGCACAACGCCCAGCCCCTTTCAGGCCAGGCGCCTGACCTTACCGGTGGGCTTCAAGGACGAGTTGGGATTCTTGCGCGACGAACCAGGAAATATCGATTGCCGGTCGAGGGCCTGCATGAGTGCAGCCACCACCTGCACATCGAGATGGCTTCCGGCCTCTTCCTGGACGACCCGCCGGGCTTCCTTGGCACCGCACGCTTGCCGGTACGGCCGATCCGTGGTGAGCACGTCATAGGTGTCGGCGACGGCGACGATTCGCGCCTCGATCGGAATCGAATCGGCGACCAGGCCGTGCGGATACCCGCTCCCGTCCATCCGCTCGTGGTGGTACAGGACGCCGAGCAGCTCGCGCTTGAAGTGGCCCCCTCGTTTGAGGATCGTCACGCCGATCTCCGGATGCGTCTTCATCAGGGCGGCCTCCGACTCGTCGAGCGGTCCATGCTTCTCGAGGATCGCGTCCGGGATGCCAAGCTTGCCAACGTCGTGGAGCAGGCCGGATCGCGCCAGGACGCGCAGCTCAGTGGCCGTCATCCGCATCTGCCGTCCGATCTCCACGCACAGCTGCGCGACCCGGCGATTGTGACCCTGGGTCTCGCGATCCTTGACCTCGACCGCCGCCACCAGCGCCGCGATGACTTCGAAGTCGAGCTCCTCGACGTCGATGGAGACCTCCAGCTCGAGAGCCGTTTCTACCACCGACCTGAACGATCGCGCGCGCGAGCGCTCGACTATCAACGCATACAGAGCGAGGGCCACCGCCGCCAGCATCAGCAGGTGGTAGTACCACCAGCCGACGGTCCACGTCTGGAAAACCACCATCGCAGCGGCGGCGTCCGCCAGCAGCACGAAGGCGGCGAGAAGGAACGCCTGGCTGGCGAGGCGCGCCCTTCGGTAGATGCGTGCCTGGCGCATGGCCGCGAAGAAGAACAGGCCGATGCTGAGGATCGCCATCCCGGTGCTGTACGCGGGTTGTGTGAGCGGCAGCTGCGCGATCAACCAGGTGCGGTAGATGGCCACACCGGCGTAGGCGGCGAGGCCGATCACGACTAACAGGACGAGCCAGCCGGCGGGCCAGAACGGGAGGCTCCTTTCTAGCCGTGCCAGGCCCGGCAGATAGCTGGTGGCGAAAAAGAGCGCGGGGACCGCCAGGCTCAGGTAGGCCGAGACGGCCACAGCGCTTCCTGAGTATTCCTGGAAGAGATTGGGGACGAGGATTCCAGGGGTGGTGAGCCCGTGCACGGCGAAGATCGCGCAGAGCGACATGAAGCCGAGGCAGAGGAACAGCACGCGATAGAGTCCGATCTGGATCGTCGCCAGCGCCAGGGTCCCGGCAATGATCGCGGCCACCATCGACACCGCTGAGACTATGTAGAAATGCTGGTAGGGGACCACCAGGGTGCCGCCTCCGCCGGCCGCTGCGAGTGGCACGAAGCTGGCGGGGACGAGGAGCCCGAGAAGGACCAGGGCATCGGGCCAGTCTCGAGTGCGGACGGAGCCCCCTCGGAGCCGCCCTGAACCAGGTCGAACCGACCGCGTCGCCGGCGAGCGCACAAGCACGGTGGCCTCCCCCTTTCAAGCAGGCTTACCGATCTTGGTTACGGGACGACAAGCCGCGCCTTCGACGAGCGTGCTTCGAGAGCACGGCTTGAGATCCCTATCAGCTAGAACAACGAGCCGGGGCGGCCGTCGGGTCGTTGGAGGGCGCTCCAGCAAACGCCCCTCTCCCCAACCCTGCGCGCAAGCGGCGGTAAGGATGGGCCCTATTGATCGCTCCCCTCGAGGGGAGAGGGAAACCTATTCTTTGAACTCGAGGCAGCGCGTGCCGGTCAGGTCGATCCAGTATCTGCCGCGTCCGCGGACGATTCGCATCAGCACCTGCTCACAGGCCGGGCATCGCACCACCACCCCGGGCGCGTTCAGATACACGTCGACTCGGCCGACCGCGTGAACCTTGCCACACCCCGCGCAGGTGCTCTCGGCGTTGGTCATCTCCATCGTGAAGATCTCGCGCAGGAGCCCGGCGATTGCATTGCCGTCGAGCTTCAGATCCGATTGCCGCATGGTCATCCTCCTGTGGCTCCAAACCGCTCAGTCCTGATCCAGGCCGGGTCGTAGCCGGACTCCACCAGCAGGCTTGATGCCGTCTCGACAAACGCCGTCGGTCCACAGATGAACACCGCCGGGGCATCCTTTTTGGGCCAGGCGACCTCGGCCACCATCTCCCCGTCGATCCTTCGCGAGTATCCCTCCCAGCCAGCGGGCTGGGACCGTGTGAGCGTGTGGGCGACCGCCAACCCCGTGTCATCGGCGGTCAGGCGCGCCAGCTCGTCCTTATATATGACGTCCTCGATCGAGCGCGATGAATACAGGAGGCGAACGGGGGCGGCGGCTGCGGTGGCTGCATGGTGGCGGATCATCGCCATGAGCGGCACGATCCCGGAGCCTCCCCCGATCAGCAGCAACGGCCGCTCATCGCCCGCCCTCCAGACGAAATATCCCCCAATGGGTCCTCGAAGCTCGACCTTCTCACCGGTGCGAAGCTCGCCGACCAGGTAGGGCGAGACCTCACCGTCCGGCAAACGCTCCACCGTGAGGGTGACCTGCGCCGACTCAGGCGCCGAGGCGATCGAGTAGCTCCGCTGGGCCTGATAGCCGTCCTCAGCGGTCAGGCGAACGTCGACATGCTGACCGGCCAGGTGGCCGGGCCAATCGGGGACGTCCAGCACCAGGCTGGAAACGCGGGGCGTCTCCTGGATCAGCTCGGCCACCTCGCCGAGCTGCCAGGTCAATCGCCCCAGTACCGCTGCTCGCGCCATGGGTCGCCCCGGTTGTGATACCCGTTGGATTCCCAGAACCCCGGCTCGTCCTCGGCCTGCAGCGAGATGCCGCGCACCCACTTGGCGCTCTTCCACAGATAGAGGTGTGGGACCAGCAACCGTGCGGGCCCTCCGTGCTCGGGGTCGAGCGGCTGGCCGTCGTACTCGAACGCTATCCACGCCTGCCGCCCCCTCAGGTCGTCGACCGGGAGATTGGTCGTGTACCCCCCATCGCAGTACGCCACCGCATAGTCCGCGGCCGTCTCGACCCCCTCCAGGATGGTCTCCACGGACACGCCGGTCCACGAGGTGTCGAGCTTGGACCACTTGGTGACGCAGTGGATGTCCACACTGACGGTTTCGCTCGGCAGCCTTCGGAACTCGTCCCAGGTCCAGGTCTTCGGCTCATCGAGCTCTCCCACGATCGAGAAGCTCCACTCCGACAGCGGCACCCGGGGAGTCGGACCGGCGGAGAGCACGGGGAAGTCGTCGACCACGTGTTGACCGGGAGGGACACGCGAGCCGCTTGCTGTATCGCGCCTCTTGCCACGGAACCCACGCGAGATGAATGCCATCAGACCTCGTTCGAGCGCTCTGTCAGAGCGATCATAGGAAATTGATCCGCGTCAGTCTCCACAGCCTACCCGGCGGGTAGAGCGGGCTTCCGGTCACCAGCTCCACGTCCAGCGAATAGTCGCCGATCGACAGGTGCTCGCTGCCCTCGCGCGTGCCTGCGGCCAGCGGCTTGTCGACTGTGAGCGTGGAGGCATCCAGGCGCTGGCGCAGGATCATCCCCGGCCATTCGGCCAGGTCGACGTCGACCGTCGAGACGAGGTCGGACTGGCCGCCCCATGGTGTGACGTAGCTCGCGACGGCCTGGTTCCTCGCGATCACCCGCCGCACGTGCAGGTTTGACTTCATCGACGCGATGAGGCTCTTGGCCGCCGCAAACGCCCGCGCCAGACTCGGCTGACCCATGACGCACCCGAAGAGGGTGAGCGGGTGCCCGTCCACCTGCGCCGCAGCCGCGAATAGGAAGTTGGCGCCCTCCGCCAGGCCCGAGCCGGTCTTGATCCCGATGATCCCGCTCTGGCCGAGCACGCCGTCGACGTTGTACACGGTCTTGGCGATCGGCAGGTCGGCTTGCGGCATGGCCACGATCTGGGCGAAGACCTCGAGCCTCATCGCCTCCATGCCCAGCGCCATGAGATCGCCCGGGGTGCTCACGCTTTCGGGGGAGGCTCCGCTGGTGTCGGCGAAGGTCGTATGCGTGAGATGGAGGTCGGATGCCCGCTTGTTCATCGCCACCACGAACCTGTCGATCGAGCCCGCGTCCCATCGCGCAAGCGTCTCGGCGAAGTTGTTCGCGGAGGGTATGAGCAGGCCCTCGAGGAGCTCGAATTCAGTCAGCTGCTCGCCAACCTGGACCTCGACCACCGATTGTTTCTCCGCCAGATCGGCCTGATAAGACTGAACGTCTGCGTCGGTGATCGTTATGGACGGTCCTGGCTCGTCCTTCTGCAGCGGCTTGTCCGTAAGGACGATCAGAGCCGTCATGACCTTGGTCACGCTCGCCGCGGCAAGCGGCTTCTCGTTCTCCGAGCTCGCGATCAAGCCGAGGCCCGAGACGCCGACAACCGCCGACCCCGTGGTGGGCCACGGGATCGTGGGCATCGTGCCGGGCACAGTCTCCTGCACAGGAAGGGAAGCGGTCGGCGAAACCGCTGGAATCGGCCGGAAGTAGTTGAAGGCGCCCAGCGCTGTGACGAGCGCCACGAAACCGGCGGCGAGCTTCCACCACAAGACGCAAACATGATGAGGACTCGAGGAACACGGCCTTGCGCGGGGGTAGACTTCGGAGCTTGAATCTGGAGGCGGTCGCACCCTTGATCGCCGCCTCGATGTTCGGCCTCGTCTCCGGCTTCAACGACGGTGGCAACCTGATGGCATCGTTCACGTCCGGCCGGGTCATCAGCCCGCGGGCGGCCGCGCTGCTTCTGCTGGTCTGTCTGGCAGGACCGCTTGCGCTCGGCACGGCCGTCGCCCAGACCGTAGGCACCAATGTGATCGACTTGCGGGGGCAGGGCGAGCTCAGCTACATCCTGATCACGCTGGCGCCGCTTTGCGTGGTGCTGCTCTCCGTGTCGTTCGGGATCCCGACGAGCATGACGCTCGCGCTGGTCGGATCGATGCTGGGCTGGGTGCTCGCCGGCGGTGACGAGAGTGACATCCACTGGTCCGGCGTGGCTCGCGTCCTCGTCGGGATGCCCGTGTCTGTGTTGGGCGGCGGCGCCCTGGCGCTGATCGTGTACGGCGCGACGCGGCGCGTGCTTGGCAACCGCCCTCACGCATCGCTGCTCGCGGTCGCGAGGTTCCAGTTCCTCACAGCGGCGATCCAGGCATTCGCTTATGGGGCCAACGACATGGAGAAGACCGTCGGTCTGATCGCGGTGGGCATGTCGTTTCCAAATCACGGCCAGCTGGTGGCCTTTTTCGGGGCGGCGCCTATCATTGGCGCATTCGTCTCCTTCTACGTCGGCGCACTCATCGGAGGATCGCGGGTCGCTGGTCGCGTCGGACTCGGCGTCCTCAAAGTGCGTCCCATGCAAGCGCTCTCGCAGCAGCTCGCGTCAGGAAGTGTGGTCGCGGCGTTGGCCGTGGCCGGAGCGCCCGTTAGCATGACGCAGACCATCGACGGAGGTCTGGTCGGCGTGGGCGCGGCGCTGCGCGCGTCATCGGTCCGCTGGGGGATCGTCCGCGAGATGCTGGGCAGCTGGCTCTTGACGCTGCCGTTGGCGCTGATCCTGGCCGGTGCGCTTCACCTCGCGTTCCGCGCTCTGGGCATCACTCCATGAGCATCGGCCGCACGTTCAAGGCATTGACCAGGTCGAACGATCGCCGGTTCGTCGAGCTCTTGAGCAAGCAGGCTGAGCTCACCGTCAGGGCGCTTCTGGTCCTGGAGAAGTTCGGGCGCGAGGCCAACGGCAATCCCGAGCTGGTGGAACAGCTGAAAGAGATCGAGCGGCAAGGCGACGCGGCGCGGCGGGTCCTGATCGATGAGCTGCTGCATACGTATGCGACGCCGTTCGACCGCGAGGACCTGTTCGCGCTATCGCGCGCCATCGACGACATCCTCGACGCGGCCAACGAAACCGCTGTCGAGCTCGCGATGTACAGGATCGGACCGCCCGAGGGGATGAGCGAGATGACGAAGGTCCTCACCGAGGGGGCCCGACACATCAGCGCCGCGGTCGGTGAGCTGCTGGACCATCCCGGCGTGGCCGCCGAGCACGCAGTCCGCGCGAAGCGGTCGGAGAACCGGATCGACAGCCTCTATCACCAGGCGGTCGGTCAGCTGTTCGACAGCAAGGCGGAGATGAATCAGATCCTGAAGGCGAGGGAGATCTATCGCCACCTGAAGAACTCGGCCGACCGCATCGACAGGGCCGCGGACGAGATCTCAGTCATCGTGATCAAGCGGAGCTAAGCCCCTAAGCGCGAACCGGCGGAACAAAATCCCAGCCGTCCCAGGTTTTTATCAGGTGATGAAAGAGCTCGACGGAATCCACCACATCTCGTCCATCACGGCGGACGCGCCCAGGAACGTGGCCTTCTACGCCGGCGTGATGGGCCTTCGACTGGTGAAGAAAACGGTGAACCAGGACGATCCCACCGTCTATCACCTTTTCTATGCGGACGAGAACGCGAGCGCCGGGGCGGATATGACCTTCTTCGAATATCCGGGCGTGATGCCCGGGCGCGCCGGCGCTGGAATGATCCACCGCATCACGTTCCGGGTCGGTTCGGAAAAAGCGCTCGATTTCTGGGCGCAGAGGCTGGCGAGCGCCGGCGTCGAGTCCGAACGAGCCGAGGACAGGCTGAGATTCGCGGACCCCGAAGGCCTGGGGCTGGAGCTGATGGTCAGCGACGTCGCCGACTCCCCGCTGATCGCCGACCACCCGGAGATTTCCCGTGACCTCGCCCTGCAGGGTTTCGCGGGCGTGCGCGCTTATTCGAATGCCCCTGAACGCAGCAGCTCTCTTCTCGAAGACGTGCTTGGCTTCCGAAACATCGGAGCCGGCCAGTACGAGTCGCGCGGCGAGCGCCGCGGCTCCTTCTATATCTACGACGACGCCCCCCAGACACGCGGGGTTGGCGGCGCCGGGACCGTCCACCACGTCGCCTGGTCGTCGACCATCGAGGATCACCCAGCCTGGCACGACAAGGTCGTCGCGGCAGGCGCGCGGCCGACGCCGATCATCGACCGCTTCTACTTCAAGTCGCTCTATTTTCGAGAGCCAAGCGGAGTGCTCTTCGAGATTGCGACTCTGGGACCGGGATTCACCACCGATGAACCTCTAGAGCACCTCGGCGAGCGCATCTCGCTGCCGCCGAACTTCGAGCACCTTCGCGACCAGGTCGAGCGAACCCTGACGCCGCTGCCCAACCCGCGTGCAGCCGCCCGGGCATCCAGTAGCAGCTGAGCGCCATCAATCGACCGCGTTGATCGCCTCCGCGATCCGCGCCCGAACAGCGGCAGAAGCGAGCCCGCGCACCGCGAGCGTTGTGCGGCGCCGCACGACGTCTTCGACCGTCGTCGCCCACTCGCGCTCCACGGCGTGATAGGCCTGGGCCCAGACATCGGGGCCATCGGGATGGATCCGCTCCATGGCGTTCGCATGCCGCCGCCGCTGCCCCAGCACCTCGAACGAGTCGCAACCGTAAATCTGAGCCAGGTGCAGAGCGACACCGGGATCGATGTCGCCATCGAAATCCTCGAGGCCGCCGGCCGCTTCGGGCAGTGCGTCGTCGACCAGCCGAACTCCCGCCAGCCCCGGTTCGGGGATCCTGCGGAGGACGTCGAGAGCGATCCGCCGGTGGGTTGTGAGCTTGCCGCCGGCGATCGACACCATGCCGTGAGGTCCGGTGCTCACCAGGTGCTCGCGGTGGGCGCTGGCGGTCGAGCCTTCCCCTATGGGAAGGACCCGCAGGCCCGCGAATGAGAAGCGCACAGCTTCGCGTTGGAGCATGTCGCCCGGAAGGGCGACTGATGCTTCGGCAAGCACCTGCGCGACGTCGCTATCGCTGACAGAGCAACCACCTGGGTCGCCTTCGTAGGCCGTGTCCGTGGTGCCGAGCATGAGCATGCCCTGCCACGGAATCGCCATGGCGACCCGCCCGTCCTCGACTGGCACGATCAGCCCAGCCCGCCATTCCGGCGCGGCGTCGAGCAGGAGATGGACGCCTTTGCTCAGGCGTGCCACCGGGTCGCAAAACGGGTCCTCCAATCGCCGGACGCTGTCGACCCACGCGCCGGCGGCGTTGACGACGTGCTTGAATCCGACCTCGACGAGCCCCTCGCCCACTGAGCCGCGAACCGAAGCGATTGCCGGCCGGCCGGGTCGAAACGCAATGTCGGTGACACGTGCGTGGTTGAGGGCGATCACGCCGAGGTCGACGGCCGCGGCGACTGTCGCGAACACGAGCCGCGCGTCATTGGTCTGGCCTTCGTCGAAGAGGCCGCACACGGTGAGTCCGTCGGTACGCAGCGAAGGGACAAGCCGCTGTGCGCCTCGAGCGCCGACCAGGCCGACCCCTGTGCCGCGGAAACCGCACAGCGCGCCGTAAGCGAGAACTCCGGCTCCCGCCATCGCGGGGCCTGTAGGGCCGCCTCGGTATGCGGCCAGGACCATCGGCATGCGGTGCACGTGCTGAGGCGCGACGTGCGACATGAGAGCTCTGCGCTCGCGCTGCGATTCCCAAACCAGGCCGAGGTCGCCCATCGGCAGGTATCTGAACCCACCGTGGACGAGCTTTGATGAGCCGCTCGAGCTGGCACCACCGAAGTCGCCCGCGTCGACCAGCGCCACTTTGAGCCCTGCATGCGCGGCCTCGTAGGCGATGCGGCTGCCGATGATGCCGGCGCCGATGACCAGCAGGTCGAAGGTGCGACGGTTGAGACTGTCCCATGCGCCGTCTCTCTGAGCGGTCATGCTCGCCGCAGCCGCGGCGCAACGCGCGGGTTCATCAGCGTCGTAGGCGCGGCCGCCGCTGCCAGTCGCGCGAGAGAACCGACCGGCAGCTCCGGGTATGCGGGCAGGAAGACCAGGCTGTTCATCATTCGTCGCGCTTCGACGGGCTCCGCGTCCGGCCGGTCGGCAGGTGCGGCCACTGCACCGACGCTGCTCGCGCCGCGCGCTGCGTCGAAGCCGGCCCTCCGGCATGCGGCGATATACAACCGAATCGAGCGAGACATGAGTACCATGAATCCAATAGCCGTTATCTCGCTGTTCAA
>VBIU01000134.1 GCA_005880945.1 Chloroflexota bacterium | reverse complement strand
TATGCCATCCGTTGCGGGATGTCCTGTGCGAAGGCGCGCGCGGCAGTCGCGCACGCGAGGAGCGCGAGCGACGTCAGCCCACACCAGCAACGCCGTTGTGTATTGATCACATGAGCGTTTTCCTACACCGGTTTTTTGCGCGGGCGGGTGAAGCACGGAGGCAACACCTGGATGGCATTGCAGCGACGCGATGGGTGACGTTTATAACTGCTTTGCGATACGGGTGTTACAGCGGGTGCGTTACCTCTCGCGTACGCCGTTCATCTTAAGTGTTTCCCTGATTGAAGAAAAAGTTGTCCGGCGGCGTTGGAACCTATTCTTACTCCCCTATGTCAGGGCTGGCTTCGCCCGTCCTCACCCCCTGACCCCGTCTCCCTGCGGCTTCTTACGGAGCGTAGCCGCTCGCGCGCAGGATCGCCTCCGCATCGCGCAGCTCGAGCAGCTCACGCACGGCAGCGCGTTTGTCCTTGGCGCGCGCGTAGTAGGCGCCGGCGATCCGGTAGCCCACCCAATAGCCGATGTCGACGGCCCCGTGGTTCTGGCCCTCCGGCACCATGCCATTGTACATCCAGGTGCTGATTGTCGAGTCGCCGCCCTGCATCTCGTCCTGGAAGTCCACCCAGATGTCGTGCTCGTGCGCGGGGCCGTAGATCGCGCGCGGTTGTTTCGTGGCCGACGGTCCCACGGCGAGCTCGGCGAGGAAGTCGGCGATGCCTTCGCCGAGCGCGTGGCGCAGCAGGTTGTCGTGCTGACCCGCGGGCATTGGCTTCTGCTGGGTGTGCACCGCCTCGTGCACGACGAGGACAACGAGCTGTTCGAACCTATGGTTGGGCATATTCCTGCGCGCCCAGTCGGGCAGCTCGTCGAGCGGCGTAGTGGGATCGCTCGCGCTCTGCTCCGTGCCCATCAGCATGCCGCTCTGCGCGACCGTGCCGCCGGTGGACAGCGTGCCGATGAGAAAATAGATGCTGGGATAACGAGCTTCGGGATAGAGCGCCGCGAGCTTCTGCAGGCCACGCCGAATCCCCTGCGTTATTCGCGAATTGGTATCGACCGAAAGCGTCGTGGCACGCACGGCGGCGTAGTAGCGCGGGTAGCTGCCCACCGCGCGCAGCAGCTGTTCGGCGGCGGATCGCTCGTAGAACGGCGCGGTGACTTTTCTCGAGCTATCGGGTGGCAGCGAGTCGAGCCGCGCTCTGGGCCACCCGGCCGCAACGAGCCGCGCGCGGACGGTGTCGGGATTCATCAGACGCACGCGCATCCAGTCGCGCAGGCCCGGCGAGCCGGGCTGCAGATACACTGTCTCGAAGATGCGCACGCGCTCGGCCGAGTCTTTGCCGGCGGCTTGGTCGTAGGCGCGCCAGAAGTTCGGGATGTCGCGGGTGACGATCTGGACGGAATCGATTGGCGCCTGAACGGCGAGCAAAACTGAGAGCAGTAGCATGTCGCGCCCCGCTGGGCTCGGATGAGGAGAAAATACTACCCCAAACGGCGGCGGCTCTGAGGGAGTTCTGACGTGCTGCGATTAGCTTGAGGCCATGACTTGTTGTGGCGCGAGTGCCTGCGAGAGCCAGTTTGACCGCAAGCGAGCGGCACGTGAGCTGAAGGATTATCGCGCCCACGGCCCGCAGCCGACCGGGCGCGCGCTGATCCAGCTGCTGCGTCGCGCCGGCGTGGACGGCAGCACGCTGTTGGATATCGGCGGCGGCATCGGGGCGATTCAGTACGACTTGCTCGAGTCCGGCGCCCGGGAGGTCACGGCCGTCGATGCGTCCAGCGCGTATCAACGGGCGGCGCGCGCGGAGGCGGAGCGGCGGGGCTTGAGCGCGCGCATTCAGTTCCAGCTCGGCGACTTCGTCGCACTCGCTCCGCAAGTGGCCGCGGCCGATATCGTTACGCTCGATCGCGTGGTCTGTTGCTATGCCGACATGGAGCCGCTGGTGCGGCTGTCGGCTGAGCGCTGCCGCCGGCTGTATGGCCTGTCGTATCCCCGCTACCGGTGGCCGGTGCGTGCGGTGGTCAGTACGGAAAACGCCTTCCGCCGGCTGTTTCGTAATCCATTCCGTTCGTTCGTGCATTCTCCGGTGGTGATGGACCGGCTGCTCACGGCGCTGGGGTTCACGCTGCAGTCGAAGGTGCGGACGTTCGCGTGGGAAGTGGTGGTGTACGTGCGTGATGGAGCGGCGGCGACGGGCGGCCGGCCCAACCTGAGGCCCGGTTCAATTGATCCGGAGTTGATCGTTTCCGGGTAGGGTGTCGCTGTGAAGACGGTACAGGAACGCGTAGAGGACGCGATGCGAGAAGTTGGGACGCTGCTCATCGCGTTCGCGCCTCTGGATGCTGCGTTAGCCGAAAGTCGCAGCGTCGTCCGTGTCCTATTATTCTTCTTCTTGCTACTCGGCGTGGTACTCTTTGTAGCATCGCTGTGGCTCGAGAGGAGAACGTCCCGTGTGGGTTAACATTGCCGTGGGGTTTGGTGGCGTACTCCTGCTGGGTGTCATTGGTTTCGTCGTGGCTTTGCGCGAGATTCGCCGTGAGGAGGCTCGCCGCCGCTCCGGTACCGCGAAAGACTAAATCCGCCCAGACAGCTCGAACGCGAGCGTCCTCATTGTCGGGACGGTGAGACGCCGAAGGCGGCGTGACCTCACCCCCTGGCCCCCTCTCCGTTCCGGAGAGGGGGAACGTAAGGCCGCGAGGCGCGGTGGCGTGGTTAGCTGCCGCGCCTTCTGATTTCCTCGAGGACCTCGATATCGGCGGCATCCTGGAGCCGGCCGGTGCGCTTGGTTTCGATCAGATCGTCGATGCTGATCAATGGGATGCGAACGCCATTGACCTGAACGGTGCTCGCGTTGGGCGCGGCGAGCTCGTATTTCACTTTCCATGCCACCGTGAAGATGTCGACCCGGGGATCGTCTCCGATGATCGTCACCGGCTTCTTCAGCAGCTCAGCCGGCGACCACACACCCGCGAATCCGTACCCGACTCGGGCCAGCGATTGCAGCACGCGGGCGGCGTTCGCTTCGGTCCGCTCAATCAGGATGTCGATATCGTCCGTCGCGCGCGCGTAGCCGTGGAGGATGCAAGCAATCCCGCCAATGACGAGGTACCTGGCCTTGGCGCGATTCAGCGCGGCGCACACGGTGGCTACGCGCGGTGGCTCTGCTTCCACTCGTAAAAATCGTCGTAGGAGTCGAATCCGATGATCTGGTGCCGGCGCCCGCGAGGAGCGCGGTGCGCGCGTGCCGTTCGGGCCGCTGCCTCGGCATTCCTGAGCCGTTCGGCGGGCGAGCGGGCGAGATCGCGCTCGAGCTGGGCGCGGCGGGCGGAACCAATTGCATCGGATCCGTATGCCGGGCGAACCGCTTCGCGGACCTGCGCCGGGGGAGGGGACACGAGGTAGGCGCGCAGGGCTGCGGCGATCACGCGACTGCGCGAGCGGTCGATCTCCCGGGCGCGGCGGTCGGCCGCGGCCACGAGGTCTTTGGGCAGGGTGATGGCAATCCGGGCGTAGGGCATGGCATACTCGGTATTACTGGGTAATACCAATGTACACATGCCAGCCGCGGTGAGAAAGGGGAGCGCCCGCCGGCTACCGCTCTCCCCAGGCTTGGCTGACGTAGTACGACCCCGTCGCGGCGCAGAAACGCACGAGGATCGGGCTGACGGTCCACGCCGGCCTGACGGTGCCGGCGCGCGCACGGAAGCCTCATTCAACTATCGCACGCTCAAGCTGGGGATGGGGCTCAGGCTGTAGGCGGCGCCCTATTACGCAGGATGTGGCGGACTCGCAACAGTTGCACGGCCACGTCGTTGAGCCGCATACTCCTCTTCGTCCTCCGTCGGTCTCTCCTTCGCTCTGACGCCTCTCCGACGCCACCCCGAATCTGAGACTGCTCAGCCAGTCTCGCGGCAAAAGGTCAGCCGTGGCGAAGAGAGTCTCGATCTTGGTAGTCGAGGACAATCGGCTGGTGCGCGATGGGATCATCGCCATGCTGGCCGAGCAGCCGGACCTCAAGGTCGTCGCGGCGGTGGACCGTCCCCCCGCGGCGCTCGAGAAAGCGCGCGAGGTGAAGCCGGAGGTGGTGCTCCTCGACGCCGCCCTGGGAGATCACGATAGTCACCGCCTCGTGTCAGCGATGAAGCATGCGGCGCCCGAGGTACGGATCATCGTGATGGACGTGCTGCCCGTACCGGAGGAATTGCACGACTTTGTCAACGCAGGTGCGTCAGGGTTCATCGCGAAAGACGCGACCCTCGACGCCTTTGTCAGCACGGTTCGCTCGGTTGCAAGCGGGACAGACATTCTTCCACCGGCGTTAACCAGCACGCTCTTCTCTCACATTGCGAAGCTCGCGCTCGACCGCAAACCAACCGAGGTGGCCGAGGCCGTCCGCATGACCGCGCGAGAGCGGGCGGTGTTCGACCTGATCGCGGACGGGCTGAGCAACAAGGAGATCGGGCAGCGCCTCCACCTCGCCACCAATACAGTGAAGGGGCATGTCCACAACATCTTGGAGAAGCTAGCCCTGCATACGCGCTTGCAGATCGCGGCCTACGCGCGTAGCCGCGGAGCGTCTGACTCGCCGTCGCCGTAGCTCCATCGTATCACCCCAGGCGGTCCGGTCCCTCCGACCCAAACGAACTGCTTCCCTGTCGCTCCGTCCGATCCGTAGCAGCGGGTTGCATCAGCACCGCATTCTCTCCCCGTACAAGGCAGCGTCTATTGCACTCACGCTGTACCTGAGTAGGAGCGTGCCATGCGGACCCTCGCAGTCGCCGCAACAGTCAGCGCCGTCATCTCTGTCGGATGTCGCGACCAGCAGCCGGTGCAGCCGCTGGCCAGCGCGGGCCCCGCGTACCTGATCTCGGACGGTGCACACAACGGCAACGCGCACGTTTTCTTCCTGCCACCGCTTGCGCCCGATCCCGGCGCCCTCTTTCATGCCGGCACATTCAATGCCAAACTCTCGCCGGTCGTGGAAGTCTGCATCCTTACCGGGGACCCCAGCAGCGGATCAGCGGTCGACTGCATGATGAGCGGTGGCACTCCGGTGCTCGTATTCGGGCCCGCCCCGATGGCCCTCGACCTGGCGAACGAGCAGTACACGGGCAACTGGGACACGAAGTCGCCGACGCTGCTGGACCCGACCAAGTTCTATCGCATCCTGGTCCGGGGGGCACCCAGGGGGACGGCACTTGGCTTCCTTGACGTGGACCCGGTCGACCGGGCGATGAAGAACCTGCGGACCGGCGACGTCGTGCAATTCCAGCATGGCCGGACGCTGCCGATCAAGCTGCGGATCGAGGACGGGGCGTTCGGGTCGACGAACCCGGATCACGTCGAGCAGGTGGTGAGGGATGTTGCGACGACCGTGACAACGAACACCGGGTTTGCCGGCGCATCATTCCCGGACAATTGGCTTCCCCAAGCTGCACGCAATGCGGGCATCAACCAGGTCGTGCTGATCATCGAACGCATCCCCGTGGGCCCGGGGACGAACGACCAGACTTGTCTCCAGAGCGGTCTGATGGAGCGCGAAGGCTGCTATCGGTTCCGCACCGATCCGGATCTCCACGACTTCGGTCCCTTCAGTCAGCTCGTCACTGCTGGTGTGTGTGTCGAGTCTCCGAACCTCATCGGTAACCCCAATGCGCCTCCGTTCGAGCTGCACCGCCGGGTGGAGGTAGAGGGCGCGCCGGCAGGGCCGACGATCGATCTCGCGGAAGTTGCCGCGCCC
>VBIU01000133.1 GCA_005880945.1 Chloroflexota bacterium | reverse complement strand
TGCTTGCGCGGCACCGACCCTGTCGTGGATGAGACCTGGATGATCGGTATCGGAAAGAACTCGGTGAGGGCTGTTGGTCGAGAGACCGGTCATCTTGTCCTGCAGCGGGAGCCACCCGGCCTGAGCTCCTTGGGCAGCTGTGACAACGATTAGCGGCCGATCGCCGAGGGTGGTGAGCGCGGCAGCCTCAGTGAGGGTCATCGGCAATTCGGCAAATTCGTCGCGCTGAATGCGGTTGAGGTTCGCCGACGATACCACTGCACGTTCTTCGTCACGAGTTGGGAGCGGCAGAGGGTCCGAAGCGAACTGATTGACAAGACGAAACACGCCTAAGCGCGCCAGAGAAGGAAACAGTGCTGACGCTCGGCTGATGGTGCTGTACTGGGACGGGAAGTCAGGCAGTCCGGTCAAGGCTTCGTTTGGCTGCGAGTCGAGGAAGACCATTCCGGCGACCTGGTCCGGGTAGCGGGCGGCGAAGATCCTCGCGTACACGCCGCCTGTCGAGTGACCTACCAGGACATACGGACCCGGGATTTGTGCGTGATCCAGCAGAGCGTGGAGGTCGGTGGCAACCGCGACACCGTCCTGCGGACTCGCTGGGGGATCGCTCCAGCCCTGGCCCGCACGGTCGTAAGCGCAGACGGTGGTGATATGCGCGACGGCTGGCGCGATCCAGCCTCCCCAATAGACGGAAGTCTCAGCCAAGCCGGATACCAGTACGACAGTCGGGCTGCCCGAGCCGGTGCAGTGCACGTACAGGCGGTGTCCGCCGACGTCGACCAGGTGGCCAGGCATCGAAGTGGTGCTCCGGTCGACCTGTTCTTGAATCGTCTCGTAGCTGCCTCCGACCCCAGCAATGACGAGGCCGACGAAGAGCGGGTAAAGGACTAGCCGGCGAGCGATGCTGCGTAGATTCCTGCGTACCTGCACAGTCATCCACACGGCAAGAGCGATCAAAGCCCACGGCCAGATCCACCCCAGCAGATTCATTGCATTGGCGTCAGGCCTGAAAATCAGGAGGCTGGCGCCGGCGAGAGCCATGAGCGCTGCCGGCACGACTGCCCACCGCTGGGGTTGATCGGACGAGCGTATCGAGAGCACGGCCAACAACGCCCAGCCGAGAGCCCACCCGAGCAGCGCTGTACCCATGATCACGTGCTCCAGGGCACCTCCGAACGGACCGACAACGAGCACGAGGGCGACAACTAATCCGGAGAACACGGAGCCGGCGACAATCAGACCGACGCGACCCTTTCGGATCGGCCGAGCTGGAGCCGCTGTCTCATTGCTTGTGATCGACCTCTTAGACGGGATGCCGTGGTTCATCTGTTCTCCTTACAGCTACGTGGGTTGCGTTAACGAGACCCTACATGAAGTCATGCACAAATGCAACTAGTGTTGCGATAAGATCTAGCCGTGAGCTCGCGAAGCGCCAGCAATTCGAAGCGGAGACCCGGGGGAAGGAGCGCCCGCATCCGCCAAGCAGTCCTGGATGCTGCCTTTGCCGAGCTGGGCGAAAAAGGCTACGGCGGCCTCAGCATCGAGGCTGTAGCTCTGCGGTCAGGGGTCGCCAAGACCACTGTCTATCGCCGCTGGCCGACTCGTGACGAATTGGTCGCCGACGCCCTGGACAGCCGCAGCGACCGGAACGAACCGGTCCCAGACACGGGGTCTCTTCGTGGGGACCTGAAAGAGTTTTGCGAGGGGGTACGAGCCAAGCTGACCTCAAACCACGGAAAGGCAATGTTGAAGAGCCTGGTGGCTGCGGTCGATCAGTCCCCTGAAATTACTAATACGGTCGAGCGCTTCTGGCGAGAACGGCGCGACGTTGGTGGGCACCTGATTGAAAGGTGGATTCGCAGAGGAGTCATGCGTCCCGAGACGGACGCTGACGTGCTGGTTGAGGCTATCCTCGCACCGATATATCTGCGGGTCCTTTTGCCCGGAGGGCCACTCACCGGAGACGTTTTGGAGCGTTTCATCGACCTCGCCCTAGATGGCGTCCTTGAGGACGTCGCACCCGGACGGACAATCACTGATAAGGCGAGCGCAACCGCCTCTGATGCAACTGGCGTCGAGCGGACGGGCAGGGTCAATACAACGTAGGCGTCGAACACCTGCCCGGACGCACTGGCCTCGTCGCGCGTCCAGGGGCCAGTCACGCCGCCGAGCTTATCTCCGGATCGGGCGCTCACCGACCCCTGTTAAGAAGCCATTGACACGAGAAATGAGCTCGGTACGATGCGAACATGCGTTCGGAATTGGTAGATGCCTTGGTCGTCCACGTCGCAGACGAAGACATCGAGAGGCTGACCGACACTGCACTTGGTGAGGAGATTGTCGAGTTGCGTCGAGCAATCGATCGCTTCGAGTTCCAGTGCAGCCGCCGCCTCGACCTGTTCGCCCGCCGCCAGGGCTTCTTGGCATTCGGCTTTGTCAGCCTCATTTCATGGCTGCGCCGAGCGTGCAGGCTGATGCCGGGGGTCGCGGTCCAACACGCAGAGGTGGCGCGAAACCTGGCGTCGCTGCCACAGACGAGCACTGCGCTCGCGGCAGGCGAAATCGGATTCCATCACGCCGCTGTGATCGCCCACTCGGTGACAGAGGTCGGCGCGGAAGCCGTTGTCCGCCACGAGCCGGCGCTCCTGGAGGCCGCCCAGAACCACGATCCCCGCAACCTCCGCCACGTCACGAACGTCATCCGTTATTGCGAGGATCCCGACGGGACGCTCGCTGAGGCGAACGACGACTACAAGAGGCGCTACCTTCATCTCAGCCAGTCCTGGCACGGCATGTTCTATATCGAAGGTCGGCTCGACGCCGAAGGCGGCGCCGTCCTGCAGACCGCACTCAACGCGCTCGAGGAAGAGTGGTTCGTCGGAGACGAGCGCACCGGCATTCAGCGTCGCGCCGACGCTCTTGTCGAGCTCGCCCGGCAGCGCCTCGACGTGGGCACGCTACCCGAGGTTGGCGGCCAGAAGCCCCACCTTGCCGTCACCGCAAGCGTCGCAACATTGAAGAAGGAACCGGGAGCGCCTCCCGCCGACCTCGAATGGTCTCAGCCCATCACCGCCGATGCCGCGCGCCGCGTCGCGTGCGATTGCGCGATGACCCGGGTGCTTCTTGGACCCACCTCCGAGCCGATCGACGTGGGCCGGTGCAGTCGCACTATCCCACCGGCCCTCCGACGAGCCCTGGTTGTTCGCGACAAGGGATGCCGATTCCCCGGCTGTGATCGTCCACCGGATTGGTGCGACGGCCATCACCTCATTCATTGGATCGAGGGCGGCGAAACCAGCCTGTCCAACACATGCCTGCTCTGCAGGCGCCACCACCGCTTCGTCCACGAGCTCGGCTGGGAGCTGAGCTGGGGAGCGGAAGGCGCCATACTCGCCATCAAACCTTGGTGGCTGAAGAACGGCGCGTTTAGCGGAGTCGCACCGCCGCTGGTTTCCAGCGGGTCGCCCGACTCTCAAGAACAGCTCTCGACCGGCGCTACCCAGCCACCTGGTTTAAGAACCAATTAATGAAGAACAGCACGTACTTGGGTTGCTCCACGTAGTAATAGTCAGGCTTCTCACGGCCTTCCAAAAAGATTGCCAGTGCGTCTGAGTAGCACTCGACATGAAGCAGCTTGGCGAAAGGAGCCGACGTCGACTTGGTGCTTCCGATGAAGGCCAGACGCTGGTTGGTCACGACCAAGGTTCCATTGTCAAGGCGCGTCAGGAGTTGCTCTTCGACGGGGTGGCCTCGAAAAGAACCAACCCGGTACCGGATGCCCGTGTGGCCGATTGGAAAGCTGAAACCCTGGCTCCCTCCAACCCATTGGCGTCGGGTGGTTTGGCGGGCGAGGGTGGCCGCCACCGCTAATGCGGCCATCTCTCCTCGCTTAAGGATGAGGGGACTTTGGATGGGCGCAGGCCCGCGCGCCTGAAGGCTCGCGGCCAAGTAGGGGGCGTCGAAGCCCATCTCTTGCTCCGCCTCCCTACGTTGCGTCAGCTCTTCTTTGACCAACCGCCCCGCCGCTGACTTTTCCGCTGCCTGAGATTCGATCTGTTGCGCCTGCGTGTCCGCTGCAATGGCCTGCGAGAGAAGTGAGTCAGCGTCCGGAAGCGTCCCGTTGGGCGCGGACCTTCCGATCTGCAAGAGTAATGGGCGCAGCTCAAGCTCGGCCTTGGCCTGGTCGGCCGATGCCTTGCGGCCCTCGCCCCAGTCGCTGACGCGGCCAAACAGACCACTCACACCATGGTGGTCAGCACCTTTGATCGAACTTACCTTGGCGTCATCGTTCTCAACTCTCTGCTCGAGAGGCGAGGCTTTAAGTACCAGGTCTGCGATAGGCGGCGTCGCGATCCAATCGCCGCTTCTGTGCACAAGCAGCTTGCCGCGATCGACCCATAGACCTTCAGCGAGGGAACGCAGCGACCGACCTGACGCTGTCAAGGAATCGACTTCGTTCTGGAGCGCGAGAGCCCTCGAGCGCAGCGTCGCCAAATCCACAAGCGTCACACGTCCACCTTCCGTCGCCAGCACAGCGGGCGCATCGGGGGGAGGGTTCTCTTCCGACATCGGCGGCGTTACGGCCGGTACAAGGGCCGGAGCTCGCCGCCGTGGTAGGAGCACGCCCCTTGTCGGCCGCCTGAGTGACTGTAAGTCCCGTCGTGACACTCGTCGACATAGCCATTGGTGCTCTTCCAGAAGCTTGGAATGCACCTGAAGTAGCTACAAAAGTTCGCCGGCGGGCTCGTGATGTACCTGCCGCCGCAGAAGTTGTATCCCCACGGGTTGGCCGGAGCCCCACAGGTGCTCTTGGGCGCGGGAGCAGGCTTCGGGCTCGGTGGTGGTTTCGGCTTGGGAGAAGGCGAAGGTGAGTGCTTTGGCGACGGCGTTGGCGAAGGAATAGACAGAGGCTTCGATGAAGGGGCAGGAGCGGCAGGATAGGAGGACGGCGTGCCCACTTGGGCCACGGGTGACCCAACATTGTGGGGGTTGTTTTGTGGTGCGTTGGAGCCGACCAGGGCCGATGCGAAACTGACTGAGGCAATTCCAGCTAGCCCGAGATAGGCGACAGCGGCGACCCCCATCTTCCAGGGCACGTGACTCCTGAAGCCGGGGACTCTTCGGAGCAACCCACGACCCGTCGAGGTGCCAACCGCCGGTGTGCTAACGCCCGCCACCCATGCCGTCCCGTTCCAGCGCCATGCGCCATCGGGTGATACAGCCGAAACCCATCGCTGGCCGTCCCAAAACCACCGCCCGTCGGGCGAGACGTCGCCTACGAGCGCCATAGCCTACCGCCGAGTACCACTTAGACTCTGAACCCCTCCACGGCTGCCCTACTATGCGCTGCAACGTCGTCGGATGTTTCGGAATTAGGGAGCAATATTGCGCAACCAGATTTGCATGCCAGGAGACTCGACACCATGACCGCGGAGCTCGCCGTCCAGCAATTGCCCCGTAGGCCGTGGACGGGCGGCCGGGTGACGGCCTTTATCAAGCGGCATGCGCTTGCGTGGGAGTTGGGCAGCGCGGTTTTGACGGTCGTCTATGTCGTCCTTGCCTTTCAGCAGGATCAAGGGATCTCTGGGCCGCAATCAATAGCAGTCCTGGCCATCGCAGGCGTGTTCCTCGTTGAATTCTCAGTGCGCTTCTACGACTCGCCGTCGCGCCTTGGGTATTTTCGACACCATTGGCTCGACCTGGTCTCTCGGTCCACTTCGCGCTCTTAGACTCCTACGTCTAGGGGCGTTTTTCAGGCTCGGCGCCACCGCCCGGGCATTCGGACTTGGCATGTCGGCCAGCGAAAGGGTCCCTGGCGGCTCTGGCCTATGGCTCCTGGCCCCCATCCTCATCATCGTCTGGGTCGCGTCCGCCTACGGGTACTTCGAGCTCGAGCAGGGGATCAACCCTCGAATCAACTCGTTTGGCGACGCTTTGTACTTCGCATTTGTCACGGCCACGACGCTGGGTAACGGAGGTATCGCTCCAGTCACCGAGTCAGCGAGAGTTCTTACGGGCGTACTGATCTTCCTGGGCATCGGCTTACTGGGTTTCGCGTCCGCGCAGTTGACCGCGAAACTGCTTCCGCAGCGCAACGAGGTTGCCGAGCTAAAGGCAACCCTGGCTCGGCAGGAGGAGCTGTTGCGTGAGATCAAAGCTAAGCTGGACGCCCGATCTGAGAAGCGGGCTCTAGAAGGTGCACAGATCGGATCCGATTCCTAGCCCAGCGCAGCGTTCGCCTCGGTGTCATCCGAATACAGCGGAGATGCGGCAACCAGGAGCTGGAGTTGGCTAAGCCCGGCTCACGCAGAGCAGCTCGGCCACTCGCAAGTAGACCTGCACGCACTTCTCTAGCGAAGCCAGGTCGACCCATTCCACATCGGCGTGCGCCCCTTCTCCGGAAGGGCCGAAGGCGACGGTCGGGATCCCCACAGCGTTGCTCAGCGCCATGTCCATCCAGTACGCCACCCCGATTACTTCGGGCGCCTTTCCCAGGCACTCCGTGGCTGCCCGCTCGACCGCCTCGGTGACGAAGCTGTCCTTGCCCAGCTGCGACGGCGGCCGCTCCAGCAAGAGCCTCGCCGACGCCACAAGGTGCGGATCCGACTCGCGCGCCGCCGCGATCACTTCCTCCATCTCACGCAGCGCGCCCGCCCCATCCTCGCCGGGGATCGTCCGCCGCTCGAGCTGCACAGCACACCGCGCCGGATAAGTGCTCAACTCCTGACCACCCGAGATTAGCGACGCGTGCACGGACCCTCGACCCAGCAGCGGATGGCCGCGACCATTGTGCAATCGACGATCCAGGTTCGCCACGCCGGTCAGGATGCGCCCCATGTGCGACACGGCATCGACTCCGATGTCAGCGCGCGAACCGTGAGCGGCGACGCCGACGGTCTCAACCTCTAGCCAGGCAAAACCCTTGTGCGCCAGGCACAGCCGCAGCTCGGTAGGCTCGGTGACGATCGCAGCATCAGCCTCGCGCCGCCGCAACACTGCGCTCGTGCCCAGGCTCGCCACCTCCTCGTCGGCGACGGCGGCGACGATCAGGTCTCCCTTCAAGCGAAGC
>VBIU01000007.1 GCA_005880945.1 Chloroflexota bacterium | reverse complement strand
GGAAGTCGACCTCCTCCCACGCGTTCTGGCCGACGTCCGCGATGTACAGGTCGCCGGTGGCCCGATCGAAGCTGAACCGCCACGGATTGCGGACGCCGTAGGCCCAGATCTCAGGCCGCGCGCTCGTGGCCAGCGGGTTGTCCGCCGGGATCCGGTACCGACCCGTCTCGTTGACTCCGATGCGGAGGATCTTTCCGAGCAATGTGGTCAGGCTCTGCCCGTTCCCTTCAGGCGCATGGCCGGGCCCGGTGTCGCCGCCCGCGCCGCCGTCGCCCATCCCGATGTACAGCAGGCCGTCGGGTCCGAACTTGACAAGGCCTCCGTTGTGGTTGGCCTGCGGCTGCGCGATCGTCAGAAGGACCTGGCCGGAGGCGCGATCGGCGACGTCCGCAGCGGGGGACGTTGCCAGGTAGCGCGCGATGATCGTGTCGCCGACCGCTGCCGGGTTGGTTGACGCGCGCGTGTAGTCGACGATAAAGGCACCGTTGGTCTTGAACTGTGGATGGAACGCGACGCTGAGCAACCCGCGCTCCCCGCCCGACACCACCAGCGATCGGATATCCAGGAATGGTCTCGACAAGAGCACGCCGTCCTTCATGACGCGAATTCGCCCGACCTGTTCCACGATGAAGAGCCGGCCGGAGCCGTCACCCGCCCCGGTGACGTACACAGGGCTCTGCAGCCCGCTGGCGACTTTCGTGAGCTTGAACGACCGGTTGTCGGCGCTCGGCCCGCTCGGCGTGGCGAGCACCGGTGAAGGGGAGGTCTGCGCGATCGTCGGAGTTGGGGAGGAGGAACCGGAAGGCGAGGACTGCGATGTCGGGCTTGAGCCCACACAGCCGGCCAGGGCCGATGCACCGATCAGTATCAGGGCCAGCTTGCGCACGTTGCGGGAAGTCTAGGTCGGGCCTACGATGCCGCGGTGGGGTTCGAGGGAGAGGGGCTCGGCGCCGAGTTCTGCCGCGGCTACGAGGTGCACCAGGGTCGTCTTCTGAAAATGATCGCGCCTCTCGACCAGGGCCAGCTGGACCTGGCCGCTGCCCCGCACCTGTGGTCGGTGCGCACGCTCGCGTGCCACATCATCGGCGCCCGCGCCTGGTGGTTTCACTCCTGGATGGGGGAGGGGTCGGCCGAGTTCGGCCGAATGGTCGCCTGGGACGAGGACGAAGAGCTGGCAACTCGGCCCGCGGCCGAGATCGTGCGGGGGCTCGAGGTGAGCTGGTCGGTGATCAAGTCCGGCCTGGAGCGATGGTCCCCCGACGATCTCACCAAGGAATTCATTCGACCGACGCCGAATGAAGCCGGCGAGCGGCCGAAGCGCTCCCGCCAGTGGATCGTTTGGCATCTCGTCGAGCACGACGTCCATCACGGCGGCGAGATCTCTTACAGCCTCGGCATGCACGGAGTCCCAGGGCTGGATCTCTAGCTTCGCCCGGGTTCAGCCACCAGCCGGCGCTTGGGCACTGTCAGGACGATCGCAGCGACGCGAACCCAGGCGCGCCGCCGCTGGCCGCGCGGGTCGGCGAGACCCAGCACTGCCCGACCGAGCAGGGCCAGCCGCACGAGCTGCAGCGTCTTTGGGCGGTGCATCGCGTGGAAGCGCAGCGTCGAGCGCGCATGCAGCGGCCACACGTGCGAGCGATCCCCACTCGAACCGCCGCCCTTGTGATGCGCTTCCACGGTGGGCAGGTAGACGACGCGCTTCCCGCGCTGCCAGGCCTGGAAACACAGCTCCATGTCCTCGCAGTACATGAAGTAGCCTTCGTCGAGCCCGCCTAGCTCATCGCGCAGAAAGTCCCCGCGAACGGCGACGCACGCGGCGATCATCATCTCGACCTCCGTCGGCCCGGTCGCGTGCAGGCACGCGTCATAGCTCGCGAAGCGGGATCGGCGCGCGAGCAGCGGCGTCAGGAACGGAAAGAAGCGGCGTGCGCGGTTGCCGAGCAACGTGCCGAAGGTTGCGATCGGATGCGCGGAGATGTTGATGGAGCCGTCTGCCTCGCGCAAACGAGGTCCGACGACGGCGACCGTTTCGTTGTCGCGCAGGTAGGCGACGAGCGAATCGGCAGTCGCGCGCGGAACGACGCAGTCCGGGTTCACGAGCAGCACGACGTCGCTCTTGCAGCGCGCCAGCCCCTGGTTGACGGCGCGCGAGAAGCCAACGTTCTCGTGGTTCGCGATCAGCTCGACCTTCGGGAATCGCTGGCGCACCACGTCCGCGGTAGCGGCATTGTCCACGACGACGACGTGGAGATCTCCCTCCAGCAGGGCATCTAGGCACGCGCCGATCGAGGCTTCGGAGTGGTACGTGACGACGATGGCGTCCGGCATGGTTCCCTAAACGGTAGCGAGCCGCCCAACCCTAGACTAGTCCACCGATTTGACCGACCTGAGCCAACGAAAATGCAGCGTCTGCCACAACGCCTCCGGGAATCGGGAGCTCGAGGCCGCCGAGATGATGTTTGGGACGCGCGACAAATTCACCTATCTGGAGTGCGCGTCGTGTGGCTGCCTCGAGCTCTTGAACCCACCGGCCGACCTTTCGCGTTACTACCCGCGGAACTACTACTCGATGGCGAAGGGCAAGGTCGATTTGTGGCTGCGCTACCTGCTGTGCCCCTCCATAACTCGGTACTGGCTCGGCCGCGTCAGCCCCATCGGCTACCTGCTCGGCCGCAATCGCCGGCGGCTGCCGGTTCTCGATTGGCTGGAACGACATGGCATTCGCAGGGGCTCAAGCCTTCTCGATGTCGGCTCGGGCGCGGGCGGATTGCTGTTCTTTCTGCGCGGGCTCGGGTTCAACCGCCTTGTCGGCGTCGACCCGTTCATCGCGTCGGACCTTCGATTTCCCGGCGGGATCACGATCCTCAAGCGCCAACTTGGCGAGGTCGAAGGCAGCTTCGACTATGTGGTCTTCAACCACTCGTTTGAGCACATGGAGGCCCCGCTCGAGGTTCTCAAACACGTGCGCTCGCTCATTGCGCCAGGCGGCCGACTGATCATCAGCACTCCGATAGCGGCCACCTTTGCCTGGCGTGAATATGGCGTGGACTGGGTGCAGCTCGATGCGCCACGCCATCTCTTCATCCCTTCAGTCGAGGGTCTGAAGATCCTGGCCGGCCAGGCTGGATTACACGTTACCGACGTCGTTTTCAACTCGACGGAGTTCCAGTTCTGGGGCAGCGAGCAGTACCGCGCGGGCATCCCTCTGACCGACAAGCGGTCCTACCGGCGCTCGCCCCGCGACTCGATCTTCACGCCTGCGCAGATCGCGGTTTTCACGCAGCGCGCCGACGAGCTCAACAAAAGCGCCGACGGCGACACCGCATCGTTCTACCTCGAGGCGAGCAGAACCTGAGCTGAACCGCGTTGCAACCAAACGGCGGTTTGGTGCATCCAATGGTCAAGACATGATTAGCGTCGTGATTGAGCAACGGCCGCAGATGCTGGCTCGCGCCGCGGAGGGCGATGCCCATGCGTTCGCCGCTCTCATCCAGCCCCTTCTCGACCCCGCTTACCGCCTGGCCGCCGTGATGCTCGCTGACCGCTCGACCGCCGAGGACGCTGTCCAGGAAGCATCCATCAAGGCCTGGCGCAAGCTGGGCCAGCTTCGCGGCGACGCCGGCTCACTTCGATCGTGGTTCCTTTCCATCGTCGCCAACGAGTGCCGGATGGTCCGGCGCCAACGCTGGTGGAATGTCGTGAAGCTCGCCGAGATCCGTCCAACCCAGGGAGCCGGCAATGCGTTCGATGCGGCGGCGACCGACCTCAAGAGCGCCCTTCTGCGGCTCAGCCCCGACGAAAGGCTCCCCCTGGTGCTCCATTTCTACCTCGACCTGCCACTCGAAGAGGTGGCCCGCACGCTCGGCGTCTCAACCGCTGCAGCCAAATCACGCATCTACCGAACAGCTCGCAAGCTGCGCTCGGATCTGACCCTCGAGGAGGTGTTCTGAAATGACCCGCGAAGATTTCCGCCGCGAGCTCGGCGACGCGTTCGACTCCATCAGCGGGTCGCCTGACCCGGCCCTGTCCGACCGCGTGCGCTCGGCCCTGGTCGAGGCCCCTGAGCGGCGCGGTCCGGTGTGGATCGCCGCCCTGGCGGCCGCGGTGATCGCTGTGATCCTCGTCGGCGTGCTGCTGGTCGGCAACCCTCTGAACCGCGGGCCGCTCGTGCCCGGCGGCGGGGGCTCGCCCACTCCCAGCGCTTCCCCCGCGCCTGCTCCTTCGCCCAGCCCAAGCCCGACCCCTGTCGTGCAGTACATCTGCGGAGCCTCCTCGTCGTTCACGGGGACCAACCCGCCGCTGTCGGCATTCGTCAGCGACGTTCGGACCGGCGCGCACTCTGATACCGGATATGACCGGGTGACGATCGAGTTCAAGAACGGCCAGCCGGAGAGCATCGAGCTGCGCCCCCAGACAGACACCAAGTTCATGACCGATCCGAGGGGCGACACGGTAACTCTGGCCGGAAAGGTCGGGTTGAAGGTCGTCATTCACAGCGCCGACGCCCACACCTCTTACAGCGGATCGAAGGACATAAAGACCGGAGCCGGCTTCACGGCGCTGCGCGAGGTGCGCGAGCTCGGAGACTTCGAAGGCTATGTGACGTTTGGCCTCGGCCTATCCGGCACCGGCTGCTATCACGCCAGCATCCTCACCAACCCGACCCGATTGGTCATCGACATCCAGACCAGCTGATTGCAACCAACAGCCGGGTTGGTTGCATCAAACGGGCATGAACACATTCAACGCGGTAACGGCGGAACGAAGTCGGTCATATCGGATCGTCGGAGTGGCAACGGTTCTGGCGGCGGCGGTGGCGGTCGGCGTGATGTTTTCGCTCAACGCGAACCGCCCACAGCCCACGGGCGCATCGCCGGTCGGTGCAGTGACCAGCCCCACCGCGGCGCCTGTCTCATCGCCGGCGTCCAGCCCGGCGCCGAGCGCACCGGCATCGCTGGTTTCGGACGCAAACCTGGCGGCGTTCGTCTGCTCGTCGTCAACGATCTCGGCGAAGCAGTCGCCGGCGACAGCGTTTGTTGACGCGATTCGAACCGGCTCGCACGTGGGCTACGACCGCGTGGTCGTCGAGTTCAAGAACGGCCAGCCGGGCAGCGTCTCGATCAAGCCTCAGGCCGGAACCACCTTCAACGCGTCGCCGAGCGGGCAGTCGGTCAAGCTCGCCGGAAGCAATGGCATCCTGATCATCATTCGTGGCTCTGACGTGCACTCCGCCTACAGCGGTGTTCGCGACATCAGGACCAGGTTCGCTGGCCTGGCCGAGGTGCGCGTGCTCGAAGACTTCGAGGGTCAGGTCTCATTGGGCCTCGGCGCCTCGGACAAAGCGTGCTACCGCGCCTCTTTCCTCACCAACCCCGTGCGCCTGGTGATCGACATTCCCACCTCCTGACTCGACTCTCTCTTAGGGTCCCCACCCGGCCACGCTGAGGCGTGGCCGGACTCCCCGCGAGCGGGAGTAGCCTGCGGCGTGGGTGGGGCGAGATCGCGAGCGCCCACGCCGTAGAGTGTGTTGGACCCATCGATCCAGACCAAGGAGTCAAGTCAATGCCCAGTCTCGCTTTCGATCCCGAGGAGACAACTCATTGGGAGCAGACCCACCCGCGAACGGTCAGCCCTGCCAAATGGAAGCAGTTCGAGGGCTACGCGGCTGAGATCTTCAGCGCCTTCGGGATGGACCTCGACACCCCTGGCACCAAGTCGACACCGATCCGCTTCCTACGCGCCCTCTTCGACGCCACCTCCGGTTATGAGGGCGACCCCAAGCTCCTCACCGCCTTTCCGACCGAGTGCCACGGCGGGCCGGATTGCAGCATCGCGCAGGTCATCGAGGGACCGATCGAGTTCTTCTCGCTCTGCGAGCACCACGCCCTTCCGTTCCACGGCCACGCCTACATCGGCTACATCGCGCACGAGGAGATCATCGGCATCTCCAAGCTGACGCGGCTGGTGCGGCTGTTCGCCCGCCGCTTCACAGTCCAGGAAAGGGTGGGTTTTGAGATCGCCGACGAGCTCGTCCGGGTGCTCCAACCCCACGGCGTCGCAGTTCACCTTTCCGCGATGCATCTGTGCACGCAGATGAGGGGCGTCCGCGAGGGCCACTCGCGCACGCTCACCTCGTTCTGGCGCGGGAACTACGAGTCGGATCCGCAGCTGCGGACCGAGTTCCTGCAGGCCGTGTCGCAATCGGCCCACTGAGTGCTGGCGCCGTTCGAGGTCCTGTTCGAAGGCAACCTGCCGGATTACCCGCTGCCAACCGACCTGAAGCACGTCTACGGGCGGCTCGGCTTCTCCGCGCGGGTGGTCTATTCGAACTTCGTCTCCTCGGTGGACGGCGTGGTCACGCTCGGCTCCAAGCCCTCGGCGGGCTCGGTGATCAGCGGCAAGTACCCGGCCGATCGGTTCCTGATGGGCCTGCTGCGCGCCTGCTCCGACGCCGTAGTCATCGGTGCCGGAACGCTGCGGGCGACGCCAGGTCATCTCTGGACACCGGCCCACGTTTATCCAAGCCTGGCGACGGAGTTCACCGCGCTCCGGAGCCGGCTTGGACGCAGCGCCGAGCCCGGCTTGGTCGTGCTCACCGCGAGCGGCGAGCTCGACTTCAAGCATCCGGCCCTGACCAAGGGCGCGATCGTGATCACCACCGCCAGTGGAGCCAAGAAAATCGGCGATCGCCTGCCGCGGGCGTGCGAGCTGGTGACGATGGGGAAGGGAAAGAGCCTCGACCTGGGCGACGTCTTCGCCGAGCTGAGGGGCAGGGGCCTTGCAGTCCTACTGAGTGAGGGCGGTCCGCACGTAACCGGTCAGATGCTCGAGGACGGACTGCTCGACGAGGTTTTCCTAACCATCTCACCGGTGGTCGCGGGGCGTGCTGACGAGCCCAGGTTCGGTATGGTCGAAGGAATCGAGCTGCTGCCCGCGAAGGGTGCGTGGAGCAAGCTCTTGAGCGCACGCAAGCACGGCGATTACCTGTTCTTGCGCTACGGCTTTCGCAACGTCTGATTGAAAGTGCGCGCTCGCAGCGCGCGCCGGGTGTCGTCCTGGGATTCGAGCAGGGACCTCCGTACGGGTCCAGGCAGGTCGCGCTTCAACCAGGTTTCCGCGAGGTCGATCACCTCTTGCGTGACGATCATGTCCGGGTACATCGACTTGACGAACTCGAGCGCCTCTTCGATCACCTTGGACTCCCAGATGGGAAGCACGCTGTCGAAATACGGCTGCACGAAGGCGCTCAGCAGCTCCTCCTGGTCGGCGCGGTGGAAGCCGCCCGCCACGGCGCGCTTCGTCGCCAGGGAGAGATCGTCGCCGGTGACTGCGGCCCACGCTTCCGCCTTCGCTTCTGGCAGGGGTTGCGCTGCTCTGGCCGCGGCCGCCGCCCGCAGGCCCTGGTCGGTTGGATCTCTCTGGAGCTCGGCCTCGATCGCCTGGTCGCCCGCGGCGCCGGTGGTGGCGAGCGCATTAACCGCGCTCCAGCGGATGGCAAAGTCCACGTTCAGACCATCGAGCTTCGTGGTTCCATCGAGCAAGCCCCGCACCCAGGCGACGTCGTCGGGGCGCCGCGCAGAGCTGATGAACGCGTTTGCCCACAGCAGCTGGAGGTCGCTGGCGGGAGCGAGCCTCGAAAGCCGCTGCTTGGCGCCCTGCGCCAACGACTCGCGCTGCGCCGCCCGGTGCTTGGGGTCGCCATACGTCTCGATCGCTCCGGTCATCCGGCCGATGAGAGTTCCGACGATCGCCGCGTCGGTCTCGACGTCGATATTGTCGAGCGAGATCTCCAGGTAATCCGCGACGCGCAGCCTGGCGTCGCGAACCATGTCCCACAGGGCTTCCCACAGAGTCGCGCGGGCGAGGACGTCATCGAGGCCGCGAAGGTGCGTCTTGAGGGTGGCCAGCGAGGCGTCGTCGAGAGTCACCTTCGTGTACGTGAGGTCGTCGTCGTTGACGAGCAACAGGTCGGGGATCTGCTCGCCGGCCAGCTGCGGCACTGTCGTGGAAGCACCTTCGACATCGAGCTCCACGGATCGGCGCCGCACGAGCGCCTTGCCCTCGATGTCGAACAGCCCGACACGCAAGCGGTGCGGGCGGAGGGTTGGATGCTGCGGCGGCGCCTCCTGGACGAGAGTCGCCTTCTTGATCCGCTTGCCGTCGGTCGCGAGCTTCGCACTGAGCGTGTTGACACCCGCCTGCTCGAGCCAGACGCGCGACCATGACTTCAGATCGCGTCCGGACGCCTCCTCCAGGGCCGCGAGGAAATCGGCCAGCACCGTGTTGCCGTATTCGTGCCGCTTGAAGTAAGACTCCACGCCGCGAAAGAAGGGGTCTTCACCGACCCAGGCGACCAGCTGCTTCAGGACCGCGGCGCCCTTCTCGTAGGTGATGGCGTCGAAATTGAGGAGCGTCGATTCGACGTCGGGAATGTCCGCGACGATCGGGTGTGTGGTGGGAAGCTGGTCCTGCGCCTTCGCCCTGGCTTTGTAGTTCATCGCGAACGAGGTCCAGGTGTTCTTGAATCGGGTTGCCTCGACGTTGGCCAGGTTGCCCATGTATGTGGCGAACGTCTCGTTGAGCCACAGGTCGTCCCACCACCGCATCGTCACGAGGTCGCCAAACCACATGTGGGACATCTCGTGGAGGAGGGTCTCGCAGCGCCGCATTCGAGCGCCTTCGGTCACGCGAGATCGAAAAATGTAGTACTCGGTGAAGGTGACGCATCCGGCGTTCTCCATCGCGCCTGCGGAAAATTCCGGCACGAAGAGCTGGTCGTACTTGCCGAACATGTATGGATAGCCGAAGCGCTCCTCGAAATAGTCGAGGCCCTGGCGAGTCAGCTCGAAGAGCTCGTCGGGATCCAGATACTTCATCAGCGACTGCCGGCAGTAGATGCCGAGAGGGATGCCGCGGTGGTCCTGCTGAACGGCGTGGTAGTGGCCAGCCACGATCGCTGCGAGATACGTCGACATCACCTTGGTCTTGGGGAATTTCCATACCGCGCCGTCGGCACGCTTGCCGGCGGTGTTCGAAACGACGACCCAGTCCGGAGGAGCGGTGATCTGGAACGTGTAGGTCGCCTTCAGGTCGGGCTGGTCGAAGCACGCGAACGCACGGTGCGCGTCGTAGCTGGCGAACTGGCTGTGCAGGTAGACGCGGCCGTCGACCGGGTCCTGGAACCTGTGCAGTCCCGTTCCATCGTGCATGTAGCTCGCGACACCCGACACCTGTAGAGAGTTGTCGCCCGCAAGGTCGGTGAGCTGCAGCCGCCCGCCGTCGAAGGCCTCGGTGGGTAGCTCCCTCCCGTTGAGCACGGCCTTCGCAACCGAAGGGCCGATGAACTCGATGAACGTCGACGCCCCCGGGCGGCGGCAGCGAAACGTGACGGTGGTCTCAGAGCCAAAGGTGTCGTCGCTGGTCGTGAGATCCAGGCGGACGTCGTAGTGAAGGTCGGAGATGAGCCCGACGCGGTCCTGAGCTTCGCGCCGGGTGAGGTTGTTACGAACGGTGATGGGGCTTGCCTAGCAGGTGTCGCTGCTGCCCAGCAGCAACGGAGTCGAGGCCGCTGCGGCGGGGCTGGTCGAGACCGCGACCAGGGCGGCGGACTTGGCGCCTGTCGGCAGCGAGACCACCTTCAACAGGTCGACGCGCGTGTAGCCCGGGGGGACGTAGCTGTTCCCGGCTAGGTCGGTCGTCGTGCCGGTGCAGCGATCAAAGAATTTCAACATGAAGCCCACAGTGCCGCGCTGCGGCGACGAGAACTTCAACTCCACCATCACCCTGCACGGGCCGTTGATCTTGCAGCTGGTGTATTCGGAGGCGCGGACGCCCGCGCACGGGTGCGTGCTCGCAATGCAGAACGCAACGCTGGTCACCGGCGCCGCAGAAGCCGGCGCGTACGTCGGCACGGCCTGGGGTCCCGTGCCACCGGCCGTGGGAGAAGCCTTGGGTGAGACTTTGGGTGAGGTCTTCGATGTCGATGTCGGTGTCGGCGTCACCTGGGCGGTCGAGTTGCCGGGCCGTGTGGCCAGGTAGATACCGGTACCCGCGCCAATCAGCAGCAGAAGGACGACGGCGATGATCGCCGGGACCAGCCAGCCCGGCCGCTCACCGGGCTCGCGGTCGGAAGGACGTGCAACGGAAGGCTGGCGGGCCGGAGCGCTGGGCGGGACCGTCGACGTGGCCGCCTCCGGGGCGGCGGTCACTGTGGGGGCGGTCGCGGCAGGTTCGCCGCCCGGCGTCCAGGCAGGGGTCGCGACCGGCGTCCAGGTCTGCTGGGCGGAGGAGGTGTGCGCAGGCGCGGCGGCCGGCTCTGCCGCTTCCTGCTGCCGCAGGATCGGCGGCATCGGCGCGGGGACCGGGTCCCATTCGGTGGCGGCGGGCGCAGGCGATGGGGGAGCTTCCTGGGGGGTCTCGACCGCGGCCGGCGTGTCCCACGAGGGAGGGGCGCCGGTGGCAAACGGCGAAGGCTCAGGAGGTGTCGACCCGGGTGGCTCGGGTGCGGCCGGCGGCGGGCTTGTCACCAACGGCGTGGGTGGCGGCTCGGGCTCAGCGGGAGCCACCGGTGGGGTCGTCGTGTAAGGCGCCCATGGGATCGCCTCCTGCGATGGCGCTTGAGGTTCAGGGGCGCGAGGCGGTGGTTCATAGGACGCTGCGGCGGGCAGGGGAGTCTCGTCGCGCGGCGGCGGCGTGTAGGTACCCGTCGGCGCAGGTGCGGGAGCGGGGGCCTCGGTCTTGGGCAGGAACGGCGTGATCGAGGGCATCTCGCGCCCGCCCGCCCGCGTGGCGAGCTCAGCTTGCGCGGCGGTCATCCGGTCCGGCGCCAGCAGGGCCGACGCCATCTCGCGCAGCGCGCCTTGCGCGCGGTCCGCCGCAGGGCCCATGGCGCCGCTCGCCATCGAGCGCATGGTCACGACCAATCCAGGTGGAATGTTCGGCGGGGCAGGAGCGCCCGCCGGGTCGACGCCGAAAGCCGCGCAGATCGCCATCCCGCTGGACCGGACGTCGGCCCTCAGGTCGCTCTGAGACGGAGCTCCGCGCACCGCACCCGCCGGATGCCCTGCGAGCCGGACCTCGCCGTTTCCAGTGACCCGGACAGCCGCGGCGCCGAACCCGCCCATCGCGATCCCCGCCTCGTGGAGGGCGGCCACTCCCGAAAGCAGCGACGCGCCAAGCGCCGCCGCGGCCGGCGGTGTCAGCGGTCCGCGAGACAGGATGGTGCCGAGCGGCACCCCTTCGTGGGGCTCGACCGCCACCCACAGTCCGTTGGGATCGGTGCCCCAGGCAAGGACTGGAGAGAGCGCCGGATGGCGGTGCTCGAAGAGTCTCTGGATGCGGGGGACTGCCCCCGCGGCTTCGACCGCTGGAACGGGTATTTCGTGCACAACAACTGATTTTCCGTTCTTGAGGACGGCCTTCCAGCCCTGGCCCGCACCAGGATCGACGAGCTCGATCAGCCTCGGTTTGGGCTCGCTCTCAGGCATGCGTGGGGCCATGGTAACCTTGCGCGACGTGGCATATGTGATCGTTCAGCCGTGTGTCGGCGTCAAGGACGCCTCATGCGTCGAGGTCTGTCCCGTCGACTGTATTCACACCGACGACGCCGCGAATATGTACTACATCGACCCCGATGAGTGCATCGACTGCGGCGCTTGCGTCGATCCGTGCCCCGTCGACGCCATCTTCCCGGAGGACGAGGTTCCCGAGCAGTGGCGTGACTTCATCAAGATCAACGCCGACTATTTCAAGAAGTAGAAGCGCCCGCGGGGTGCCGAGGGTGGTCGGCGAGAGATTCGGTGGTCAGGTGGCTCAGTTGCTAGGCGCCGCGGAGCACCGGAACGGAATGTATCCGACATACATGGAGCGAGGAGCGCAGGCGGCAGCAACGCAGATGGGCCGCATGGGCGCCGAAGATCCGTCGATCATCCCTCGGCGGCCCGCGTAAGTGTCTAGGCATGCGGTGACCCTCGTCCCGGGGGACGGCGTCGGACCCGAGATCTGCGATGCGTCCGTGCGGGTCCTGGAGGCCACTGGCGTCGGGTTCGATTGGGACGTGCACCAGGCCGGCGAGAACGTCATCAAGGAGTTTGGGACGCCCCTTCCGGAGCATGTGCTCGCCTCGATCCGCAAGAACAAGGTCGCACTGAAGGGCCCGATCTCGACCCCTGTGGGCAGCGGCTTTCGCAGTGTCAACGTCGCTTTGCGACAGGAGCTCGACCTCTACGCGCTGGTCCGCCCCGTCAAGGCTTACAAGGGCGCACGCAACCTGCGTGACGACCTCGACTTCGTGATCGTGCGGGAGAACACCGAAGACATCTACGCGGGCATCGAGTTCGAGCGCGGGACACCAGACTGCGACCGCTTGATCGGCGAGATCTCAACGCTCGCCAAGAAATCGATTAGGCCGGACAGCGGTCTGTCCATCAAGCCCATTTCGGTGAGCGGGTCGGAGCGCATCGCTCAGTTCGCGTTCGACTACGCGCGAAAGAACGGCCGGCGTAAGGTCACCGCCGTGCACAAGGCGAACATCATGAAGCACACCGACGGTCTCTTCCTGGCGGTCGCGCGCCAGGTCGCGGAACGCAATCCGGACATCGAATTCGAGGACAGGATCGTCGACAACATGTGCATGCAGCTCGTGCTCCGGCCGAAGGAGTACGACGTCCTCTGCTGCCCGAATCTCTACGGCGACATCATCTCCGACCTCGGCGCGGGTATGATCGGCGGCCTTGGACTCGCGCCTGGGGCAAACATCGGCAGTGACGGGGCGGTCTTCGAGGCGACGCACGGGAGCGCCCCAAAGTACAAGGGCCTCAACAAGGTCAACCCGATGGCCGTCATGCTCTCGGGTGTCTTGATGCTCCGCCACCTCGACGAGGCTGCTGCCGCGGATGCCCTCGAGAACGCCATTGCCGGCGTGATCGCGGAAGGCCGCAACGTCACGTATGACCTCAAGGAGCGGCGGGACGATGCGAGCGCAGTGGGAACGAGCCAGGTGGCGGACGCCGTCATCGCACGCTTGAAAGCAGGAGATTGAGAGCACTCAGCCCCGAGGTGGCCCGGTTGCGCCGATTGTGGGACGCGCACACCCGCCGGCCTTTTCCTTCCGGCGACGACGATCCGCGGGTGCAGGAGGTGGCGCTCTATGCATCGTGGCTCGGCAGCATTGTCGAAGTGGCTCTCCGCCAGGGCTCGCTCGGCCCCGAGCACGCGCAAATGCTCAAGGCCCGGCGCGCTGAGGGAAACCAGGTGCTGTTCCGGGCGAGTGGCGAGCTGGGCGAGCCCGTTCGCTCGCATGTCGCCCGACTCATCGCCATCGAAGACATCCTTTCGGAGTTGCCCGTCCAATGAACATGCGCTTCGCCTTCGGCGCGGCGGGCCTTATCGCGTTCACGGCGTGCAGCAGCGCGGCGCCGGTGGTGGCGACACCCACCGTCTCGCCTGTTGCGGCCTTCTCCGTCGTGCCGGTGCCGGACTGGGGCGACCAGCCGAGCTTCGCGTACCGATCCGGACGCCCACCGGCCCTGAGCCTCCAGGAGCTCTTTCACCCCACGTACAACGTTCCGCTCGACCCAGCCAACGTACGCACGCTGCTCGTGACGGGCGACATCATCCCGGCCAGAGGAGTCGCTTATTACGCTGCGGTCCGTCACGACTACCTGTGGCCGTTCCGGCCGACCGCGGCCTACACGAAGAATGCCGACATCACCTACATCAATCTCGAGGCGCCGCTTTTCTCTGGCTGCCCCGTCAGCCCTGCTGAGAGCTTCACGTTCTGCGGCGACCCGCGGTTCGTCAACGGCTTCAAGTACATGGGAGCAGACGTGGCCAACCTGGCCAACAACCACCTCACCAACTACGGAGCTGAGGGCGTCACGGCCACCGACCAGCTCCTACAGAAGAACGGCATCAAGACATCGGGACTGGGACCGGTCGCAGTGATCGACGTCCGCGGGCTGAAGTTCGGGTTCATCGGATTCAACGGCGTTGGGGTGGCCATCGACAAGGTGGCGCTCAAAGCTGGAATCGCCCGCGCGCGGCAGCTCGCCGACGTCGTGGTCGTGCAGTTCCACTGGGGCAAGGAGTACCAGCGCCAGCCACTCGCAGATCCCGGCGTGCCAACACCGGACGACCCGGTGGCGATAGCTCATGCATCGATCGATTGGGGCGCCGACATAGTGATCGGCAATCATCCGCACTGGTACCAGGGGGTCGAGGTCTATCACGGCAAGCTGATCACCTACGCGCACGGAAATTTTGTCTTCGACCAGATGTGGTCCGAGGAAACGCGCGAGGGCGTGATAGGGACCTACACCTTTTACGGGACGAAGCTGGTCGCAGCCTCGTGGAAGCCGGTGCGCAGCTACGACTACGGCCAGCCGGTGTTCATGAACGCGAAGGACGCGGCCACGGCGCTGACGACGATGGAGGCGGCCAGCGACCAGCTGGCGGCACGGCTGAAAGAGGTGCTGACGTCACCGGTGCCGAAGATGCCGCCGCCACCCAAGTACGCACCAGAGCACGCCCCATGAGGGACCCTGTCGTTTAGAATCGCGCCAATCAATTCGAGGGGGTTCCCAACGTCGCAGCTTACGTCCCACTGAACGGCAACCCACGGTCGCGCGGGCGCCACCGGCGCCGTCGCGACAGGCTCACCATCCTCGTCGTCATCGTGCTGGTCGCCGCCGGCCTCTTGACGAGCAGCTTCGTCGCCGCCAAGCGCCAGGCTGTCGCGTTCGATCTGAAGCGGGCGACCACGCCGGCGCCGGCCGACTTCGACCATTTCGACTTCTCGAACCTGTGGCTGGCGACCAACCCGCAGCCCAATCTGCCTATCCACGGCCAGGCCGCCTACCTCGTCGACCTCGACTCGAGGCTGGTCCTCTGGGCCCGCGATCCCGACACCTCGCGCGCCCCGGCCAGCCTGACCAAGCTCATCACCGCGATGGTCGCGGTGGATGACGCGGGTTCACTGGACCGCACCGTCAAGGTTGCCCAGGCCGCGACTCAGATCACGCCCAGCGTCATGGGGCTGTCCAGTGGCGAGCGCCTGACGGTGCGCCAGCTGCTCGACGGGTTGTTCCTCGACTCGGGCAACGATGCCGCCGAGGCGCTCGCCCGCGGGATAGTTCCCCGCGAAAGGTTCATCCGGCAGATGAATCAGAAGGCGGCAAGCATCGGGCTTACGGCCAGCCATTTCGTCAACCCCAGCGGGCTGGACGCACCAGGCCATGGCATGTCCGCACACGACCTCGCTCACGTGGCGGCTTACCTCGATAAGTACTACCCCGACCTGGCGGCGATCGCCGCGACGAAGGACGTCGCGATCACCGCGACCTCATCCCACAAGGCCTTCTATCCGCACAACCTGAACCGGCTGTTGTGGACCTATCCGGGCGCCACGGGTCTCAAGACCGGGCTCACCGACAGCGCGGGTGGCTGCATGCTCGCGACCGCCACGCGCAACGGCAGGCATCTCGTGGTGGTGGTCCTCAACGCGACTGGACACTCGACCGACGACGCCGCGATGCTGCTCGACTATGGCTTCAGCGTCCATCCGCTGCTGAACCTCTGGCCGGTCCCGCTCGCCGCCGCCTGAAGGGGCACTAGACTTCGGGGTCGTGGTTCGCCTCACGGGACTTTCCGCGCTGGAAGTCCTTGACTCGCGCGGCAATCCCACCATCTCGGTCACCGCATTCACTGAGACGGGCAGCGGTGCCGCGATCGTTCCCTCCGGCGCGTCGACGGGCAAGCATGAGGCAGTCGAGCTGCGCGATGGCGACGCCACCCGATATGGGGGCAAGGGCGTCCAGAAGGCGGTCTGGAATGTCGAGAACGAGATCGCCGACAAGGTCGTCGGCATGGACATCTCCGATCAGGCGGCGCTCGACGCGGCGCTCATCGCGCTCGACGGCACTCGAGACAAATCGCGTCTCGGCGCCAACGCCATCCTCGGCGTGTCGCTTGCGGCGGCCCGCGCCGCAGCCGATGCCATGGAGACGCCGCTGTACCGGTACTTGGGTGGCGCGCAGGCCCACCTCCTGCCTCTCCCGATGTCGAACATCCTCAACGGCGGAGCCCATGCGGACACCTCGGTCGACCTGCAGGAGTTCATGGTGTGCCCGGTGGGAGCGCCGTCCTTCACCGAGGCGATCCGAGCGGTGTCGGAGGTGTATCACGCGCTGAAGGGCGTTTTGAAAAAGCAAAAGCTCGCGACAGGAGTCGGCGACGAGGGCGGCTTCGCGCCGAACCTCAAATCCAACGAGGAGGCGCTCAGCCTCATCGTCGACGCGATCGGGGCGGCCGGCTACAAGGCCGGCGATGAGGTGGCTCTCGCCCTGGACGTGGCGGCCAGCGAGCTCTTCAAGGACGGCAGTTACAACCTGGCCGGCGAGGGCAGGACGCTCAGCGCCAAAGAGCTGGTCGACCTGTACGAGGTGTGGATAACCCGGTACCCGATCGTCAGCATCGAGGACGGGATGGCCGAGGACGACTGGGCGGGATGGAAGCTGCTCACGGAGCGCCTTGGCGATCGGATCCAGCTCGTCGGTGACGATCTCTTCGTGACGAACGTCGAGCGGCTCACCCAGGGCATCGAGAAGGGCGTCGCCAACTCGATCCTCATCAAGGTCAACCAGATCGGGACGCTCAGCGAGACGCTCCAGGCGATCGACACCGCCAGGACCGCGCGCTACTCCGCGGTGATCTCGCACCGCTCCGGCGAGACGGAGGACACGACGATCGCCGACCTGGTCGTCGCGACAGGGGTGGGCATGATCAAGACCGGCGCGCCGGCGAGGGCTGAGCGCGTCGCCAAGTACAACCGCCTTCTCGCCATCGAGCACGAGCTCGGCGGCGGCGCGTACTACGCGCAGGCCTCGAGCCTGCCGTGAAGCAAGCGTCGCGGGCGGTGCACGCCGGCCGCGGCGGCAAGGCCGGCATGGGCGCCCGAGCTCCGCTTGCTCCGGACCTCAGCCCTGCCGCCGTGCACGTCTACTCCGAGCTCGACGACTACGACGCGGTGGCGCGGGGCGAGCGCCCCGGCCACTACTACGGCCGGAACTCGAACAGCAACCGCGCGATGCTCGAAAAGGCGGTGGCCGAGCTGGAAGGCGCCGAGGCGGGCGTCGCCACGGGGTCCGGGATGGCCGCCATCCACGTCGCGATCCTGGCGCTGGCGCCCAAACCCGTGACCATCCTCGCCACACGCGAGCTCTACGGCGGCACCCTGGCCCTGCTGCGGCAGGACCTGGAGCCCGCCGGTTACGAAGCCCATCTCGTCGATATGAACGATCTCGATGCGACACGCCGCGCCATGGATGGCGCCGGCCTCGTCCTGGCGGAAACGATCACCAATCCGCTCTGCAGGGTCCCCGACCTCGAGGCCATAGCGGAAATGGCGCGCGCCAAAGGCGTGCCTTTGCTGGTCGACAACACCTTCGCCACGCCGGTGCTGTGCCGGCCGCTGGAGCTCGGAGCCACAGCAGTGATGCACAGCGTGACCAAGTACCTGGGTGGACATTCGGACCTGGTCGCCGGCGTGATCGTCGGCAGCTCCTCGTTTATCGGCACGGCGCGCGCCCGGACGGTGCGAACAGGTACGACGCTCGGCCCGTTTGACGCATGGCTCGCCCTGCGAGGCATGCGCACGCTCGATGTTCGGATGCGCAGGCACAGCGAGAACTCGCTCGCCCTGGCCCGCGCTATGCGTTCGATTCCTGGGGTGGCGAAGGTGCACCATCCGCTACTCGAAGAATCGCCCTCGTTCGCCGTCGCCAGCCGCCTCTTGCCGGAAGGGTCCGGCGGGATGATGGCGTTCGATCTCGCCGGCGGCCGGGCTGCGGTTCAGGGCATGATGTCGCGCTTCCAGCTCGTCTCTTTCGCCGCCAGCCTCGGTGGCGTGGAAACCACGATCTCCCATCCCGAGATCACCTCGCACCGCGGCCTCACTCCCGAGGAGCGCGCTCAGCTGGGGGTCGGCCCCGGGACCGTGCGCGTCTCGGTC
>VBIU01000132.1 GCA_005880945.1 Chloroflexota bacterium | reverse complement strand
TGGAAAATCGAAGCGTCTCTCTCCAAGCGCGATCTCGAGGGAGCTCCTAATCCGCGGCGGGTGGCCGCCCGCGCGGGCGCCGTACGCCGGGAGGCCGCCGGCCTGCTGCGCTGGAGCGAAGCGCACCCGCCTCCTCTTCCGGGGTAACGTCCACTAGAGTTCGGGCCTGATGCTGCTCGCCGTGGACGTCGGCAACACGAACGTGACCCTTGCCCTCTTCGATGGAGAGCGTCTGGCCGCCGACTGGAGGGTCACCTCGCACCGGGAGCGCACCGCCGACGAGATGGCGGTGGAGCTGCGCCAGCTGTTCAGCCTGCGAGGGTACGAGCTGGAGATCGTCGACGGCGTCGTGATCGCCAGCGTCGTGCCCAACCTGAACCCGGCCCTGATCGAAGCATCCAGGCGCTATCTGAAGTGCGAGCCGGTGATGGTCGGGCCGGGGACCAAGACAAGCGTTCGCGTCAGGTACGACAACCCGAAGGACGTAGGGGCGGACCGCATCGCGAACGCGCTCGCCGCCTATACGAAGTTCGGCGGGCCGATCGTGGTGATCGACTTCGGCACCGCCGTCACCTATGACGCGATAAGCGCGCAGGGCGATTACCTCGGCGGGGCGATCGCTCCTGGGGTGGAGATCTCCCTGGACGCGCTCGTCTCGCACACGGCGATGCTCCGGCGGGTCGAGGCGGTGGCCCCCGACTCGGTGATCGGGCGCAACACGGTGGCCTCGATCCAGTCCGGGCTGGTGTGGGGCTTCGTCGCCCAGGTCGAGGGGATGGTGGCGCGGATGGTCGACGAGCTGGGCGGATCGGCGAAGGTGATTGCGACGGGCGGCCAGGCCTCGCTGGTGGCCGGGCTGACTCACGTCATCGAGAGCACCGAGCCGCTCCTCACGCTCGAGGGACTGCGCCTTATCTATCTACAAAACTCGGATGGGGGTGCTAGATAGACAGGCGATGAAGACCGCGCCCGCATTCCACATCTACCTTCTGGGCCGAATCGAGCACGAAGGGCTCGACCAGGTGCTCGAGGATATCGGCCTCGAAGGTCAGCGGCTGGAGGGCACTACAACCATCGTCTCGCCGGCGCTGATCCTGCTCGGCATCGGCGAGAGCGCGCCCCAGGGCCTGGCCGATATCTCGTTCGCTCTACCGTCCGACGCCTCCCGCGCCGCGCTTGGACACCTCCTGCACATGGCGATGGAGAACGTGGCTCTGAAGCTGGAGGTGAGGCAGCTCAGCGAGCAGGCGCGCCGGCAGCACCGTCAGTTCGAGGAGCTCAACCGGATAGGCATCGCCCTGTCGGCCGAGCGGGACATCGGCAAGCTGCAGGAATTCATCCTCACGACAATGCGCCAGCTGACCAACGCGGACGGGGCCAGCCTGTGGCTGAAGACCGTCGGCGATGACGGCCTGCCCAAGCTCTTCCTCGCTTCGAGCCAGAACACGTCCATCGACAACACGTACCAGGCCTTCAAAGTCCCGGTCGACGAGAAGAGCGTCGTCGGCTACACGGTCACTGTCGGCTCGAGCCAGATCTACGACGACGCCTACAACCCGCCGCCCGGCAAGCCGCAGGGCGGCAAGGGCTTTGACGCGCAGTACGGCTATCGCACGAAATCGATGCTCACAGTGCCGATGCGCAACTACAACGACGAGGTGGTAGGGGCCGTGCAGCTGATCAACGCAAAGCGCAGCTTCGGCACGAAGCTGACGGTGGCCAACGTCCCCGACGAGGTGGTGAGCTTCCAACCGCAGGACCTCGAGATGATCGAGTCGATCGCCAGCCAGGCCGCTGTCGCCATCGACAACAAGAACCTGCTCGATTCGATCCAGGCGCTGTTCGACGGTTTCGTCCAGGCGAGCGTGACCGCAATCGAGCAACGAGACCCGAGCACCGCCGGTCACTCAGGCCGTGTGGAGGCGCTCACCACCGGACTTGCAAGCGCGGTTACCAAGATCGATGTGGGCAGGTATCGCGATACCTACCTCACCGACGACCAGCTAACGGAGCTGCGCTATGCATGCCTCCTGCATGACTTCGGCAAGGTCGGGGTGCGCGAGCACATTCTCATCAAGGCCAAAAAGCTCATGCCTGGACAGCTCGAAGTGATCCAGTCTCGCTTCGAGTTCGTTGAGCGGTCGGTGCAGATGAGGTACGTGAACGAGAAGCTCGACGCGATGCGGCGCGGCGAGGCGGGCGCCGCCGTGCTGGCTGAGATCGACAGGCGTCTCGAGGAGGACCTGGTCCAGCTCAACGAGTGGATCCAGGGCATCACCGCCGCCAACGAGCCAACCGTCCTTCCCGAAGACAAATCGTCGATGCTCGAGTTCCTGTCGGAGCAGACGTACTACGACATGGCCGGCACGCCGCACCCGATGCTCGATCCTCAAGAGTTCCGCTTCCTGAGCATCCAGAAGGGAACGCTCGACCCGCAGGAGCGCCTGGAGATGGAGTCGCACGTCACTCACAGCTTCCATTTCCTGAGCAAGATCCCGTGGACGCCCATGATGCGTGGGATCCCGGAGATCGCGTACGGGCACCACGAGAAGCTCGACGGCACGGGCTACCCGCGAGGGCTGTCCGGTGACCAGATCCCGATCCAGGCGCGGATGATGACCATCTCCGACATCTACGACGCCCTCACCGCCCAGGACCGACCGTACAAACGCGCGGTCCCGGCTGTCAAGGCGCTCGACATCTTGAAGAACGAAGCCGGCGACGGCAAGATCGACCCCGACCTTCTCGATGTCTTCATCGCCAAACGCGTCTACGAGCTCACGGCGCCGAGATGAGGGTCAAGTTCTGGGGCACCCGAGGGACCAGGCCCACGCCCGGGCGGCGCACCCTGAGGTACGGCGGCAACACGACCTGCCTCGAGGTTCGCGATAGGGACAACAACCTGATCATCGTCGACTCGGGTTCGGGGATCGCCGAGCTCGGCGCCGGGCTGAGCCAATCAGAGCCGCTGCAGGCGCACCTTCTGATCACTCATACGCATCTCGACCACATCCAGGGCTTTCCGTTCTTCATGCCGGCCTTTGTACCAGGCACCCACCTAACGATCGTCGGACCTGCCGGATCGGCGAAATCGCTGCAGGCCGCGTTTGCCGACCAGATGGACCCGGCGTATTTCCCGGTCCGCCTCGACCACATGCCGGCTGAGATGGAGTTCATCGAGCGCAACCCGGGTGAGACCTTCGAGGTCGGCGGCCTGAAGATCACACCGCATCTGCTGATGCATCCGATTCCCACTTTCGGCTACCGGATCGATGAGGGGACAACGCGGTTTGCGTTCGCGACGGACAACGAGATCGCCCTGTTCGCCAACAACGAGAACGGGACGCTGAAGGACATGGCGAACTGGTGCAAGGACGCGGATCTCCTCGTCCACGACGCCCAGTACAGCACCGAGGAGTACAAGACCCACGCGGGCTTCGGGCATTCGACGTATGAGGAGGCTCTCGCGCTCGCAGAGCAGGCCGGCGTCCAGCAGCTTGCGTTCTTCCACCACGACCCCATCCACTCGGACAGCGACATCGACGCGCTGATCGAGGAGGCGCTTGGCAACCATCGTCACGCGGGAGGGGGGAACATCGAAGCCTTCCCGGCGGCCGAGGAACAAGAGCTGGCCCTCTAGCCCTTAGTCTTTCCGATCGTGACGGAAGAAAAAGAGCCCGATCTCCCGGAGGAGATGCGCGATCGCCGCAAGAAGCTCGAGAGGCTGAGCGCGGCGGGCATCGATCCCTATTCGCGTGGCTTCAAGCCGACACACTCGACGGCTGAAGCTCGGGCCCTCCTCGGCGATCAAGATCGCGCCGGCGAGGTTGCGCTCGCCGGGCGGTTGATGGTCAAGCGCCTGCACGGCGGGTCCGCCTTTGCCGACCTTCAGGACGGGGCCAGTCGGCTTCAGTTGTTTGCGAGCCGCGACATTCTCGGCCCTGATGCTTTTGAACTGTTTTCCGATCTGGATCCAGGCGATGTGATTGGAGTCAAGGGCCCGATGTTTCGCACGCGCAGGGGCGAGCCGACGGTCGAGGTCCACTCGTTCCAGCTCCTGACCAAGGCGCTACGACCGCTGCCCGAGAAGTGGCATGGGCTGAAGGACATCGAGATCCGCTACCGCCAACGCTACGTCGACCTGATCGCGAACCCGGAAGTGCGGGAGGTCTTTCGAGCCCGCTCGAAGATGATCACCGGGATGCGGCGCCTGCTCGACGACCGCGCGTTCATCGAGGTGGAGACGCCAGTGCTCCAAGAGGTCCCGGGTGGCGGCCACGCGCGTCCGTTCCTCACGCATCACAACTCGCTCGACCGCGACCTTTACCTGCGCATCGCGCTCGAGCTGCATCTCAAGCGGCTGCTGGTCGGCGGGTTCGAGCGCGTGTACGAGATCGGTCGCGTTTTTCGCAATGAGGGGCTGTCGCCTCGGCACAACCCAGAGTTCACTCTGCTCGAGTGTTACGAGGCGTATGCCGAATACGACGACGTCATGCGCCTGGTCGAGGATTTGATGGTGGCATCGGCCGAAGCCGCGGGTCGCCCGCTGACCACCACCTATCAGGGCGAGGAGGTCGACCTGAATCCGCCATTCAAACGCGAGCGCATGGCCGACCTCGTGCTGGAGCACACCGGACGTCAGGCCGCCGGCCAGGAGCTCAACGACCTGTTCGAGGATGAGGTGCAGGCGAAGATCAGGCAACCCACCTTCGTCATCGATTACCCGATTGAGGTCTCGCCGCTCGCCCGTCCACGCGAAGACGATCCACGGTTCGTCGAGCGATTCGAGCTGGTCATTCTCGGCCGGGAGTACGCGAACGCGTTCACCGAGCTGACCGACCCACTCGATCAGCGCGAGCGCTTTGAGGCGCAAGCGGCAAAGCGCGCCGCGGGAGACGTCGAGGCGCATCCGATGGACGAAGACTTTCTCCGCGCTG
>VBIU01000155.1 GCA_005880945.1 Chloroflexota bacterium | reverse complement strand
GGACGGTCGGCATCGCCAAGGCCCTCAAGGCCACGCTGATTCCGGCGTGCGCAGTGCAGTGCCTGGTCGAGGTGGGCTGCGTCAGCGTGTGCGGCAAATTCGGCACGCTGAGCGGTGGCGTGCCGCCCTACACGTACACCTCGTTGGGCAACATCCCGACAGGTGTCCACCTGAGCGGCTTGAGCCTGGCGGGGACCTTTGTCTCAGGGCCTCGATTCTCGCAGTTCACCGTCAACGTCACCGATGCGTTTGGAGCCAGCACCTCGATCAGCCCGATGTTCAACGTGTTCCCGCACATCACATTCACGGGCGGGACCTGCCAGGGCTCCGGAAGCTGCTCGATCGGGTTGTCGTTCACGGTAGGTGTCTCGGAGACGCCGACGGTCAAGGTCGTCGCCTGGGTTGGCAAGAAGACTTGTGGCTCGATTGCTCCTGTGATTTGTCCGGCGCCGCCTTTCAGTGCTGTGGTCCAGGGCAGCCAGGTCATGGTCACTCTCGGGCCGGCCTCTTCCCCGAACACCACGGGCACCTTCAAGCTCAGCCTCACAGACCGGTTTCCATGCGCCGCCGGCGCGTACTGCTCGGCCACCGCCACTCTGACGGTGAACCTGACCTGACCCAGGCGCCGCCGTGGCTCTCAGGCGATTCCCAGGTTTAAGGCATAACCTGGGGTTCCGCGGGGTAGTTATTAGGTTGAGCAGTGCTCGCAACCGTATTAAGAGGAAGAAGTGGCAAAGACGATCGATCTCGAGCTGACCCGGGCCGAAGTGGAGGTCCTGGAGCTGGAAGCCCGCCTCCGGGTGGTTCCCATGAACGACACCCAGCTTGCTGACGCCCTGAAAACGGCCCTCCTGGCCAAGAAGGAGCGGCTGGCCAAGCTGCGCACCCTTCATGCTGCCTCCAACCGGCCCAAGGACCCCGCCGACGCCAAGAAGCTCACCCCGCCTCACGCGGGCCGCCGGGCGCCACTGAAGCGGTCAGTCCCCCAGCGCTCGAAGGCCAAGTCGGGCAAGTAACCGGCCGATCGGCCGTCGACCGGCCTTATGGAGTGCCGGTTCGCAAGCACGACCGCTATCGTGGTCGTGACTTGGGCAGCGATTTGAATCCGTCCGAGGCGCCGGGCGCCGACTCGCTGTTCGGGGCCGGCCCCGCCGCCTGGGCGGACCAGGGGCGGTCGACAGTCCCGAGCTCGTGGCGCCTCCCTCTCATCACCGGCATCGCCGCAGCGGCGATCATCGGAGCGGTGGCCGTCCGCCTGTGGGAGGCCAACCTGCCGAGGGTCGTCCTCCAGGAAGAGGCGCTGGTCCTGGTCGTGGGCGTTCTCTATGGAGGCGTCGCGGTCCTCATTCGCGCGTCGCGCCTGGCCACCCGAGCCCCGGTCCAGCTGGGTCTCATGGCGATCAACGCGCTGCTGGCGGTCGCGGTCCTTGGCGTTGCCGCGCCCTGGCTCGGCAACGACCTCGTGCCCCTGTCAGCCGCCCTGTTCGCGACGATGCTCCTCTACTTCGACCTCGGGTTCCTGAGCCGGCACTTCCCTTACGTGATCGCCATCGCGTTGTTGGGCCTGGGGGCTTTGTGGTTCGACGCTGCGCTCATGCTGCACGTCTCGGCGGGCGAGATCGTGACCTGGGCGCTGATGCTGGTGGGACTCGCACTGCTGGCCTTCATCACCCACCACATGGTTCAGCGCAACCTGGAGACACAGGCACAGCGCCAGTCGTCGTTGCTGAATGCGATAAGCGACATCGGTGAGGGATTGGTCGTCACCGAGGGAGGCAGGTTCGTAGCCGGAAACGCCGCCTACCAGGACCTCACCGGTTACACCGCCGCGGAGCTGGCCGCCTTTCCCTCGTTGATCGATCTCGCACCAGCGGAAGAACGCCAGGGACTCGCCGACCAGCTGGCGAACAGGCTCGCCGGCGGAAAGGTGCCATTCCGTTACGAGTCTGCGCTGGTCACGAAGGACGGCCGCCGCATCCAGGTCGAGACGGCAGTACGCACACTCAACGTGGAGGGCCATCGCCGGCTGCTGGCCCTCGTTCACGACATCACCGAGCGTCATGGCTCGGAGGTCTCCGAGCGGGAAAGCGAGAGGCGCTTCCGCACGTTGTTCGAGCAGGCGCAGGCTGGGATGGCGTTCGCGGGCCTCGACGGCCGCATCTTCTCCGTCAACCCCGCGTTCAGCGATTGGCTCGGGTACGACGAAACCGAGCTGCTCAGCCTGGCGATCCTCGACCTCACGCATCCCGACGACGTCGCGGCGACGCAGGACTCCTGGCGCCGCATGATTGCCGGCGAGGCGCCTGGCTTCCGCATAGAGAAGCGCTTTGTCCGCAAGGACGGCCAGGCCCTATGGGCGGATGTGAACGCACGGCTCGTCAGGGATGACTCGGGCAAGCCGCTCCACTTTCAGATCGTGGTCGTCGACATCGGCGATCGCAAGCGCAGCGAGGTCCTGCAGGCGGCGCGGTTTGCGGTCACCCACGCGCTCGTCACGTCTCCCGGCTGGGATTCGGCAGCACGTCATGTCCTGGAAGGTCTGTGCCAGACGCTCGATTGGGAGCTGGCCGAGTACTGGGAGGTGGATTCTCAACGCGAAGCGATGCACTTCGTCACGTCCTGGAAGCGACCGGGTCGTGACACGTCCGCCTACGAGGCAACGGCGGCGGGGACCACCTACCGTCGAGGCGAAGGCCTCGCGGGACGCGTTTGGGAGGCAGGCGCTCCGGTCTCGGCGACAGATGCCACGCCTGACGACTCAGGGCGGGCGGGCGCCGCCGCGGCGGCGGGGCTGCACGGCATAGCCGGCTTCCCGGTGCGGAGCGGACGGCGCGTCGTCGGCATGATCTCTCTCCATACCTGGGCTGCCCGTGAGCTGGACGACGGCCTGGTGGCGGTGATGAACGATGTCGGCTCGCAGATCGGCGAGTTCGTTGAGCGCAAGCGGGCAGAGGTAGCCCTGCAGGACAGCGAAAAGCGAATGCGTTCGGTGCTGGACAACGTTTCCGACGGGCTCGCCACGATCGACCAGACCGGCGTCATCGAGTCCGCGAACCCTGCTGTGGTGAAGCTCTTCGGCTACGAAGAGCAGGAGCTGATCGGACAGCCCGCCGAAGTCCTGATCGCGACCACTCATCGCAGCGGGTTCACCAACTACCTGCAGCACAGGCTCACGCTGGACATACCGATCAGCGCCGCGCACGAATCCATGGGCAAGCGCAAAAGCGGAAGCCTCTTCCCGCTCGAGTTCGTCGTCAGCTCCATGCGGGTCGGGTCGCGCCACCTGTTCATAGCGACAATGCGCGACATCTCCGAGCGCAAGGCGCACACCGACGCTCTCGAGTATCAAGCGCTCCACGACGCGCTGACCGGACTTCCCAACCGGAGCCTCTTCGGCGACCGGCTTCGGCAGGCCCTGCTGTCCGCCAGGCGCAACCAGAACATGTTCGGGGTCCTCCTTCTCGACCTCGATCGGTTCAAGGACATCAACGACGCGCTCGGCCACGACCGGGGCGACACCCTGCTGCAGGAGGTCACTGCGCGCTTGCGGGGGGTGCTGCGCGCCACAGACACCATCGCGCGGCTGGGCGGCGACGAGTTCGCCGTCCTCACCACCGACGCCAAGCATCCCGACGACGTCGTCGCCACGGCGCGCAAGATCCTCGCTGCGCTGGAAGGGCCGTTCGCGATCGCCGACCAGATGGTCGAGACCGGCGCTTCGATCGGCATCGCACTTTATCCGGTGCACGGCGACGATCCGACGACCCTCCTGCGCCGGGCCGATGTGGCGATGTACGTGGCCAAGCGATCGGGAGGCGGCCACGCCGTCTATGCCCCCGAGCAGGAGGCGCAGACGCTGCGCCGCTCCGGGTTGGCGGGAGAGCTGCGCCGCTCGATCCCCCAGGGCGAGCTGCACCTGCAATACCAGCCGCAGGTGACCCTTGGCACTGGTGCGATCCACTCGGTCGAAGCCCTTGTGCGCTGGAACAACCCGCGCGAGGGCATGATGCCGCCGGACCGGTTCCTCCCGATGGCGGAGGAGATGGGCATCATCCATCCGCTCACCGCCTGGGTCCTGGACAGCGCGCTCGGCCAGCTCGGCACGTGGCTCGCGGCCGGGCTGGACGTGTCGGTGTCCGTCAACGTCTCACCGCGCTGCATCGAGGACCACTCCCTGGAGGAGATGGTGGCCCGCGCTCTCGAGACGTCGAAGGTCGAACCGCACCGGCTGACGCTCGAGATCACGGAGGGCGTGGCCATGGCAGCGGCGGCGGCGAAGTCCCTGGCGAGGCTCAGCGACATGGGCGTGCGCCTCTCGCTGGACGACTTCGGGACGGGTTACTCCTCGCTTCTCTATCTGATGCGATTGCCCGTCGACGAGATCAAGATCGACCGCTCGTTCGTGTCGGGGCTCTCGACCGACCCAGACTCCGGCGCCATCGTGCGCTCGGCGGTCGGCCTGGGCCACAACCTCGGCCTGCACGTGGTCGCCGAAGGCCTTCAGGACAAAGCGGCGGAGGCGATCCTGATCGAAGCGGGGTGCGATGCAGCGCAGGGATTCCTGATCGGAAGGCCGATGGACGAACCCGAGGTCACGTCCTTGCTCCGCGAGCACTCCGGGCTCGCCCAGCTCGACGGAGCGTCAGGTCAGATCGCCGCGACCGCCGACCAGGGCCATCCGGTAGATCTCGAGACTGCCTGAGCGGCCGCGGACGGCGGACTGATTGGTGAGCTCACTCTGCAGCATGTTTGCCACCGCGCGGTAGACAGTTCCCGTCATCAGCACCTCGCCTGGACCGGCGTGGGTCACCAGGCGCGCGGCGACGTTGACCACATCGCCCAGGACGCCCAGCTCCGAACGGTCGGCCGAGCCGACAGGTCCGATCACGACGGGGCCTGAGGCCACGCCGACGCCGACCTCGAGTCGAAATCCCCAGTCGGCTGCGCTGCGGCGGTTCAGCGCTTCGTTGGCTCCGATCAAACCGATCGCGGCGGCCATCGCTCGATCCACGTGGTCGGGCTGATGGCCGCTGGCGCCGAAGGTTGCCATGACACCATCGCCGACGAATTTCTCGACCTGGCCTCCGCAAATCGCGATTGAGCGAAGGACCTTCTTCAGGTGGGCGTTCAGCACATCGAGAAGACCCGACGGGTCATGCGCGAACCGCTCGGTCAGCCGGGTGAAGCCGCGGATGTCGGTGAACAGGATGGACGCGGTGCAGACCACCGGCAGCGGCGTGTCGGGGCCCGCCAGCAGACCGGGGCCGCGTTCCTCGTAGGTTCGCCGAAGGCGCAGCAGACGCTCGAGGTCGTCGGCATAGGCCGGCATGCGCTGCCCTGGCTGTTCGCGGGAGATCAACTCGCCACCAGCTCTGACACGAGCGACTTGGCGACCATGTTCGCCGCCGTCTCCGCGATTCCGGGGCCTTTGCGCAGCACTGCCGTCACGCCTGCCTTCTGCAGCGAAAGGATCGCGCCCGGGTCGAGGTCCTTCATCGTCACGACCACGACCGGGATTCCAATTCCGTGTGTGGCTCGCAGCCGCTGAAGAAATGCCTCGCCGCTGAACCCGGGCAACAGCAGGTAGAGCACGACAGCGCGAGCGGTGTTCTTCGACATGAGGTGCTCGGCGGTCTCGGCGTCGGAAGCCCAGATCGAGGAGAGGCTCCTTGCCGCCAGCTCGGCCTCGAGCAGGTGTGCGAATCCCGAATCGTCCTCCACCACCAGCACATCGCCTGTCTGTGAGCGTTCGCGCGCCAAGGGGACGGTGAAGTGGAAGCGGGCGCCCTTCCCGGGGCCTTCGGAACGCGCTCCGATCTTTCCGCCATTGGCTTCGACGATGTTCTTGCTGATCGCAAGACCGAGCCCGGTGCCCTTGATCTTGCGCCGGTCGGGAGTGTCGATCCGATAGAACCTTCGAAAGAGCTGCGCCAGGGCCTCGCTTGGAATGCCCAGGCCCTCGTCCTTGACGAACACCTCGACCATGCCATCGACGACGCTGGCGCCTACCACTATCGGGCCGCCGTCAGGCGAGTATTTGCGTGCGTTCGACAGCATGTTGGTGATCACGCGGAAAATGGAGTCGCTGTCAACCTGCACGAGAGGCAGATCGTCTGGAATGCGGGTCTCGACCTTGGACGACGAACCGTCGCTCGTCAGATCGACCGCCCTCTTGATCAGCGCACCGGCGTCGGTGGGTGCGAAGCTCAAGGTAGGGTGGCCGCCCTCGATGCGGCGCAGGTCGAGGAAGTCGTTGATCAACGAGGTCAGCCGGCGCCCTTCCTGAAGCATCACGGCGAGGTATTCCTTACGCTGCTCGGGCGTCACCTCACGCGTCACGAGGAGCTCGGCGAAGCCCACGATGCTGGCGAGCGGCGTCCGCAGCTCGTGGCTCACCATCGACACCATCTCGTCCTTGGCGCGGCTCAACTCTGCGTTGCTCTCGGCGCGAGCCTGCGACTGGTGGAGCTCCAGCTCCAATCTCTGGTTCTCGGTGAGGTCCTCGGCGAGCACGAATCGGGCCTCGTGCTCGCCGAAGGTGACGGCATGCGATGTGACCAGGACCTGGACGGTGGATCCATCCTTCAACAGGTGCCGCCAGGGCCCGGTTCGATCGAACGCGGGCATCGGCTCGTAGACCAGCTCGAGAAACTTGGGGACGTCCTGGGGCGGCCGGATGTCCTTGATGGTCATGGCGAGGAACTCTTTGCGTGAGTAGCCGTAGCGGTCAACAGCGGCGTCGTTCACGCTCAGGAACGCAAGGGTGTTCACGTCATACAGCCACATCGGCTGAGGATGGCCCTCGAAAAGCATCCGGTAATTGCGCTCCGACAGGTGCGCGGCCTGCTCGCTCTTGAGCCTTTCGGCGAGCTCGTGGTTGACGGTCTCCATGAGCTGGTCGAAGTCCTCCGCCAGCGCGGTGACCTCCGACGCCCCGGTGCCGGCGACCGCGTTCGCGGCGCCGCTGTGCGTCGAGCTGCGCATGACCATGCTCAGTCGCCGGACGGGCTCGGCGATCCTCCGGTACACCACGAAGACGACCACCAGCATCACGGCCATGCCGGCGAGGATGATGGCGAGGCCGCGATTCGCGGACATGTCGGCGGCGGTCAGAGCGGCCGCTTTGTCTGCGCCGGCGAAGACCACCCAGTCCGAAGAAGCGACCACCGACCGGCCGTAGATTCTCGTCGTGCCGGCGACATCGGGCCGTTCCGTCGAGCTTGCGTAGCTGATGAATGCGGTGTTGCTCAAATTTGCTCCCACCCAGCGGTCCGGTTCGAGGGAGCGGGCGAGCACCATGTCGGAGTCGGCCGTCGTGACCAGGAACTCCAGCCCTCGGGCGCCGCCCAATGTGGCCGCGAGGCTCGGACCGAGCGGACCGAGCGCGACGATCGCCACCACAGTGCCCGCTCCCCTGTCGACCGGCGCGGCGATGACCGCGGAGACGAGGCCGGTGACCGGGTCGAGGAAGGGGGCCACCATGATCGGCTCGCGGAGTCCGCGAGGGAGCCAGCCGGCCGAGCCGTACACGGCACCTTTCGAGGTTGGCTGTGAGGAGCACTTGACCGATCCGTCGGGCGAGACGATGTCGAGGTGCCCGGTCGAGAAAGGGCCGGCCCCAAAGGTCAGGCTGCACGGCCCGACCGGAGCGGCGAGGATCACAGCGACCTGTGGGTTCGCCGCCAGCTTCGCGGTCGTCTCCTCGAGAAGAAGAAGGTCGCCGTTGATCTGCGTCGCCGCCACCCGGGCGGCGAAGCTTGCGTCTGCTTCAGCTGCCTCCCGCGCATCCTGCTCGGCGGCGGTTCGCACCGCCAGACCCGCGACCGCGGCGACTGCGAAGAGCACCGCCACGAACAAAGCGATGTAGTGGCGCAGCGACCAGCCTCGGCGATCGGGCATCACTCGTATCTCGCCCTCACGCAGGTGTGGCGCTGTCACAGCTGGAGGGCCTCTTCAACGCGGGTCAGGAGGTCGAGTGGCGAGAACGGCTTTGTCAGATAGAAGTCGGCCCCTGCGATCAGACCCTCCTCGATGTCTCCTTCTTGAGCCTTGGACGTCAGAAGGATCACGCGGGTCGCCGCCAGCTCGGGGTCGGCCTTGACGGAGCGCAGCACCTCGAGTCCGGTTCGCCCTGGCATCTGAACGTCGAGCAAGACCAGCGACGGGCGGTGCTTCTGGATCAGCGCCCAGGCCTCGGCGCCGTCAGAGGCTTCGACCACCGCGTACTCATCGGACTCGATGGTCGCGTGGACCAGCAGGCGCATGCTCGATTCGTCGTCGGCGATGAGCACCGTCCGCATGATCTGCAGCGCCGGAGGGGTGTAGGATCTCATCCCGCCTCGGGCTCGAAGTCCAGCGCGTCGGCGATCAAAGCCACGGCCGCCTGTGGCGCGCCTGCCTCCTTGGGCAGGACCGCAATCGCGCCCGCCCGCTCGAGTCGCGAGATCTCCGACGGGTTGAGGTCCTTCACGGTGAGCACGACAACGGGGACGTCGGCCCCATCACGGGCCATTCGAGAGAGGAACTCCTCACCCTGAAGACCCGGCAGGAGCAGGTCGAGGACGATCGCCCGGGGTCTGATGTCCGCCAACATGTGCTCGGCGGTCTCGCCATCCGGCGCCCGAACCGTGTTGATTCCGACAGCCGCGAACTCCGCTTTCATCAGGCTGGCGAATGCAGGGTCGTCCTCGATGATGAGCACTCCGTCGGCTCCGACGCCGGCCGGCGAGATGGGCAGGGTGAACTCGAAGCGCGCGCCTTTCCCGGGACCCTTTGAGCCGGCTCCGACAATGCCGCCGTGGGCCGCGATGATGCGGTGGTTCATGGCCAGCCCCAGGCCTGAGCCGGGGCCGAGCCTGCGCACACCGCTGTCGGCCCGATAGAACTTGCGGAAGAGGTTGGGCAGGGCCGCGGGCAGTATCCCGACGCCGTGGTCCTGGATGTAGATCTCGACCACCTCGCCGGACCGGCGCGCTCCAATCTTGATCGCGCCGCCGTCGGGCGAGAACCTGCGGGCATTCGACAGGAAGTTGGCGAGGACTTCGAGGATCGCCTCTGCATCGGCGGAGACGAGGGGCAGGGCCTTGGGCAGCTGGGTGCGGATGGGGCGCAAGGGATCGACGCCGGCGTCCAGCACAGCGCGGCGGATCAACGAATGTAGGTCGACGGGCGCGAGGTCCAGCTCCCGACGGCCGGTCTCGAGGCGCTGCAGAGCCAGCGCGTTGTTGATCAACGCTGTCAGCCGCCGGCCCTCTCTCAGCAAGACCGTTGCGTAGAGCTGGCGTTGCTCATTCGTGATGTTCCCGGAGTCGATCAGCTCGGCAAATCCGATGATGCTTGCAAGAGGGGTCCGGAGCTCGTGGGTCCGCAGCGACACGAGGTCGTCGTCCGCGCGAACTGTCTGTCTGACCTTGTCGACGATCGCCACCGTGGGAACCGGGTCAGCCCGAGGCTGACCGAAATCGATCACCTTGAGCTCGGTGGGGGTCCGGCGTGGGACCGTCATGTCCGCCTCCCCGCCGCAGCCGATCCAACCCGTGTCGAAGCTGCCGAAGCGCTCCAATGACTCCTGGCTAGGTGCGCGCTCCGTGGGCGGCGCGCCGCTCCGCCTATGCGGGCCACACGCGTGCCTGAAACCGCCTCAGAATCGCCCTCCTCGTACTGGCGCTGCGGCTGCCTCAGGACCAGGCAGGCGGTCCAGACGCCGAGGATGTAGCCGATGGTGAAAAGGGCGAACACAAGTCCCATCACTCCCATGAGTAAGGTCTACGCCCGGGGGGTCCCAAAGTCGCCATGTGGGGACACTGCCCGCGTGCCCTGTATGCGTAGGGGGCGCCGGCTGGGGAGGCGGCTAGAGCTCGATTAGGCCCAGTCGGGCGGCAGCGATCACCGCCTGCAGCTTGGAGTGGACATCCAGCTTCTCAATGACGTGCCGAACGTGCCACTCGACAGTGTGAGGGGCGATGCCGAGCCGCCTGGCGAGCGTCACTGTGTCGTGTCCCTCCGCCAGCAGGCGGAGCACGTCGAGCTCGCGAGGCGTGAAGTCGGCGAACAGCTTCTCGCGGGCCTGCCTGTCGGTCACGACTTTCCGCTGGCGCGCTATCGCTTTCGCGAAGAGCGCCACCGGCAAGAGCACCTCGCCGACTGAAGCCCTTCGCACTGCCTCGACTATCTGCTCCGCGGTCGCCATCTTGGTCAGGTAGGCGATGGCGCCGGCATCGATGGCGTCCAGCAGGGCGGCCTCAGACTCCTCAGCGCTGTGAAAGACGATCGCGGTTTGCGGCGCGGCCGACCGGATCCTGGCAGCGGCGGCCGGGCCGCTCAGGTCAGGAAGCCGGAAGTCCATGAGCACGACCGAGGGCTTCTCGGCCGCCGCGATCTCCGCAGCCTCTTCGCCGCGGCGGGCGATGCCGCAGACGCACAGGTCGGCCTGGCTCTCCAGGACTCTGGCGATCGCCGACGCCAGGAGCGGATGATCCTGCACGACGAGCACCCGCACTGGAGCGATGGCGGGCGCGCTCAAGGTGGCCGCCAGAGACTTGCGCGCCACTAGTTGAGGAAGCCCCCGAGGTGCTGGGCATACATGTCCGGGTGGGCCTTGAGCGCGCGAAGCATGATCTCGCCATCGAACTCGCGTGCGTCGTACTGGCAAAGCCATACGCCCGGGAAGCGTTTGGCCATCACGTCGAAGGCCTCTTCGAATCTCATCATCTCGGCGTCGGAGGAGAATATGCGGCGGACGCAGGCCATCTCTCCGACCAGGCGCAAGACCGTAGGGCCGCCCGCGAGCGCCTTGCCGAACAGTCGCTCCCAATTGGCGATGGCTTGCGCGGGGTCCCGGCCCGGCCCGTCGAGAACCGTCAGCAGGCCGCCGCGCTCCGCTGCGCCGAGATCGATTTCGTGCTCTTCGCGGAGAGCTCTGGCATAGCGGTCCAATACCGCCCCGGTGGCGACCAGGAAGCACGGCTGGTGCGCCTTCAGACCGTCCGCCAGGAACGGAACCGTCAACCTCAGGCCGCCTTCGTCAGTGCCAAAAAAAGGCGCGAGGTGGCTTCGGAGAGGAACC
>VBIU01000153.1 GCA_005880945.1 Chloroflexota bacterium | reverse complement strand
CCTGCTCCTCACCGTTACCATCTTTTTCACCCAGATCCCCTTGAGTGTGTGGTGGCTGCGGCGATTCCAGTTTGGTCCGGTGGAATGGCTGTGGAGATCGCTGACGTATTGGCAACGCCAGCCCATGCGAGTCAGCGGAACGGTGGGGGGGGCGCGGGAACTCGGCGCGGGAGCTGTGACATGAGCGCGGGACCGCGCCGAGCGCTGCCCGACCGCCGGGCCCACGAGCTGTTCGAGGACCAAGCCCGGGACCATCCTGACGCCATCGCCGCCGTGCACGGCGACCGGCAGCTCAACTACGGCGAGCTCAATGCCCGCGCCAATCAGCTCGCCCGAGCCCTGGTGGCGCGTGGCGTCACGCGCGAAGCGGTCGTCGGCGTGATGACCGAGCGGAACCTCGACTGGCTGATCGCGGTGCTCGCCGTTTTCAAGGCCGGCGGCGCATATCTGCCTATCGAGCCCCACTTTCCGACCGAGCGCATCGCGAAGATGGTCTCGCGCGCCGGCGCGAAGCTGGTGCTCACCGAGCAGGGCAGCGGTGACGCAGGTAGGGGCGCAGCATGCTGCGCCCCTACTCTCCTAATCGACGCGGCGTTCGCCGAGGGCCATCCCGACAACGACCTGAACATCGCGGTCGCGCGCGACAAGCTTGCCTACATCTACTTCACCTCCGGATCCACCGGCGAGCCGAAGGGCGCGATGTGTGAGCACCTCGGATTCCTCAACCACCTCCTGGCCAAGATCGACGACTTGAACATCGTCGAAGGAACCGTGGTGGCCCAGACGGCGCCGCAGTGCTTCGATATCTCTTTGTGGCAACTGATTTCGGCGCTGCTCGTCGGTGGGCGCACGCTGATCGTGGAGCAGGAGACGATCCTCGACGCGCAACGTTTCCTCGATACGATGGGCGCGGGCCGAGTCAACGTCGTCCAGGTTGTGCCCTCCTATCTCGAAGTCCTCGTGACCAATCTCGCCCAGCGTCCGCGCGAGCTTGGGGCCCTGCGCTATGTCGTCGCCACGGGCGAGGCCCTGAAGAAAGAGTTGGTGGAGCGTTGGTTCGCGGCCCGGCCGCGGATAAAACTGGTGAATGCGTATGGTCTGACCGAGACATCGGACGACACCAATCACGAGATCATGGACCGACCGCCGGAGGGCGAGCGCGTGCCGCTGGGCCGCCCGATCCACAACGTGCGCATCGACGTCGTGGATGAGCAGCTGTCACCAGTGGCGCTCGGCGAAGCTGGTGAGATCGTCTTTTCCGGCGTGTGCGTCGGCCGCGGGTACATCAATGACCCCGAGCGCACGCGCAGCGCCTTCCTCCCCGATCCCCACCGCCCCGGTGGGCGCCTGTATCGGAGCGGTGACTACGGCCGCTGGCTGCCCGATGGGAAGCTCGAGTTCCTCGGCCGCCGCGATTCCCAGGTCAAGATCAGCGGCTTTCGGATCGAGATCGGCGAGATCGAGAGCGCGCTCGTGCGCCTGCCTGGCGTGCGTGAGCAATAAGCAGCTCGTGGCCTTCTACGTTGGGGAAGAGCCGCTCGATCCTGCCGTGATGGGCCAGAAGCTCGGCGCTCGGTTGCCCGCGTACATGGTTCCCGCGGCATTCCATTGGCGCGACACCCTGCCGCTGACGGACAATGGCAAGACCGACCGCAAGGCACTCGCCGCGCTCGCCGCGGAGCTCACCGTGGCCGAGCAGGAGCGCGAGGCACCGAGTACGCCGACGGAGCAGTGGCTCGCCGCCGCGTGGGCGGACGTGCTCGGCATCTCCAAAGAACAGGTCGGCAGGCGCGATGACTTCTTCGACATCGGCGGCACGTCGCTGTCGGCGCTCAAGCTCGTGATCGCGCTCGACCGCGCGGTCACGTTCAAGGATCTCACCGAGCACTCTGGGCTCGCCGATCTGGCGGCGTTGCTCGATCAGCGAGGGGTGGGGGTACCTGTCTCTAGCGGGAGTTCTCATGCTCACTGTGGGACTTGAGCGCGTCGATCGCGACGCGGTCCGCTCTGTCGTCGCCGAGCAAGGCGCGATGCGGATACGGGGTCTCGGGCTGCGAGATGCGGCCGAGGCCGAGGCGGTGTTTCGGCAACTAGGGGACTTGATGACGGAGACGGAAGCGTTTGCGCCCCGAACCCGCTACGCGCCGGGCGTCTACTCCGCGACGAAATGGCCGCCCAACCAGCCGATGTGCGTGCATCACGAGCTGAGTTACGCGTATGAGGTCCCGAGCCTCATGCTGTTTGCCTGCGTCGTGGCGCCCGAGGTGGGCGGCGCCACCCCGCTCGCGGACGGCGCGGCCGTCCTCGACGCGCTCCCTCGGGACCTGGTCGAGCGCTTCGAGCGGCAGGGCTGGCTTCTGGTTCGCAATTACAACGACGACATCGGCGCGACGGTCGCCGACGTTTTCGGCACGAACGACCGCGGCGCCGTCGAGCGCTACTGTCGCGCCAACGCGATCGACTTCGAGTGGCGGGATGGGGGGGGCGGTGGCCTGCACACGCGCCAGCGCCGCAACGCCGTCATGCGTCATCCCCTGACCGGCCGGCGCTGCTGGTTCAACCAGATCGCATTCCTGAACGAGTGGACTCTGGCGCCCGACGTGCGCGAGTACCTCGTGGACGTCTACGGCCCGGACGCCCTGCCGTTCAACACGCGCTTCGGCAACGGCGACCCAATCGGCCCCGATATCGTCCAGGCGATCAACGATACCTACGAGGCCCACACCGTACGTGAGCCGTGGCAGGCCGGCGACCTGCTGATCGTGGACAACATTCGCACGGCGCACGGCAGGGAGCCGTTCGAGGGACCGCGCGAAATCGTAGTCGCTCTCGCCGACGGCGTACGGCTGGGGGAGGGGGGATGATGGACGCCGTTCAATGTTGGTGCGTCCGTCTGGATGTCGCTCCCCCCCCCGAGACGTATTATGCGACGCTCTCGGATGACGAGCGAAATCGCAGCGCGCGGTTTCGCTTCGAACCTGACCGGCGGCGCTTCGTTGTCGCGCACGGGGTTCTGCGTGACCTGCTCGGACGATACCTGGGCACCGATCCTGGCCAAATCCGCTTCGTCTATAACGCGTTCGGCAAGCCGGAGCTGCACCCCGAATTCGGCAGCCGGCTCACGTTCAACCTTGCGCACTCAGGCGATCTTGCCCTCATCGCCATCGCCCGGGACGCATGGGTCGGCGTCGATGTCGAATGCATCGAAGGGCGCGGGGAATCGAATTACGCCGACGTCGCGCGGAGTTTCTTCTCGGCAACGGAAGTTGACGCGTTGAGCCGCGTGCCCAGCCACCTCTACGTCAAAGCGTTTTTCAATTGCTGGACCATGAAGGAAGCGTATGTGAAGGGCCGGGGCGAGGGTCTGACGCTACCGTTGACGAGCTTTACCGTGCCGATCGCCACGGATCCGGCACCCGCTCCTGTGCGCTGTGGTCGTTGGTCGCTATTTACGCTTCACCCCGCTCCAGGCTATGTTGGGGCGCTCGCAGTCTCGCAGCCAACGGACGAAACATGCGACTTAAGAGTCTGACACCCGTCCTCATCGTGGAAGCGATCGAGCCTGTGCTGGACTTCTGGGTCCAGAAGTTGGGCTTCACCAAAAGCTCCGAGGTTCCGCACGAGGGAAAGCTCGGCTTCGTCATCTTGGAACGTGACGCCGTGAAGATCATGTACCAGAGCCGCAAGAGTGTCGCCTCCGATATCCCGCCGCTCGCCAGCTCGCCGCAACGCGGCTCCTTTCTGTATATCGAAGTCGATGATCTCGACGCGGTCAGCAAAGCGCTCAACGGCATCACGCCGGTTGTTCCACGCCGCAAGACTTTCTATGGAGCGGACGAATTGATCGTGCATGAGCCGGCGGGGAATGTTGTAACCTTCGCGCAGTTCACAGGACGCTGATAAGCACGAACAAGTAGCGCCGCCCTCCCATGCCCCGCAAACTGCCTCTGCTGCTCGTCGCAGCTCTGCTCTCTGCCTGCGCAGGCCACATCACCGATGCCCGCATCCCGAATCCGCAGACGGTATCCGTACCGACTCAGCACAACGACAACACCCGCGCCGGCTGGAACGACAGCGAAACGGTGTTGACCACGAGTAACGTCAATGTGACGCACTTTGGCGCGCTGTTTAGCCTGCTGGTCGATGACCAGGTCTATGCCCAGCCGTTAGTCGTCGGCGATGTCGCCATCGGCACCGAGCATCGCAACGTGGTCTATGTCGCCACGGTCAACAACACGCTCTACGCGTTCGACGGCGACGACGGCAGACTGTACTGGCGGCGAAACTTCACCGCGCCGGGCATGCGGCCGCCGCGTAACACCGACATGACCGGAGCGTGCAGCGGTAGGTATCCGAATTTCAGCGGCAACATCGGGACCGTCGGCACTCCCGTGATCGATACGGCGAGCCAGGTGATATACTTCGTCACGCGCAGCACCTCGGCCGGCGCATTCGTGCAGGACCTGCATGCCGTGAACATCGTCAGCGGACATGACGTCGCCGGCGGCCCCGTGCGCATCACCGCAACCTACGCCGGCAATGGTGACGGCAGCGTTAACAACGTCATTGGTTTCGACGCCCAAAAGCAAAACCAGCGACAGGGACTGACGCTGGCGAACGGCATCGTCTATGTAACGTTTGCATCGCATTGCGATTGGGGGCCGTATCACGGCTGGATTCTGGGATATGATGCGGCGACGCTGCAGCGCCGAGTCGTCTACAACGACACGCCCAACGGCTACGCGGGCGGTCTGTGGGAAAGCGGCATGGGCATGGCCGCGGATGCGCAAGGCAACCTCTACGTGGTGACGGGGAACGGCACGGTCGGGGACAGCAGTGATCCGACGAGCCTGACGAATCGTGGTGAAAGCGCGCTGAAACTCACCCCGTCCGGATCGACCCTGCAGGTCGCCAGCTATTTCACGCCCGCCGACTACCAGGCTCTCAATGACACCGATATCGATTACGGGTCGATGGGTTCGTTGTTGATTCCCAATTCCAGCTATTTCCTGACCGGCGGCAAAGACGGGAATCTCTATCTCGTGAACAAGGACAACATGGGCGGCTGGGTATCCTCATCCAACCAGGTGCAGCAAGTGGTCCCCCTGGGTTCCGGCTCCAACATGCATTGCCAGGCGGCATACTATAAAGGAAGCACGAGGGAATTCATTTATGTGTGGTCCGAGAATGATGTTTTGAGAGCGATCCCGTTCGACCGCGGCAGCAACCTGTTGGATCGCACGGGCGAGATCGACTACGCGGGCTTGGGCGGACCGACTGGGCAGAGCGGGGCGGTGCTATCGGTGTCATCCAACGGGTCCACGGACGGGACGGGCATCCTTTGGGCGTCATACGCCAAGAGCGGGGACGCAGAAAGTTTCGTCAGCCCAGGTATTTTACGGGCGTTCGATGCCAGTGACGTCACCAAGGAGCTTTGGAACAATCAACAGAATGCTGCCCGCGATGGCGCGGGCATGTATGCAAAGTTCTCACCACCTACTATCGCCAACGGACATGTGTACCTGCCGACGTTTTCCAACAAGGTCGTCGTGTACGGATTGCGGTAGTCGCCGCACCCTCCCCATGTTGCCCCCGATGCAGGACCTCCGCCCCCTCCTCGAAGAAGCCCTCGCCGGCCGCTACCGCCTCGAGCGCGAACTGGGCCGCGGTGGCATGGGCGTCGTCTTCCTCGCCACCGACTTGAAGCACGGCCGCAACGTCGCCCTGAAAGTCCTGCGCCCCGAGCTGTCCCAGTCGATCGGCGCCGATCGCTTCTTGCGCGAGATTCGCATCACCGCCCAGCTCAACCACCCCAACATCCTCACCCTCATCGACTCCGGCAGCGCCGGCGACTTCATGTACTACGTGCTGCCCTACGTCGACGGGGAGTCGCTGCGCGACCGGCTGACGCGCGAGAAAGAGCTGCCGGTCGACGAAGCGCTCCGCATCACGCGCGAGACGGCCGACGCGCTGGCCTACGCGCACGAGCACGGCGTCGTCCACCGCGACATCAAGCCGGAAAACATCCTGTTCGAGGCGGGCCACGCGGTCGTCGCGGACTTCGGCATCGCCCAGGCAGTGAGCGAAGCCGCGGGCGGCAAGCTCACCGAGTCGGGCCTCATCGTCGGCACCCCGGCGTACATGAGCCCCGAACAGGCGATGGGATCGGGCAAAGTGGACGCGCGCTCCGACATCTACAGCCTCGCCTGCATGCTGTACGAGATGCTCGCCGGCGCGCCGCCCTACGGTGGGCCGACACCGCAGGCGATCCTCGCGCGTAAATCGATGGAACCGGTGCCCGGCCTGCGCATCGTACGCGACACGGTGCCGCCCGCAGTCGAAGCCGCCATCGTGCGCGCGCTCGCCAAAACTCCTGCGGATCGATTCGCAAGCGCGCGCGATTTCGCTCGGGCTTTATCAGACCACTCCCCACTCCCCACTCCCCGTTGGCTGCGTGGGAAACTCGTCGTCACAGCGTCCGTGATCGTGGTGATCGCTGCCGCGGCCTACATCGCCTTGGCACTCACGCGCGGCGGCAGAGCGAGCCGTGAACGAGCGACCTTCGCCCGCTTGACCGGCGACCCGGGCATCGAATGGTTCCCGAGCCTGTCTCCCGACGGGAAATGGCTCGTCTACGGCGGCGAGGGGTCGGGCAATCGCGACATCTACCTGCAGAGCGTGGGCGGCCAGAACGCCATCAACCTCACCGCCGATTCTCCCGGCGACGACGACCAGCCCGCCTTCTCGCCCGACGGCTCGCAGATCGCGTTCCACTCCGACCGCGCCGGCGGCGGGATCTTCGTCATGGGACGGACGGGCGAGGCGGTGCGGCGCGTGACGCGGTTCGGCTACAAGCCCGCCTGGAGCCCGGACGGGACCGAGCTCGCGATCGTCACGGAGAACGTCGAGTTCAATCCCCAGAATTCAGAGAGCCGTGGCGAGCTGTGGGCGGCGAACGTGCAAACGGGAAAACTGCGGCGCATCGAAGCGACTGATGCCAGCCTCCCGAGCTGGTCACCGCACGGTCAGCGGATCGCGTACTTCCATCGTCTGGGGGCCATCGCGGAGGGTCACGTGTGGACGGTGCCGGCGTCCGGACATGGCGGGCAGCCGAGCGCGGTCACGAGCGGAAAGGGCCGCGACTGGAATCCCGTCTGGTCGCCCGACGCTCGCTATCTGTATTTCGTGTCCGATCGCTCCGGCAGCATGAATCTCTGGCGCGTGCGCATCGACGAGGCATCGGGCCGCCCGCTCGCCGATCCGGAGCCGGTCACCACACCGGCCACGTCGCTCGCGCACATCAGCATAGCCGCCGACGGCAAGCACATTGCGTACAGCTCCGTGTTGGTCACGACCAACGTGCAGCGACTCGCGTTCGATCCGGTCCGCGACGCCGTCGTCGGTGAGCCGATCTGGGTTACGCACGGCTCGCGTCGCTGGGCGAATCCCGCGCCATCGCCCGACGGGCAATACGTCGCGTTCTATTCGTTGGTCGAGCCCGAGGGGCACGTCTACGTGATGCGCGCCGACGGCGTCGGATCACCCCGACAACTGACGGGTGACACGGCGTCCGACCGCTTGCCGCGCTGGTCACCCGATGGCAACTGGATCGCCGTCTTCTCGAACCGAAGTGGCCCGCTCCAGATCTGGAAAATCCATCCCGACGGCAGCGGTCTCACACAAGTGACGGATGCGCCCAGCAACGTGGCGTATCCCGTCTGGGCGCCCAGCGGCACGCGCATGGCCGCGGCCACCCCGCTCGGCGACAGCGGGACGATGGTCTACCTGTTCGACCCCAACCGGCGCTGGAACGAACAGCACCCCGATACCCTGCCGCAGGATTCGCTGCCGTTCGGGCCACACTCTTGGTCGCCGGACGGCCGGCGTATCGCCGGGATGGTCGGCGCCTTCGATCGCGGCATCATCGTGTACACCCTCGGCTCCCGCTCCTACGAGCACCTGACGAACTACGGGCAATGGCCCGTCTGGCTGCCCGATAGCCGCCGCATGCTGTTCGTCTCCGGAGGCAAAGCGTTCTATCTCGTCGATCGGGAAAGCAAAGCGGTGCGGAAGGTCTTTGCCGTGAATCGCGACGTTATTGGCCCGCCCCAACTGACCCCCGACGGGCGGACGATGTACTTCACGCGACGCGTCACCGAAGCGGACATCTGGTTGGCGACGCTGCCCTGACCTAAGCGGGAGGCTGCCCATGGGATTCTTCACCTCGCTGCACGAACTCAGCGATTTCGCGCTCCTCGTCCTCCGCCTCGCCCTCGGCACCGTCTTTCTCTTCCACGGCTTGCCAAAGAAGGGCCTGTGGAGCGCCCAACCGTCCGAGCAGATGCCCGCCGGCATGCTGACCAGGCTCCGCATCCTCTCGATCGCCGAGCCCGCCGGCGCTCTGGGGCTGATCTTTGGCTTCCTCACCCAGCTCGCCGGCCTCGGTCTCGTCATCGTGATGCTCGGCGCGATCACCTTCCTCACCACCAAGGTCCATCGCAAGTTCAAAGAAGC
>VBIU01000152.1 GCA_005880945.1 Chloroflexota bacterium | reverse complement strand
AAAATCGAGCTCCCAATCCACGCGCGAAGCGGCGAGAGTGCGAGCGCGATCAGCCTCGGTCAATGTCTCGCCGGATCGGAGAAGGGTTTTCGAAGGGACGCATCCCCAGTAAGGGCACTCGCCGCCAACCAGCTCGCGCTCAACCACAGCCAGGGTGAGACCGCTGCCTTTAAGACCGCCGGCGATCGCCTCGCCCGCGACTCCCCCGCCCAAGCACACGACGTCAAATTCCTGCGGCACCGTTCCCACCTCCATCCGCAGCCGCGCGGCGCAAAGACTCGAGAAGCGATTTGGCGGTGAACGTTCCTACGTAGCGCTCTCCGTCGAAAATTGCAGCACTCTCGGTTGGGCTCGATAGCGCGGCGGCGAATGCCTCGGTCAGCGTGCTCTTCACCGGCACGCGGGGCTCGTCCGGCGCCGGTCCCACCGCAGGATGATCAAGCGTTCGGGTGTCGATCTGCACCACCGACATCCGACGCACAAGTCGCTCGCGACCGAGGAACTCCGCGACGTAATCGCTGGCTGGTTTTGTAAGGATCGCCTCCGGCGTGTCGTACTGGGCGATTTGCGCCTGCATCTGGAGGAGGCAGATGCGATCCCCAACCATCACCGCTTCGTCGATGTCGTGTGTAACGAAGACGACGGTCTTGCGCATCGAACGTTGGATGTGGATGAACTCCTGTTGAAGGCGCTCACGGGTGATGCGGTCGACAGCGCCGAAAGGCTCGTCCATCAAGAGGATGGGTGGATCAGCACCGAGCGCGCGCGCAAACCCAACGCGCTGCCGCTGGCCTCCGGAGAGCTGATGCGGGTAGCGGTCGCGGTACTCCTTCGGGTCGAGCCCGACGAGCAGCAACAGCTCTTCCACGCGAGCCTTGATCCTGGCCTTGTCCCACTCCCAGAGGCGCGGCACTGTGCCGACGTTGTCGCCCACCGTCATGTGGGGGAACAGGCCCGTGTGCTGGATGACGTAGCCCATCTTCAGCCGCAACTTCGCGGGATCCACTGAGCTCGTGTCCTGGCCGTCGATGAGGATTCGACCGGTGTCCGGATCGGTGAGCCGATTGATCATCCGCAGCGTCGTGGTCTTGCCGCAGCCCGACGGCCCGATGAGGACGCACGTCTGACCTCCGGGGATGTCGAGCGTCAGATTGCGTACAGCATTGGATCCGCGCGCGAACTCTTTGTTGACGTTCTCCAGCCGGATCACTGCGTCATTTACCGTAATCGAATGCCCGCGCGGCTATTCCTCGAGGTCGTTGACCCGTGGGTCAACTGGGACTGGCTGTCCAAGCACATCCCGTTGGTGCTCGACGCCCTGCAGCAGCATGTCGCGCTCAGTGCAATCGCCGTCATCGCCGGCCTCGCGATCGCGCTACCTATCGGCGTCGCCGCCCATCGATGGCGCGCCGTGCGAGGCCCGGCGCTGGCCGCCTTCGGCATCCTGTACACGATTCCGTCAATCGCGCTGTTCGCCGCCCTTGTCCCGTATACCGGCCTGACGTTTGTCACCGCCGAGATCGGCTTGATCAGCTATACGCTCCTGATCCTCGCCCGAAACGTCGTGGTCGGCCTCGAAGCTGTGCCGCCCGACGTACTCGACGCCGCCGACGGAATGGGTTACCGGCCGCTGGCGCGCCTATTGCGGATCGAGCTCCCGCTCGCGCTTCCGGCGATCATCGCGGGCGTCCGGGTCGCCACGGTTACCACGATCGGCCTGGTGACCATCACCGCGGTGATCGGCGAGGGCGGGCTGGGGCAGCTGATCCTCAAAGGCTTGATCGAGAGCTTCCACACGCCCCTGGTGGTGGCGACGGCGCTTTCGATCCTCCTGGCGCTGGTGGCGGACCTGGTGCTCGCCGGCGCCCAGCGCCTGGCGGTGCCCTGGTCTCGAGGCGCCTGAGATGACGATCATCACACGCGTCGCCCAGTGGTTCGCCGACTCGGCGCACTGGAGCGGGTCGGATGGCATTCCCCGCCGGCTGGCCGAGCACGTTCAGCTTTCGGCCGAGTCATTGGTGATCGGCGCCTTGATCGCGCTCCCGATCGGGATTGCGCTCGGCCATTACGGCCGCTTCGGAAACCTTGCGATCAACCTCTCCAACGTCGGCCGTGCGGTGCCGTCGTTCGCGATCCTCGTGATCGCCTTCCAGGTCTTCGGCCTGGGCGACCTCCCCATCGTGATCTCGCTCACGGCGCTGGCCATACCTCCAATGGTCACCAACAGCTACGTGGCGCTGCGCGAGGTCGACCCCGACGTCAAGGACGCGGCCAGGGGGATGGGCTACCGCGAGCTCGCGCAGCTGCTGAGGGTCGAGTTACCCCTTTCGGTACCCCTGTTGATGGCTGGAGTGCGCACCTCCGCGGTCCAGGTGGTGGCGACCGCGACCCTGGCCGCCATCATCGCGGGCGGGGGCTTCGGGCGCTACATCATCGACGGCCTCGCCCAGCAGGACTACACAAAGCTGTTCGCCGGCGCGGTCCTGGTGGCGCTCCTCGCCGGAGCCACCGAGCTGTCGCTCTCCGGCCTCGAGAGGCTGCTCGTGCCCAAGGGGATCCGACTCCTCAAAGCGCCGGTCGCCGTCCGTTCGGCGGAGGTCAGGGCCGTTCACGTGTAAAACCGGCGCAAACGCCCATGTGGAAGAATCAGCGGGCACCCGGGGTTGAATTCGGGTAACCGGCCGGCTGCAAGGAGAGGACTTTGATGAATCCGACGCTCAGTTCGAGGTGGCTGCTGTCAACGCTCACAGCGCTGTTGGTCGCGGCCATGGCCTGCGGAGGCACCACCCCCGGGACGACCACTCAGCTGCCGCCGATCACGATCGCCGGGTTCAACTTTCCTGAGAGCAGCATCCTGGCTCAGGTCTATGGCCAGGCTCTGGCGCACAGCGGAATCACTGTCAGCTACAAGCTGAACCTGGGCACCCGCGAGGTTCTCGTCCCCGCGATGAAGAGCGGCCAGGTCGACCTGTACCCTGGCTATGCGGCCAGCGACCTCGAGTTCTACAACAACAAGAAGGGCGAGGCCACCGGCGATTCTGCGGCGACGACCGCCAAGCTCAACACATATCTCCAGCCATTGGGCCTGATCGCTCTTACGCCGTCCGCGGCGGTGGACCAGAACGCGTTCGCGGTGACGAAGGACTTCGCCACCAAGAACAACCTCACCAAGATCTCGGACCTGGCGCCGCTGGCCGGCCAGCTGGTGCTGGGCGCCGGCCCAGAGTGCCCAACCCGCCCGTACTGTCTGCCGGGGCTTCAGTCCGTTTACGGACTCCACTTCAAGGACTTCAAGGCCCTCGACACCGACGGGCCCGCCACCCGCGCTGCATTCAAGAGCGGCGCCATCCAGGTCGGTCTGGTCTTCAGCAGCGACGGAGACCTCAACCAGCTGGGCCTGGTCGTGCTTCAAGACGACAAGCACCTGGAGGCCGCCGACAACGTGGTCCCGATCCTGCGCTCGGCGGTGGCCAACGACGAGGTCAAGGGGATCCTCAACAACATCGACGCCAAGCTGACCACCGCGGACCTGGTGACCATGAACCAGCAGGTCTCACTCCTGCACCAGGACGCAGACGCGGTGGCGACGGCTTACCTGCAGAAGCACAACTACTTCAGCTAGAGCTTCGACTCCGTCCTCTATGCCGGCTCGGTGGCCACCAGAGGCCATCGCTGCCGGCAATTCATTTCCGCTGTACGTTAGCGCCGTGGTCAAGGACGCCGCCCTGGCGGACTTCGAGAGAGCACGAGCGGAGTGGGAAGCAGCGCTTGCGGACGTGCCGGACGAAGCTCTCGGATATCTGAAGCCTGGCGACGACTATGCGCTCGGCGGGTTGCAGGTGCATGTGAACTGGGTCCTGGTGCATTACCGCCGCATCCTCGACGGGCTGATCGCCGGGGGCTTTGCTCCGCTCGACCCGCTTGATCCTGCGGGAGAGAACGACGACGTCAACAAGAAGGCCAGGGCCGGCCTGACCGCCGAGGGGCGGCGCCAGGCGCTGGCCGAGATGGCGGCGCTACATCACGCGGTGCTCGAAGCGGCAACGGGTCTGCCGGCGGAAAGCTGGTCGCGCAAAGCGTCAGTCGTTTACGGCCCTGATCAGCCGCCCTATCCGACAAGCCCTGAGGACGTGATTGGCTGGCTGACCGAGCATTACCGCGAGCACGTGCAGCAGTGCCCCGAGCTGGTGGCGTCCTGGATGGCCGGTCAGCCCTAAGGCAGCCGGTTCACCCAGGCGGTCGTTCCGTACTTCGATGCGACCAGCTCACGGGCTGCCTTCACGTCGGAAGCGGTGAGCTCGCTCGCCTGTGCGTGAAACTCCTCTGCAAAAGACCTTTCGAGGTGGCGAGTGGTTTCGCTGCAGGTCGAAGACGTGAACCACGAAAGAGGCGAGACCGTCTTGTCCGCGCTGCGCACGCCACGCTCGGAAACTCGCTCACGCCCGAGGCGAATCAGGGCGCGCAGCAGCGCGACGTCCATCGAGTGGGCGATTGTCGTGTGGTGGAGGACGAAGCCCCGGCGGCGCGCTTGCGCCGCCCCCGCGATCTTGCCTTGCGGGGACACGATGTCGTTGATCTCGCGGTAGCTCGCCGGCACGCCTAGCGCATTGAAAGCTCGCACCGCCCAGGCGTCGAGCGCCGCATAGGACTGGCGAAAGCTGAGTCCCTCGACCGCCGACGCAGGCAGATAGAGGGAATAGGTGATCGTTTGCGCAGGCTGGCAGAGCATGGTGCCGCCGCCGCTCATCCGCCGCGTGACTGTGAAGTGCAGGCGCTGGGCCGCGCCAAGGTCGACCTCGTTGCGGACCGACTGATGCGAGCCGATCACCAGCGCGGGCTCTATCCATTCCCAGAATCTCACAGTGGCGCGGCGCACGCCGGCGATGACGCTGCCGAGGAGCACTTCGTCGAGCGCCATGTGCATGTGGGCCGTCTGCGGCGACGCGGGGATGAGATCCCAGTCAAGACCTTGCAACCGATCGTCAGTCACGGCTCTGCCAGTATTCCCGATGCGAATGCACCGCCGAACGTTGTGGACGCTGTACCTGGGAAACCTGCTCACCGCGATCGGGTTGTGGTTCTTCCTCCCCCTGCTGCCGATCTTCATCGGCCGCAAGGGCGGTTCGGCTGCGCTCGTGGGCGCCATATTCGCCGCCGGCCTCCTCGCCAGCGCCGCCGTCCGGTACCCGGCCGGATGGGCTGCCGATCGCTTTGGGACCCGCCCCGTGATGGTCGGCGCGATGGCGGCGTACGCGGTGCTCTTTCTCGCCTACCTGCTGCCCCTTCCGCTTGAGGCGTTCATCGCTCTGCGCTTCGTTCACGGAGCGGCGGCTGGGGCCTTCTGGCCCGCGGCCAACGGCTTGATCGCCGAGGTCACGCCACCCACCCAGCGAGGTCGTGCCTTTGGAGCGATGCAGTCGACCAACATGGCGGGCATGCTGCTCGGCCCAGCGATCGGCGGTTTCGTCGCGCTGTTCAACCTCAATGCGGTCTTCGCGATCTCGGCCGTCGCGTCCGGGCTGTCCGCGGTGGCATTGGCGACTCTTCCAAGCGTGCGCGTAGCGGCATCGATCGAAGCGCCGGTCCGGGCTTTGGCGATCGCACGAAGGCTGGTCCCGATGCTGCTCCTGGGTGCCGGAACGTCGTACATGATCGGGACCTTCGACACCATCT
>VBIU01000151.1:5296-6181 GCA_005880945.1 Chloroflexota bacterium | reverse complement strand
CCAACGGCGTGGCCGGTCCCGCAGAAGGCCGCAAACTCGGCCTCGAAGCGCTCCAGGTCATCGCCCAGAATGAAGTCCCCGCGACTCAATACCGTCTCGATCGCAGCGATCAGTGCCGGCTGCAGCGCCCCCGTTTGTGCACGAAGATCGACGAACGCCACATGCCTGTTCGGGGTGACGCGAGCAGGCTCGGGCCGGAGACCTGTGAGCACTGTCTTGACGCTACCTCGAGGACTGGAAGGGCGCGATGGGGTGTTTGTCCCGCTCGCCTCTGGGACTGTGGGCGCCAATCGGCAACCTGGCTCATTTTCAGACGCCGGTCCGCCACATAAAGTCGAATCAATGTCCGGCGCCGAGATGGCGACATGTCCGCGTCGAGGTGGCATGCGCTCGTGAACGGAAGGGTGAGAGCCGGCGGCGGCAGATTACTGATCGCGATGTTGCTCGCGCTCATCCTGTTCGGCCCGGCCGCCCCGAATGCCGTGAAGCCGGCGCTGGCAGCCACCAACCCGATCGTCACGGAGAACCAGCAGCCCGGTACCGGGGCGTGGTTGATCGGCTCGCAGCAGTCCGATGACGCAAACGGCCAGATCAAGGGTTATGCCTCTGCGACCAGCGTCAATCAGAACCAGAGCATCGCGCTCTTCATCACGACCAACCCTGCGCAGACGTACACGATCGACTTCTATCGCATCGGCTGGTACGGCGGCCTGGGGGGCCGCTTTCGCCTTCACGTCGGCCCGCTCGACGGCACGCCGCAGCCAGCGTGCCCGACCGACCCCAGCACGGGACTGATCGCCTGTGACTGGACTTCGAGCTACACCCTGACCGTTCCTGGCGATTGGACGACCGGGACTTATGTCGCGCTGCTGACGAATGCGCAGG
>VBIU01000151.1:0-5244 GCA_005880945.1 Chloroflexota bacterium | reverse complement strand
GGCCTACAACGACTACCCGAATGACGGCGTCACCGGCAAGAGCCTCTACACGTACAACAGCTACGGGGCCAACACCGTCGCGGGAGACCCACGCGCGGTCAAGGTGTCGTTCGACCGCCCCTACACAGCGAATGGGTCGGGGCAGTTCTTCTACTGGGAGGTCTATTACGTCCGCTGGCTCGAGCGCAACGGCTATGACGTCACGTACACGACCGATGTGGACACGCACGCCAACGGCGGCGCGCTGCTGAACAGCAAAGGATTCCTGTCCGTGGCGCACGACGAGTACTGGTCGAACGAGATGTTCGACGCGGCCGCGGCCGCACGCGACGCGGGAGTGAACCTCGGTTTCTTCACATCGGACGCCGCCACCTGGCAGATGCGATTCGAGGCTTCAGCCTCAGGCTCGGCCAATCGGGTCATCGTCTGCTACAAGGACGCCGCCATCGATCCCGTCCAGGGGCCGACGACCACCGTCGAATTCCGTGATCCGCCGGTCAATCGACCCGAGCAAACGCTCGAGGGCGTCCAGTTCACCTCGTCGATCGCCTTTGGGGGCACGGTGCCCTACGTTGTGACCAACAGCTCGAGCTGGGTCTACGCCGGCACCGGCCTCCAGGACGGCGATTCTGTGCCTGGCGTCGTCGGCTACGAGATGGACCGCCTGATGTCGAACTACGCGGGGCCGACCACATCCAACCAGACGCTTCTTTCCCATTCGCCGTTCATGAACACTGGCGGGCTGTCCGACTACGCCAATTCGTCCATCTACCAGGCTCCGAGCGGGGCGTGGGTCTTCGCCGCAGGCACGATCTCGTGGAGTCGGGGGCTGGAAAACATCTTTCCCGGGGATCAGGGCGCCGACCCAAGGATCCAGCAGACGACCGCGAACGTCCTGAACGCCTTCCTGAACGGTGCGCCGATCGTCCAGAAACTCACGATGTCGGCGCCGGCGAGCGCGACCGCCGGGCAGTCCTTGACCATGAGGGTCACGGCCGCCAACTCCCAGGGCAACCCGGTCTCAACCTACAGGGGGACTGTCCACTTCAGCAGCAGCGACGGCCAGGCCGTGCTGCCGGCGGACTACACCTTCACCGCCGCGGACGCCGGGGTGCACCAGTTCTCGATCGCCCTGAAGACGGCGGGCAACCAGACGGTAAACGTCCTCGATACGGTCAATGCCGGCCTCAGCGCCACCGTGACCGTGACGGTGACTGCCGGTCCTGCCGCCACGCTCAGCCTCGCTGCTCCCTCGAGCGCGAAGGCGACCACGGCCTTCAACGTCACCGTGACCCTGCGCGACCAGTTCGGGAACGTGGCCACCGGCTACCGTGGCAGCGTCCATTTCACCTCCACCGATGTCGTCGCCCAGACGCTGGGCGACCTTCCCGCCGACTACACCTTCACCAGCGGGGATGCGGGGACCCACACCTTCTCCGTCACCCTGGTCACGGTGGGCAATCAGACCATCACGGTCGCGGACATGGCGAACAGCACCCTGAACGCCACCAGCCCGCCGATCGCAGTCGGCCTGCTCTAAGCCGTCATGGTTGCCCCGCTTTCGACCAGGCCTCCCGCGATCCGAGTGCGCTTCGCTTCGTTTCTGATCTCCGCCCTGTTCGTCCTGTCGCTGTTCGGCGCTGCCGTGCCGGGCCTGGTGCGACCGGCGCGAGCGGCCGGCAATCCGATCGTCACCGAGAACCAGCAGCCCGGCGACGCCGCCTGGCAGCTCGGGTCTCTCGTTTCCGACGACGCGACCGGGCAGATCAAGGGCTACGCCTCGGCGACCAGCGTCAGTCAGAACCAGAGCATCACCTTCTACGTCACCACCAACCCCGCGCAGACGTACTCGATCGACTTCTTTCGCATGGGTTGGTATGGAGGCCTCGGCGCTCGCCTTCGTCTCCACGTCGGGCCGCTCGACGGAGTGACCCAGCCATCCTGTCCGACTGATCCCACCACAGGCATGATCGCCTGCGCGTGGACAGCGAGCTACACCCTCGGCGTTCCGGGTGACTGGACCAGCGGGATCTACCTCGGCCTGCTGACCAATGCGCACGGCTACCAGAACTACATGATCTTCGTGGTCAAGGACGGGCGTCCTGCTGCCTTCCTCTACCAGGAGAGTGTCACGACGGGCGAGGCCTACAACAACTATCCGGACGACCGCGTCACCGGAAAGAGCCTGTATGAGTACAACAGCTACGGAGCCAACACGGTCGCGGGAGACCAACGAGCGGTCAAGGTGTCGTTCGACCGCCCGTACACCTCGTATGGCGCGGCCTTGTTCCTCGACTGGGAGGTCTACCTTGTCCGCTGGCTCGAACGCAACGGCTATGACGTCACCTACTCGACCGACGTCGACACGCATGCCGACGGCGCCGCGCTGCTGAACAGCAAGGCTTTCATCTCCAGCGGTCATGACGAGTACTGGTCGATGGAGATGTTCAACGCGGCAAGGTCGGCTCGGGACGCGGGCACCAACCTGGCGTTCTTCGGCGCCGACACCGCCTTCTGGCAGGTACGGTTCGAGTCCTCCGCCGCCGGCATCCCGAATCGGGTCATGGTTTGCTACAAGGACGCAGCCATCGACCCGGTCCAGGGGCCGACCACCACGGTGGCCTTTCGCGACCCGCCGGTGAATCAGCCCGAACAGACTCTGGTCGGCGTTCAGTTCACGAACATGGTCGATTACGGCAACAACGTGCGCTACGTGGTGACCAACAGCTCTAACTGGGTCTACGCAGGCACGGGTTTCCAGGATGGCGATTCGGTGCCTGGCATCGTCGGGTACGAGATGGATCGCCTGATGTCGAACTATCCGCCGCCGCCGAACACGAGCTACACACTCCTCTCCCACTCGCCATACACCAGCAGCGGCGGCGTGTCCGATTATGCCAACTCGTCGATCTATCAGGCTCCGAGCGGGGCGTGGGTCTTCGCGGCCGGTTCCATCTCGTGGAACTGGGGCCTGGATGACTTCAACTACACGCTCGCCGACCCAAGGATCCAGCGCGTAACGGCGAACGTCCTGAACGCCTTCCTGAACGGCACGCCGATCGTCCAGAAACTCACGATGTCAGCGCCGGCGAGCGCGACCGCCGGGCAGTCCTTCGCCGTGAGGGTCACGTCCGCCAACTCCCAGGGCAACCCGGTGGCCACCTATCGGGGGACTGTCCACTTCAGCAGCAGCGACGGCCAGGCCGTGCTGCCGGCGGACTACACCTTCACCACCGCGGACGCCGGGGTGCACCAGTTCTCGTTCACCCTGAAGGCGGCGGGCAACCAGACGGTAAACGTCGTGGACCTCGCCGACCCAACTCTGGCTGCGACGGTGAGCGTGACGGTGACCGGTGGCCCTGCCGCCACGCTCATCCTCAACACCCCGTCGGAGGCGAAGGCGACCCAGGCCTTCAACGTCACCGTGACCCTGCGCGACCAGTTCGGGAACGTGGCCACCGGATTCCGTGGCACCGTCCACTTCACCTCCACCGACGTCGTCGCCCAGACGCTGGGCGACCTTCCCGCCGACTACACCTTCACCAGCGGTGATGGGGGAATCCACACCTTCTCCGTCACCCTGGTCACTGTGGGCAATCAGACCATCACCGTCGCGGACACGGCGAACACCGCGCTCCGGGCCACGAGCGTGCCAATAACGGTCAGCGCGCTGTAGAAACCGGCGCGTTCTGCCAGAACGTCCAGGCACCGTCCCGAACGTAGTAGAAGGACACTGCGGGCCTGACGGCGTCGCCGTTGGCGTCGAACGTGTACGTGCCCGTAATCCCGTTGAAATCAGTCGTGGCGGCGACGGCTCTCAACACCTGCTCGCGAGTTGGGATCTTGCCGTTGTTGACCTGAATCGCATGATCGATCGCGGCGATCAGGATTTGCGCGCAGTCGTACGCCGCCGAGTTGTACGCGTCGTAGATCTTGCCTCGCACCAGGCCCTTGAGTCCGGCCGGAACGGATTGCGGTTCTCGCGCGGACACCGTAGCGATGAGATGCTCATCGGCTTTCTGTCCGGCGTCCGTGATGCAGGTCGGGTCCAGGATCCCATCGCCGGAGATGAAGTAGGCGTCGTCGGGAAAGATGCCGCTCATCGCGCCTCGCACGCGACACGCGCCGAGATCGGAAAGACCGCCGACAAAGAGAGCCTCCGCGCCGGCCGCTTGAGCCTGGCGAAGCAGCGGTGCGTAGCTGGGGTCCGTGTCCGAGAACGAACCGCTGAAGACCGCCTGCGCGCCCAGGGCAGCAACCTCACTCTTGAACGCGTTGCTCAGGTCGCGGCCGTAACCGGTTCTGTCTCGCAGCACGGCGAACCGCCCGATGCCGAGCTTATCGACAGCAAAGTCGGCCGCGGTTCGCGCGGCGACGGTGTTTCGGGCCGCGATCCGGAAAAAGTTGGTCGCCACGGCCGGTGCCGTCGCCCCCTGCAGGCAGGCCTTTGGCCGCGCCGTAAGACAGTCGGCCGTCGCCGAAGGGCTGATCATCACCAGGTCGTCGTGGCCCGCGATCGGCAGCAGAAGTGAGGCGATCGAGCTGTTCCACGGGCCGACGATGCCAAGGACTCGATGATCCGCGATCGCCGAACTGGCGTTTTGAAGGGCTCGATCCTGGTCGAAGCGGCCGGCCAGGTTGTCATCCAGCGACAGATACGCGAGCCGATAACCGCGCAGGGTCGGATGGGTGGCGACCGCAGCGGCCACTGCGCGCTCCGCGCCTTTCTCGCCGGCGTCGGACAGCGGGAACTCGCTCGCGATGGCGATGACAGGGCCGGTTGCCTCTGGCGCCGGGGACGCCAGTGGCGAGCAAGCCGCAACAACGAAGCTGATGAACACCAGCGCCACCGCCGGGCTTCTCATTTGGCGGCAAGACCGTGGATCACGACAAGGCGGCTGTGGCCCATGTCGGCGACGTACACGTCGCCCGCAGGAGAGATCGCAAGCCCGGCCGGTCCGTACAGAACGCCCTTCCCCCCGGCTACCGTGGTGATGATCCCCGCGCGCGTCACGCGCCGGATCACGTCGTTGCCGGTGTCAGCGATGTAGACATTTCCATCTGGCCCGACCGCCAGACCCCAGGGAAGGCTCAGCCTGGCGTGATCGGCCGGGCCACCGTCTCCGCCGTAGCCGTAGACATCGTTGCCGCCGGCGACGGTCGTGATCCGGTTCGACCCGGCTTCGACTCGCCGGATTCGGTTGCTCCCGGTGTCGGCAATCAGGACGTTACCGCTTTTGTCGA
>VBIU01000150.1 GCA_005880945.1 Chloroflexota bacterium | reverse complement strand
TGGCTGGGGCGGCGGGAGGGGTCACGGCGATGCTGTACGTGTGGCGGAAGTACGGCAAGCCCGATCCGTCGATGGTGGCGAACGGGACACTCGCCGGACTGGTCGCCATCACGGCGCCGTGCGCGTTCGTAACGGCCCCATCCGCCGTCTTGATTGGCGGCGTCGCGGGAGTGCTGGTCTGCGCGTCGGTGCTCTTTGTCGAGCGCTCGCTCAAGATCGACGATCCCGTAGGCGCGATCTCGGTCCATGGCGCATGCGGGCTGTGGGGAATTCTGGCGGTGGGGCTGCTCGCGGACGGCACCTATGGCGCCGGCTGGAACGGCGTCGACGGGGCGGTGCGTGGGTTGTTCTACGGCGACGCGTCGCAACTCGTCGCCCAGCTCGTGGGTGGCGTGACCAATTTCGTGGCCGTCGGCGCGATGGCGTACGTGGCGTATAAGGTCACCGGCCTTGTGGTGGGCGGCCATCGCGTCTCGGCTGAAGTCGAAGAGCTCGGGCTCGACGTGCCGGAGATGGGTGTGGAGGCCTACCCCAGCACGCCGGAAGCTTCGACCGTGATCAGCCTGAACGAGCCGGATGTCCCGTCGCTCGAGCGGGCTGCGCCGCTCGAGCCACAGCCGGAGCCGGTCTGATGCGCGCCGGTGCGCTTGCCGGCCTGCTGCTCGCGCCGGTAGTACTGGCGTCGCAAACGCCTCCACCGCTCAAGCTCACGGGCTGGGCCGAGGCGTCCTACGCCTATTCGCGGCACAGCGCTGGGGATACGATGATCGTGGGGCGGCTATACGATCGTTTACAGGACCGGTTTACCCTGAACGCGTTCGGCGTCGTGCTGGACAAGCCGTATGACCCCGCGAAGCGCAGCGCCGGATTCCACACCGAGGTCATGTTCGGCCAGAATGCCACGGTGATCAAGTCGGGGGGAGGGGCGCTCGACCTCGGCACCCAGGCCGATATCCCGCACCTCTATGTCACCCTGAATCTCCCAACCGCAAATGGCAGCGGCGTGCAGTTCAAGGCGGGTCGGATCCCCACGCTTCTCGGGCTCGAGGTGATCGAAACCGCCGGCAACCCGAACTGGTCGGAGGGAAACCAGTTCATCTACGTCGAGAACTTCACCGCGGTGGGTGTGAGCGTCGAAACCAAGCTCAACCGGTACCTCGACGTGCAGCTCCGCGTGATCAACGGTTGGGATCAGGTTTCGGACAACAACAAACGCAAGTCGCTAATGGGACGGGTCGGGATCTCACTCGATACGCTCACCTCGGTAGGCATCATTGGGTTCTGGGGCCCGGAGGAGGCGGGCAACGATCACGCGAATCGCTACGGCGTCGATGCACTGATTTGGCGGAAGCTGGGCGCGACGCAATTCTGGGTCCAGAGTGACTACGGCCGGGAGCAGGCGAACGCCGCCCTGCCGACTCCCACCCAGGATGCGCAGTGGTGGGCGTTGGGTGGCTGGATGACATACGATCTGGACAAGTCGCTTGGACTGGCGCTGCGAGGCGACTACGTGAACGACGAGAACGGCGCGCGCACCAGCGGATCCTTCGGGTTCCCCGCGAACGCGGGACAGAAGTTGGGGAGCGCCACGGCGACGTTGAACGTCCGTGCGTGGCCGAACGCCATCGTCCGCCCGGAGATCAGGTACGATCGGTCGACGCTGGCGGCGTTCGGCGGAAAGGAGGCTCAGGTTACTTTCGCGATGGCGGTGACTTACCTCTACTAACCGCGGCGATCTGGCTGCGGTGTATATCTTTGCTGTACTCGATGACCGCGCTGCGCATATTGGCCCTGATCGCCGGGGTGACCTCGGCGTGCGATGTCTTGCCGCGGCCGGGCGACACACAAGGAGTGCAGCAAGCAGGACGGTGGGAGCAACACGGTCGCATCCTGGTTGAACCCGACCCGCGCTTTACGATCGTCGAGCTGCGGGTCGATACCAACGTCGCCGAGCGCCACGACGTCCTGCTGGCCCGGTTCGATTTCGACCCGAGCGCCGCGCTGGGTGACGAGTACTCGCTGACCGTCGCGCTCGACCTCGGCGACGCGCGACGGCGGTCAGCCGAGCATCGCTACTCGCTGGGCGACTCCATTCCAGCCTGGGGAACCGTGGCATGTCTATGCCGGCCGCTGCGGCCGGATTCCGTGCGCGGCACGTACGTGATGCAGACGCGTGGCATGCGGCAGATCGCCGGGCGGATCGATGCGACGCTCTATTTCACGGCCTGGGACGACTCCAGCAAGCACGCGACCTACCGGCTGCGCCAGCGAATCCACGGAATACGACCCTGATGTTCCTCGCCGTCCTGTTGTTGCTGCAGAGCGGCAGCCCGGCGGTTCGACCGGCCGACCCGCAGACCATCGATACGGTGATCGTCGAGAACCGCAACATCTTCGACCGCGAGGACGCGGCGCCCGACTGGGTCGCGCACCTGGCGAACAAGCTCCACATGCGGACCCGGCAGTGGGTGATCCGGAAGCGCCTGCTGCTAAATCGGGGCGATCCCTTCGATCTCGCGCGCGTGGAGGAAAGCGAGCGGGCGCTGCGCAACCTCGGCGTCTTTCGGCAGGTGCGCGTCGACACCGTGCGCCAGGCGGACGGCAAACTCGCGCTGCGGGCGGTGACCGCGGACGGTTGGAGCACGCAACCGCAGGCGAGCTTCACGAGCGTAGGGGGCGACAACACCTGGGAAGTGGGTTTTATCGAGCGCAATTTCCTCGGCACAGCGACAGAGCTGGCGCTCATCTACGGCCGCAATCCTGATCGCAGCCGGCTCGATCTCGAATTCATCAACCCGCATTTCTTCAGCCGCCGGACGCTAATCAATGCGCGCTACAGCGACCTCTCCGACGGCCACCGCGGCCAATGGCAATTCGGACTGCCGTTCCACGAAACGGCGGCGCCGCATTCGGTCGAGACGTACGGCGAATTGGCCCACGAGCGGGTGCTGCGCTTTCGCGACGACGTGCTCCTCGACAGCACGAGCCATCGCTTGTTCCGGGTCGGGCTGATGGCCGGGATCGCGGCAGCGGCGACGACGCACAAGTACGCGCGGATCTGGGGTGGATGGGAATGGCGCCGTGAGGATTTTGGCGCCACGGATAGCTCGCGCGTGCCCTACTCGGTGTTCATGACCGTGCGGGCGGGTGTGGAGCTCGGCGCGGTGCGGTTCCGCGTGCTCGAGCACTTCAACTCGTACGCCCGTCGTGAGGACGTCGACCTCTCACCCACGCTCCGGGCCGGCATTGTGTTGCAGTCCGGCGTGGGGTACGAATTCAGCGGCCAGACGTCGGCCGTCTGGAAGCGCGGCTTTGCCGTTGTGCGCGTCGCGGCCAATGGATTGGACACGACCCGGACGCAGGCCGAGGTGACCGTCGTAAGCCAGGACATTCCCCGCCATACCTGGATCATGCACGCCGAGGGCGGAGTGGTGACACATCCCAAACCGGGCGCGGAGTTCGATCCGTGGATGGTACAGCGAGCGCCGCGGCTGTTCGGCATCCATGAGTTCACCGGCACCCGCTCCACGTGGTTTGTGCTCGAGGACCGCATTCTCGTGGTCGACGAGATCTTGGGCCTGATGGCGCTGGGCCTTGCGCCGTTTCTCGACTATGGCGGAGCCTGGTATCGCGATGAGGCCGCTCGGCAGGGCGGCGATGCCGGGCTGTCGTTGCGTTTTGGGCCAACGCGGGCCGTGCGCGGTGAGGCCGTCGAGGTAGCCTTCGGGTACCGGTTTGGTCAGGGAGTCCAGGGGAGGCGCTGGGCGGTCACGTTACGAAAGGGCTTTTCGTTCTAACCGAGTCGGGGAGGGGCAGCAGGTATGATGACAAACGTCGACTGGATCGGCTGGTTGGCGACCGCCGTCTTCCTCGTGTCTTACTTCACGAAGCGGCCCACATCGCTTCGGCGTGTGCAGGGCGTCGCCGCCGGGTTATGGGCGCTCTATGGCGTGCTGATCCACTCGCTCCCCGTCATCGTGGCGAACGTGCTGGTCGCGAGCGTCGCGGTCGCATCGTCTTTCAGGAAGCCTTCCGCTTTGGCTTCTCCTCCATGAGGGCCATGGGGTTGTGGTCGGGGTCGTGAAAGAACGTCATCCATAAGTCGTAGTCGGCCGCTGCGTGGACGCGGTGCGGGGCGTCGACGAATTTCACGCCCTTGCCCGCCAGCGTGCGATGCACGCTTTCGATGTCGTTCACGCGGAAATAGAGGAAAGAGCCGGGATGGTCCTGTTCGGCATTTTCCGGCGGCGACAGCATCAGCCGCACGGAGCCGCATTGAAAGAACGCGAGGGACGGCGGCGCCTGGAACAACAGCGGCAGGCCGAGCACGTCGCGGTGGAATTTGACGGCGCGATCGATGTCGTGGACGACGTTGGTGACCTGCGCGATGTCCATTGCCTCTCCTCGAGAAAGTAGTTAGCTTTAGCTAAGTAATTATGGAAATGGGTTCCCGTCAAGCCCCCGCCGCGGCCCGCGCAGTCGCCGACCGGCTGCACTCGGCGGCCATCCATCTGCTGCGGCGGTTGCGGGTGGAGGACAAGGCGCTGGGCCTGTCGGGCCCGCGCGCGTCGGCCTTGTCGGTCATCGTGTTCCGGGGACCGATCACGATGGGTGCCCTGGCCGAGGCGGAGCAGGTGCGCCGGCCTACGATCACACGGCTGGTGGACGGGTTGGAGCGTCGGGGACTGGTACGGCGCGTGAATGATCCGGCCGACGGCAGGGTGCAGCTCGTCGAGGCGACCGCGGCAGGGAAGCGCTTGCTGCAGAAGGGGCGGGCGCGGCGCGTGGAGCGACTCATGCAGGGTGTTATGCAGCTAACAGAGGAGGAGCAGCGGGTGCTGGCGCACGCTGCGGACTTGATGGAGCAGTCCCTTTTGGTGAGTTTTTGACGCCCGGCGCCGTAGCCAAGTGGTAAGGCAGAGGTCTGCAAAACCTCGATTCGTCGGTTCGATTCCGACCGGCGCCTCTCTCCATTCCACTCCCACCTGGAGGCTCGCCGTGTCTTCGCTGCGCGTCCTCACGCTGTGCTGCCTCGTCGCTTCAAGCCTCACTGCCCAGTCTCAAACCCCGTACGACTCGACCGTATTCGCCGCGCTGAAATGGCGCGAGATCGGGATCTTCCGCGGTGGCCGCTCGGTGGCCGTCTCTGGTTCCGCCGCCCGCCCGAACGAGTTCTGGATGGGCACGACCGGCGGCGGCG